>QIBC01000278.1 GCA_003225215.1 Acidobacteriota bacterium
AGAGGGATTCGAACCCCCGATACCCTTTCGGGTATAGCGGTTTTCAAGACCGCCTGTTTCAACCGCTCACACATCCCTCCGCGCGTGCGCAAAGTACTCTACCCAGATTGTACGATGCCTTCATGCCTGCAATGACGCTTCGATTACGCTTCGTGAAAGAATGTTCCAGCGTTTGAGGAATCCCGGAGAGCGACCGTCCTCGTTCCCAGTTTCACAAAGCGTATGATTCAATATCTCCATTTGAGTCCTTCTGCCAGACTATGCGGGAATTGTCGAAGGTAAAATTGAGTCCGCCCGCATGCGTGATCTTTATTGTTATTTTGGGAGTGTCGGTTTCAGTCCTTTCGCAGGCAAATAACCATCCTCAGAGCAGTCAATTACCTCCTGCGCCTCCAGCTCCTAACGAAATCGTGCGTCGGGCTATGGAGCACGACGTCAGCAATTGGGACAAGGAGACGAACTACACGTTCATGCAGCGCATTGAGCAGCGCGAGCTGAACTCCGATGGGAACGCGAAGTCCACGAAATCGGAGACCGAAGAGATTGTCTTTCTTTATGGGCAGCCCTATGCACGGTTAGTCAAGCGCAACGACCAGGCGCTGTCCGATTCTGAGGCACGCAAGGTTGAGAAGAAGCTTAATGACACGATGGACAAGCGTCGACAGGAGAGCCCAGCGGACCGGCAGAAGCGTCTCGCGGATTTTGAAAAACGCCATCGGGAAGAGCATTCTTTTCTCCTGGAGGTTCCGGAGGCGTACGATTTCCGCATTCTCCGAGAAGAAACGCTGAACGGGCGATCTGCGTACGTACTGATAGGCGAGCCTCGCCAGGCGTTTCGGCCAAAGCTGAACGCGGCACGCGTGTTGCCGAAGCTGCGTCCAAAGTTGTGGATCGGGAAGGACGATTATCAGTGGCTCCGGCTCGAGGCTGAAGTAATCGATACCATTACGTGGGGAGGGTTCCTTTTGCGTTTGCATTCCGGTTCCCACATTGAACTTGAGCAAACGCTCGTGAACCACGAAGCGTGGCTACCGCAGCATGCTCACATCAGCTTCGATGCGCGAGTCGCGCTGCTGAAATCGATACGGCTGGAGGTTGAAGCGCAATTCAGCGACGACAAGAAATTCCGCGCGGACTCGAAGATCATCTCGGTGGAGGAGGCGCCACACTAAACGTGAAACGACGTCCACTTGGCGTGAACATGATTGCGATACTGTATTTCCTCGGCGCGGCGGCTTATGCCGTCCTGCTCTTCGGATGGCTCTTTGCGCGCGCCTCGCTCATCTCCTTTATTGAGGAGGCCACGCCATCCGCCTCGCTCGGTCCGGCGTTGCTACTCGATGTACCAGGAATCGTAACCGCCTACTTCGTTGTGATGGCGGGGCTCTGCTGCTGGATCGGGATCGCGTTGCAAAAACTGCAACGATGGGCGTGGTTTGTCAGTTACGGATTCGCTGTGTTTTCGTTCGTCCTCGACGTGGGATTGTTTGCCCACATGTTTCATTACCTTCCGCTAACTCTGGCCGTTCTCGGACTGCTACGGTTCGCGCTGCTGGCGTGGATCATTGCTTACTTAAGTCGAACCAGCATCCGCGCTGCATTTGGTCTTTCCCGGGCCGGCGCAGCACGGGCCTGACAGGAATGGTAGAGACGCATCATGCTGCGTCTCCACGATACAGCCTAGTCTCCATCAAATAAGCTTGAGCCCGGGCCCGCCGCTCGCGGCCGCGGACGTGTTTTTCTTGTTCGACTTGCTTGCGACTTTGCCGCTGGTCCCTGACTTACTCATCGCGTCATGGATCGCCTTCACGTGCGTCAGGTGGTCGTTCAGCGTGGGATACGTACGGGTCGCGAAGTCCTTTAGATCGGAGTTGACAGAGGTGCTGGCGGCTTCCTTCTTGAATTCGGCCACATCCTTGGTGTGATCTTTGACCATCATCTGGATGTAAGCGCGATCAAAGGCCGCGCCTGAGAGCTTTTCGAGGCGTTGCTGTTCCGCCTTTTGTTGCGCACTCACGTCCTTTGGAACTGTCCAATTGTTCTTGGAGGCGACACCTTCAAGTTCCTGTTCGGCCTTCGAATGATCGTCAACCATCATCTGGCCGAACTTCTTTACGTCATCGTTCTGCGATTTTTCCGTTGCCAACTTTCCCAGTGCAACTTCGGCCATGTTGCCTTGAGCAACTTTGGTTACGAACTGAGCATCGGGAACCGCGCCCGCCTTCGTTGCCGATTTCTGAGTGTTTGAGCCTGAGCTGCCGTCCTGCGCGACCGCGCCGATCGAGACCGCCAGAAACGAAATGAGTAGCCAACGCATATAGCACCTCTAAACGCTTTTTATTGACTTATTAGAACCTCGAGAAGCGACGTAGTTTGCCTGAGAATGTGCGCCGAGAGCGAACGAGAGCAGCGGAAGCTGGAGAATTCCTGTTCTGACAACCGCGTCTGCGATCATGCGCCTCGGTTAACGTTCATTCCGGCCTATGGTTCGGCATTCACCATCTGAATCAATGCCTCAATGTAACCGAAGCAATATGCAAAGGCCTGACGGCCATCTTCATCGCCACTGATGACTGTTGTTGTGACGAGCAAAGCCTGGTCGCAAATTCGCGCTTATCTCCGGCGAAGTCGGAGAGAGTGGGCTCGCGACCGTCGGAAGAGAGTGGCTTCGGACACGCTGAGTTTGCTCGCGAATAGTACCAATATGGGAGGCGTTGCATAGGCGGCCAGAAAGCCACGGCTTGCTGAGGCTGCGAGCAGAGATACTGCGTGATGCTCCTCCAGTCACCCTTCGCAGCGGACCGGTCTCCAACCACCAGCATAGCGACCGACAGCGAGACAAAAGCCAAGAATCCCCAGGGAATGGGGAGATTCGCAAATCCGACGATGGCAGTAATGGAGAGAAATGGAATTGCGAAAATAAGAAACCTGGGTACGAACAATGGGTGGATCGGCGAGCAAGCGAGCAGAACAAAGATCGGCACCACGGTCTCCAACACTAATAAGCGTGCCAGAACATCGCCCCGCCGCCACAGGGTCAGGCAACCGAGAGCAGATCCTGTGCAGAGAAGCGCCAGCGCGATCGGCGAGTACCCGGCAATTTGCACGAAGATTTCGAGGAGATAGTGCCGCGTAAGTTTGGGCACCCAGTCCAGTTGTCCGCCTCGCGTACGAAGAGCGAACACGAGCAGCGGAATCAAACCGATCGAGCCGATTGCGACGATCTTTCGGAAAAACTTCCATCCAAGCTCTCGGTGCACTCTCCAAATAGTCCAAGCTTGGGGAATGATCCACAGCACGGCATAAAGATGGCTGTAGAAAGCAGCAAGGGCCAGCAGGCACCACATCACACTAAGTCTTTGCCTCTTGAGCACCACCGCTGACGCACACGTCGAAAGCACGACGAGGCAAACAGCCATTGCATATCCACGCGCTTCCTGCGAGTAAGCGATTAGAAATCCGTTGACGGCAATCAATAACGCCGAGCCGAGGTAGAGGAAATCCCGACCATCCTCTAAAAATTCCTTCGCCAGCAGCCAAACAGCCGCAATCAACAAGCCGCCGAAGATCACGGAGGGCAGGCGCAGCAATGCCTCGGAATGCAGGAGAGACGGAAACATCCTGAGGATGCAGTAGTAAGGGGACATGTTCATTTCGCGGCTGAATATCAGCTTCCAAAACGAAGACCAGTCCAAGCTTGCAATGGCGGCCGTTGCGCCCTCGTCCATCCAAAGTGATTGCGCGCCCAAATGCCGAAGACGAAGCAGTAGGCCAAAGATAATTACACAGCCAAGAAAGAGGGCATCGGTCCAGCCGAGAAGGGGGTTCTTGCGAGGCGAACAGGCTGCGGTTTCCAAGCGACCGCAATGTGCCAGAACTGGCCGTGTAGTTCCATTTTGGACCATAAAGATCGATCACCTTGTAAACCACAGATTAATTGTTCGACAGTATCGATTTGGCTTTGCTGAAAATGTACGCATGGGTTACAAGAATGGCGCGCCTTCGGCGCTGAGCGGCTGTCACGATCTCGGACCGATGTTGATTCACGGAAGGTTCACCAACCCATTGCGAATGGCATATACGACGAGTTCGGCGGTTTTATGCAGGCCGAGCGCGTTCATGATGTTGGCGCGATGTACCGCGACCGTGTTGACGCTCAGGTCGAGGTCGCCGGCAATTTCCTTATTTGATTTGCCGATGGCGATGAGCTGAAGAACTTCGAGTTCGCGGGTGGTAAGTCCAGCGCTGCGCTCCCCTCTTAGCGTCTCAGTGCGCTTCACTTGTGGGTCGAGCACTACGTTGCCGTCGAGAACGCGACGAATGGCGGCAGCCAGGTCGAGATCCGAGGCGTTCTTCAGGATGTATCCACGTGCTCCGGCTTCAAGGGACTGGCGAACCAGCGTCTCTTCCGAATGCATGCTCAGCATGAGCACGGCTGTATCGGGAAGGGCGGCAACAATGCTTCGCGTTGCTGTGATGCCGCTCTCGCCCTGCAACGCGCAATCCATAAGGATTACCTGCGGCTTGAGTTTGCGCGCTAGTTCCACGGCTTCGGTGCCACTGCTGGCCTCGCCGACGACTTGTATGTCGGTCTCATCCTCGAGCATGCGGCGAAATCCGCGGCGCACAAGGCTGTGATCATCGACCAACAGAACGGAGATCTTGTTCTTCGTCATGAATCTCCTGTACCCCTCCCCGCTTTTTTTACAAAAATCTCGAACTAAAGGACTTAGACCACGAAAGCCACAGGATTCGACATCGTGCAACACAACATCTTCGATTGCCGACATTGAGCAATCGAACATCTTGTGTTTAGGGGGAGGATTTACTCAGATTTGGCGAGTATTCCCGGGCAGCCTGCAAGCCTGCCTCCTCCCAAAATGGTACTCCCTAAAAAACCCACTCATGCTTCTGTGCTAGCGCATTCGGCTATGAGTGTCAAGATTTCGTCCGTCTGTCCATGTGAAAATACTAGGGGACCTGTTCCTGCTGAACTTGTGCCTCTGCTACCGCGGTTCGGGGGACGCGCAGTCTCACTAACGTACCTCCTTCAGCCGGTTGCGTGAAGCGCAACTCCGCTCCGATGAGTTGCGCGCGCTCCCGCATGCCTACGAGGCCGATGCCGCGCGTGCCGTTCGACGTTGCGAGGCCGCGGCCATGATCTTCAATCTCAACCTCCAGTGCATCGGCGAGAAAGCGCAGGCGTACCCAGGCTCGCTGTGCTCCTGAGTGCCGCTTCACGTTATTCAGCGCTTCCTGGACAACGCGATAGATGTGAACGCCGGCACTGCGCGGAACTTCAAAAATGGTTCCGGACTTTTCGTAGGAGATCGCGATTCCGGTTTGTCGCTCGACTGTTGGCAGGTACCAGTCGAGACTCTGCTCGAGTCCAGCTTCGTCGAGCATCACCGGATGCAGCGCCTGCGAGAACGTTCGCACCTTGTTAAGGGCTGATTGGGCCACGTCGCGAATTTCGCGTAAGCTCTCGTTCAGTTCCGCATCGGGATTGCGTTTGGCCGCCCGCGTAAGCATGGCTCCAAGCGCAGTGAGTATCTGTCCAAATTCGTCGTGAAGCTCGCGCGAGACGTAACTGAGCGTTGATTCCTGAGTGGAGATCAGCTTCTGCGCCAAGTCGCTTCGTTGCTCGGAAAGCGTAGCCAGCCGACGAAAGAGTTCGCGGTTGGAGCGGATCAGGAGCACGCTGGTAAGCACGATTGCCGCAAGGGCTGCGATCAGGAATGTGTATGCCTGCCTTTCGACCCGGCGGTAGATATCGTTGACTCGCAGTGAGGCTTGCTTTTCGCTCTCATTGTTCTCCACCAACAAACGAGCGACGGCAATGCTCAACGCCGCTTCTCGCGCCTGAAGCGACTGGCTGATCTGCAGGCGAGCTTCCGCTTCCTTACCGGTGCGCGACAGATCGAAGACGCGATCGAGTGCTTCCCAGAATTGCGCGACGGAACTCTCGAGGTATTGACGCTGCTCAGCAGAGCGGGTGGCAACCGAAACCGCTTGCTCCCGCCGCATTCCGTCTTCGAGATCGGTGCGCAGGCGTTGGAATTGTCCCTGGAACGCCCGTACCGGATAGTGCTCTGTATTGTCGAGCACATCGCGCATTCCCAAAGCGATACTGTTGAGCGTGTTCTGAATTCGTAACAACTGCAGCGAGTCCATCCGATTGCGTTCGGTGATGGAGGTTTGCAAATCGCGCAGGCCGGATATCTGCCGGGTGACATACCACGAATACGCGACTACTACCGCCAGCGTAATGGCTAATCCCACCAGCAATCCAGCTGTAGCAGAGCGCGGGCTTGGAAACGACTGCGCCACTTACCGACCTGCAACGGGGACGTAGTAGGGTCCCAAATACAAGCGAGCTGTGCCGTCGGCGGCTACGATCACCTGAAGCGGCTTCAGCGGGCGGAGGTTTTCCTGCCTTTCCGTGGGAACCTCAGCCACCTTTTCTCCGCCGAGGTTGTAGACATAAATGGTGACGGAATCCGCGTTCTTTTTTTGCCCGATTGCGTAAGCTCCGGCGTCCAGACTCTTCGCGCCAACGGTGAATCCGGTCTGCGACAGCAGCACACCTGCGTACTTTTCTTGATATGCCGAGCTATATCCAGCCGTGTCGATCAAACTCGCGAGCAGAACTTTCCCATTAGGGAACTGGACGAGAACTGCGTTGCGCTCCTGCGTAGGCACGTTCTCGCCGTCGATAAAAACGGTTGCGGGAAGCAACTGCTTCAGACGCTGATCCGACACGAGAACTGCCCCCTTGCTGTTTGCATTCTGCGCCGCGGAAACAGCGAGCAAAACTGCGATGTAAACGACGATTCTTTTCGTTTGCTTCATCTTCACCTCAGCAATGAGACAGCGGATCGCACGTCCAGGTGCATGAGTCTGAATAAATCGGATCAGCAGTATCTAGTCGTTTTGGATTACGAGCACGATACTACAAAAACACTATGGTACGGCTGGATGTAAGTCGCTACAGTGAAGTCACCCTATCGAATCGATCCCGCCTAAACAGGCGGGAATTTTTTGGCCGGTTTTAACGGCACGGCTACGCTTCGCTGAAGCCCTGCCCCTTCAAAACCTGAGGAAACCAAGAAACACGCCAGCTAATTCGGACAGCGCGGCAGCATGCTGCGTCTCTACCGGAATCAGTACCTTTTTATTTTTTCCGCCGGGACTGGCCCTTTCTTTCCACTCAGCAGCCAATCCACGGCTTCCCTAACGTCCTCTTCGCGGGCCTCGCCGTTGATTGCGCGAACGATCTCGCCTTTGTGGTCAATGATGAGCGTAGCGGGCACTACGTTCGTTCCGGACAACTGCTCGAGCAGATCGACATCGGCTCCCACCCAAACCGGTAGCGTGACCTTCTGCTGCGCCACAAATCCGCGCACTGCTTCGAGCTTCTTTTGCTCGTCGATGGACGCCAGCACGAATGCGACGTTCTGTGCGGCATACTGATCAGCCATCTTGGCAAGACGCGGAAGCTCTTCCTTGCATGGTCCACACCAGGTAGCCCAAAAATTCAGGACAACAACGCGTCCCTGATAGTCGCTTACATGGGTCTTATTGCCGTTGAGGTCGCGTAAGGTGAGCTTGCGGACGTTCCTTGCAGCGAAAGCGGAACCGCTGGAGATCAGCAGAAAGGCGATGAAACAAGTGGCCGGCACGCGCCGAAGGATCGTTTGCATGGTTTCCAATGTACAGGTCATCCCAATAGTGCATTCGTATTATTGTTCCCACCTGCTACATACGATGTACTTCCGCATCGCGCATTTGGGCCCCGGATCCGATTTCTCCAGGCTGGAGTTTCCATGAACCGTATCTCCGCTACCAAGCTCCTCAAAGCGTTGTTGATCGTCGCAGGTTCTCTCGCCGTGCCGGCATTTTCTCCGGGAGCATTTGGACAAGGTTGTGTAGCGGCTCATACGGAACAACCGTTGATCTCCGGCCTGGATCCGACAAACCAGCAACAGCAATTCCATGGGCGGGATTGGGCAGACAAACTCCATAATCTGACCGTAAGCGTCGGATTCCGCACTTACAGCTCCTACGCACACTACGTTGGAACCGACTACCAGGTGCGGCGGGCTATCCTGCACAATCAAGTGCAAAATCACGTCGATCTCTACGATCTCTCCTTCAACTATCAGATCACGCCGCGCTTCAGTCTCATCGGCGACATCCCTGCTATGACTGGGACTCGCCATCAGCAAGGCAACGTAAACGTCTCGCGCGTGGGCGGCATTGGCGACATCACGGCCGGCGTGCAGGCATGGGTATTTCGTCCACCGACTGAGAGCCACGGCAACATCGCCTTTTCTATGTCGCTCAAGATGCCAACCGGCATCAACGACGCGAAGGGGACGACCATCCTCTCGAACGGCACAACGCAAATTCGGAATTTCGATCAGTCAATCCAACCTGGCGACGGAAGCTGGGGATTCACTCTCGCCACACAGGCCTATCGGCAAACGTACTTCCGCACGGCGCTTTACTTCACTGGCTCGTGGCTGTTTAATCCACGCGATACGAATGGCGTAAAGACATTCCGCAGCGCTCCGCACGAAGACGTGATGTCGGTAACGGATCAATATCTCTGGCGTGGAGGCTTTTCACACAACGTGCCTAAGGTTCGCAATCTCGCCCTTAGCCTGGGTGGAAGAATGGAAGGGGTGCCGGTACGCGATGCCTTCGGCGCCAGCAACGGTTTCCGGCGACCGGGATACGTGATTTCGATTGAGCCAGGTCTGGCCTTTTCCTATCGCAACAACATGCTCAACGTGAGCGCTCCCTGGGCCATGGAGAGAAATCGCAAGATCAGCACCGCGGATATCCAGAACCACACTCACGGCGATGCTGCGTTTGCCGACTACACGGTGATTGCCACCTACTCACGGCGTTTCTAAACGCGCGTGGCGGGCGGGGCCTTTGCGTTTACGCGAATAATTTCCATATTGCCGCAGCTTGCGGTAAAGCGTCGTCTTGCCAATCGAGAGCAGACGCGCAGCTTCAATCTTGTCACCGCCAGCCTGCGCCAATGCCTCCTGGATCGCCTGCCGTTCCAGTTGTTCCAGAGTGGGAATTGAAGGCTGGAATTTCCGGTGGCGATCCAACGCATCCCCGATCGATCTTTCCAGCGCTTCCGAATCAAGTGGCTTTTCAAGATAATCGGAGAACCCAGCCTTAATTGCTCGAACGGCGGCTGCCGTGGTGGCTTTTTCTTCCAGCAGGATGACTTCGATCCTCGCCGATTTGGCCTTGATCCCGGAAAGCGTATCCAAGGGATCTGAAATGGACCTGGCATCCAAAAGCGCCAGGGAGAATTTGCCGCGTTGAATCATGGAGAGAGCAGCGTCATGGTTAGATACGACGACAAGCTCGCAGTTCAAACCCTCGGCGATGTCGCGGCAGAGCGTTCGAGTTCGTTCATCAACGTCAGCAAGCAACAACTCGGGTTTGCGTTCCACGTATTAGCGGCTTCCTCGGTGACCTCTGCGCGGTATGCGCCGAGGAGTTCAGAAGTAGCTAGCCATCATCGCGTGGATTGAGCGGTTCGCGAGCAACAGGAAGGGTTTGTTCGGAAAACCGTACAAACCCTCATCAACTCTCCGCAGCATAGAAGCGCACCCTGCTGCGTCTGTACTTTGCTGCACCGCCGTGCCGGGATGGTTCGCAAGAAGGAGTCGTCGCACCATAAGTGGTGCATGTCCATAGATTTTTTGCGATGATTTCGCATAGGGTTTTGTGCAACCTATTGCTTGCTTTCAGCTTTTCCACTCAACTCCACAAGAGGGACAATTTTTGAACAGGAAACCCACAAAATTGGCTCGTATTTCGCTTGCTCCTATTGGTGAAAAGAGTAGATTCCCTAACACGCGAGCGTGAGATGTCCTGAATCGCTCGAGCCTGAGTTTCAAAGTTGAGATCTCCGTCAGGGGATGGAAGCTTGAAACAGTCGGTTGGGGCCCGCAGTTTCGTCGGAGAGGAACAGGCCGTAAGGTCGGTTCTGACGCGAGACGGAGCCGAGAGTTCCAATCGAACAAGGGCCGGTCGCAAACAACGAAAGTTGGAAAGTGGTCGGTTGCTGAAATCGAAGATGCAGACGGGCAAGCAAACGGCGGCAGCGTAAGTTGTCGTTGGGTGCGAGGAATCAGGCGGCGAATAACTGCTTGAGACCGGAAGCCAGCGGAATCGCATTGCAGGCGCAGTTCAAAAGACCGCGAACGCAATGCTAGGAAACTCGGAGGCGCAAGTTTTCGATATCTGAAAGTTCCGGCA
>QIBC01000279.1 GCA_003225215.1 Acidobacteriota bacterium
CGCCCGCATGGGCGCTGCTGCCGAATGTGGCTTTATGAATGCCATGGCTGCTGCAACCTACCTCGCAGCAAAGGGAGTTCCATTTCGTACTGCGCACGAGGGCATCGGCAAGGCCGTAAGCTTCTGCCTCGATCGTGGCTGTGAGCTTGGCGATTTGAGTTTGGAGGATTTGCAGCAGTTCAACCCGGCGTTTGACCGCGATTTTTATTCCGCGATCACGCTGGAAGCTGTCCTTGGTTGTCATGATGTTCCAGGCGGCACCGCTCCCGCACAGGTGCGAGCGGCTCTTGAAAATCTCGAACAGCGCGTTCGCGCGCTCCAGGAGGCACTCCATGCTCACGCGTAGAGCGATCCTGCCGGATGTTGAGCGGATCCACAAACTCATCGGCGAATACTCGCCCGACGGCACCCTGCTGCCACGCACACTCGCGGAATTGTCGGAGAATGTCCGCGACTTCGTTGTCGTCGAAGACGAAGGCGAGATTATCGCCTGCGGCGCGCTGCATTTCTATGGACGGCACCTGACCGAGATCCGCTCTATCGCCGTTTACCCGAAGCACAAAGGCAAAGGCGCCGGCCGCGTGTTGATCGACGCGCTGCTCAAAGAAGCCGAGCACCACAAGATCACGTGCGTGTGTCTCTTTACGCGAATTCCAGACTTCTTCGCGAAGTTTGGCTTCGAGTTCGCCAGCCGTGAGGTACTGCCGGACAAGATTTACAAGGATTGTCTAAAGTGCCCGCGCCTCCACGCCTGCGACGAAGTCGCGATGTATCGAGGTTCGTTGCCCAAGGTCACGCCGGTGAAGCTGGAAGATATTCAGGTTCCCCTATCAGCACTGCGAGCGTAGAGGTAGCCGCTGAGCAAGGACCGCCACGCGCCCTCGCGCGGGTTTTTCGGTGGTATCACAAGAAAATCCAAATTGTGGGCACAGGTTCCTATCGGGGGAACTCGTCGTTCCTCGCCGTCTCAGACGAAAACCCGCGCGAGGGCGCGCGGCGGTCCCTTGATAACAGAGTCTTACGGTTGCTGGCATCAGGTCGATGAAATACCGCGTTGTCTTCGAACAGGACGAAGATGGCATGTTCATTGTCACCTGTCCGGCTTTGCCTGGTTGCATCTCACAGGGTCAGACTAGAACAGAGGCGCAAGCCAATATCCGCGAAGCGATCTCGGCCTATCTGAAGAGCCTGCGCAAACATGGGGAGTTCCACCAGGCATAAAGGACGAGAGAGTGGAGATCGCGTTGGATGAAGCCACCGGTTGTCTCCGGCGCAGAAGCCCGTGAAGCCCTTCGATTCTTACTTCAACGCCTTCGATTTTTGCGGCGGCGCTCCCACAACTTTGGCCTTCAGGGCCTCGCGCTTCTCGCGCATCTTGACCACCTTCTTGTGCCTGCGATTATCGCGAGACTTGTCACCATTGATTAAAGACATTCGGGCTCCTTTTGCCAGTCGGTTTATTCGCGGAGGTAGAAATCCACGCAGCCGGGTTTCCAACATTAACTGTCGCGTTTCTTGGTTTTGAAGGGGCATGGCTTCAGCGAAAGCGAAGCCGTGCCATTCACAGCATACCTGAAATCCGGCTTCAGCCGCGGCGGGCTCCTTCCAAATTGGGAAGCAGCCCTCGGGGGCTGGAAGCCCACCTCTGGCTAAGCCTGATGCTTAACGCCCATTCACCGTTCCACCGCATACGTATAATCCTCGCGCACCTGCGCGAATGACTGCGCGACTTTGAGAAACGCCTTCGCCGCGTGCGAGAGCTTCGAGCGCTTGCGATAAACGATTCGCAGCTTGCGTTCAAATTGCAGCTCGGGCACAGAGACGCTTACCAGTTTGGGTCCAAGCTCTTCCTGCACCGAGATGCGAGGCAGCAGGGCCACGCCATTGCCCATGGCGACAAACTTCTTGATCGACTCAATGGTCGGCAGCTCGACGTTCATATTGAGCGGAGTCTTGGATCTTCGGAAAGCATCGATGACCTTCAATCGATAAGGCGATTGCACGTTGTGCGCGATAAACATTTCGGCGCCGAGTTGCTGGATCTTTACGCGCGCTTGTCCGCTGAGCGGATGCTTGCGGTGAACGATGAATGTGAGCTGGTCGCTGTAAACACAGATCGATTGCAACTCCGGCGAATTTGGACGAAACGAGATCACTCCCAATTCGGCATGGTGATTCAGCAGCTCGTCTGGGATTCGGCTGGCAAGCGAGCGCAAAACCGTGATCTTGATCGTCGGATACAGTCGGCGGAACTCGTCGAGTACCGGCAGTAAATAAAGACACGTGAATTCGTTCGCGGCAATGCTCAGCTTTCCACGATACAGCTGGCGCAGTTCCGTCAGGGCTCCTTGCGCTTCGGTGCGCAGGTTCACCATCTTTTGCGCGTAGTCGTAAACTACCTGGCCTGCATCGGTGAGCGTGCCGTCGCGCGAAGAACGATCGAGGAGCGGCTCGCCCAGCTCCGCCTCGAGCTTGCGTATCGTCTGGCTGATGGCGGGCTGGCTGCGATGCAGCTTCTGCGCGGCGCGCGAGAAGCTCCCTTCCTGTACCACGGCCATGAAAGTCTGGAGTTGAAACAGATCCATGCAGTACGCTGGGCTTGCTTATATGGCTATAAGTGAAAGCCCATACTAGCATGCTGGATTATGATTCCATAACAATTAGAAGCTTGGTTTATAGGCGACCAGAGCTTGAGAATGAAAGGCCAAAGTAGAGACGCAGCATGCTGCGTCTGCACCATGCACAATGGGCAGTCGATTGCGGCGTCTTTCAGTCGGCTGCATCGTGGAGACGCAGCAGGCGGCGTCTCTACCCCGAGGAAAGCCATGGAACGAATCACGATCTTCGACACGACGCTGCGCGACGGCGAACAATCTCCGGGATGCAGCATGAATATTCACGAAAAACTGCAGATGGCGCGGACCCTCGATGCGCTCGGAGTTGATGTGATCGAAGCCGGCTTTCCCATTGCCTCACAGGGAGACTTCGCCGCGGTAGAGCAAATCGCCCGTGAAATCCGGAGGCCTAAAGTTGCGGCGTTAGCTCGCTGCATACGGGAAGATGTGGAGCGCGCCTGGGCTGCGGTTCGCGATGCCGAGCGTCCCCGCATTCACACGTTTCTCGCAACCTCAGACATTCATCTTGAATTCAAACTGAAGATCAGCCGGGCGGAGGCGCTTCAGCAAACGCGAGAAGTGGTCTCGCTGGCGAAGTCGCGCTGCGACGACGTAGAGTTTTCGCCCGAAGACGCGACGCGTTCGGACTTCGATTTCCTCTGCGAAGTGCTTGAGACAGCAATTGAAGCTGGAGCTACCACGCTGAATATTCCCGATACGGTCGGCTACACGCTTCCAGCCGAGTATGGCGCCCTGATAGCCAACCTCTGCAAGAAAGTCGGCAATATCGACAAAGCCGTCATGTCCGTTCATTGCCACGACGATCTCGGGCTTGCAGTGGCAAACACCCTTGCCGGCATTGAAGCAGGCGCACGGCAGGTAGAATGCACAATCAACGGTATCGGCGAGCGGGCGGGCAATGCGCCGCTCGAAGAAATCGTAATGGCAATGCGTGTTCGCGCCGATCGCATGCAGTATCAAACCGGCATCGAGAGCAAGTTGCTCTATGCCGCCAGCCAGCAGTTAGCGGGAATGATCAGTTTCGGACCGCAGCCGAACAAACCGGTCGTCGGCGCAAACGCTTTTGCTCACGCTGCTGGAATCCATCAGCATGGCATGCTTTCGAACCCACTGTGCTACGAGATCATGACTCCGGAATCGGTCGGCGCTCCGGGAACCAAGCTCGTTTTGGGAAAGCATTCCGGACGGCACGCACTGCAAGCTCGATATGCCGAACTGGGATATCGGCTTAACCCTGCTGAAGTAAAAGAGACCTACACGCGGTTCATCGAACTGGCTGACCGCAAAAAGAACATCTACGACCAGGATTTATTGTCATTGCTGCCGATCGAGCGGCGTTCGGCTCGCGCGAGCGCAGCCATGACAAATGTTGGCGCACCTATTGTGAGTTAGCGATTCGAGGCGAGAGATGAGGCTCAAGGTTGCGGTTCTGCCCGGCGACGGCATCGGGCCCGAGGTAATGAAAGTCGCCACGAAGGTTATCCGCACGCTCGCAGACATCAGCGGGTTTGAGTTTCAATCTCAAGAGTACCCGATCGGCGGCGCAGCGCTGGATGCGAC
>QIBC01000280.1 GCA_003225215.1 Acidobacteriota bacterium
ATTCCCGTATCGCTCCACCTGCACTCCGATGGCAGTTGGCAAGAGCGTGCCCGCGGAATCACGAATCAGGACGGAAAAATTACAGACTTGCTGCGCAAATCGAAGCTGCGGCCGGGAAGGTATCGCCTGACGTTCGAAACCGAAATATATCTTGCGCAATCGGGCAAGCCATTCTTTCCCGAAGTGGAAATTGTTTTCGAAATCCATGATCCTGCTCAGCACTATCATGTGCCGCTATTACTTAGTCCTTATGGATACTCGACCTATCGAGGCAGCTAGCCGATGAGCTTCGAGCTAGTCGCCAATAACTACGGAAAGTCGCGTGTGCGCCTGCTGCGCGTGACCAGAACCGGTCCGCAGCACGAGATCAAAGACATCTCGGTCGACATTCAGTTCGAGGGCGACTTCGACGCCGCACATACGAAAGGCGACAACAGCAAGATTCTTCCCACTGACACGATGAGGAACACCGTATATGCCCTCGCTTCGCAGCAGCCCGTGGGGGAGGTCGAACACTTTGGCACTCGGCTGGTATCGCACTTTCTGGCAAACAACGCCCAGGTCACAGCAGTCAAGGTTGGCATCTCTGAGCATCTCTGGTCGCGCATGGGCACCGAGGCAAGACCGCATCCCACCGCTTTTGTCTCTACCGGCAATGAGCGCCGCACCGCTGCTGTGACTGGAACTCGTGAGAGAACAACTGTGTCCGCCGGGATCGAAGGGCTGCTGGTGCTGAGAACCGCCGGCTCAGCTTTCGACGGCTACATGAAGGATTCGTATACAGCCCTCGCCGAAACTCGTGACCGCATCTTCGCAACAGTAATAAGCGCGGAATGGGATTATCGAGTGGAAGATGCAACTTTTGGTCTGTGCTGGAGGACAGTACGCGGGGCTTTATTAGAAACGTTTGCCGATCATCCCAGCGAGTCAGTGCAACACACGCTCTATGCGATGGCTGAAGCGGCCCTGGAGCGGTGCGACCAGCTCACCGAGATCCGCCTATCGATGCCGAATAGGCATCATCTCGCTTTTGATGTGTCCCGTTTTGGAATTGACAACCGCAACGAAGTTTTTGTTCCCACCGACGAACCTTACGGTCTGATCGAGGCAACTCTGCGCAGAAACTGACATTGCACCGATAAGGGTGCTGGAAATCCAAAGACTCCTGATGAGAGTAAGATTCTCTGCGATGTTTCAGGAGGTGCCGTATGCCTCGCTATGAATTCTTCTGCGAAGATTGCCAGAAGCCTTTCGAAGTCATTCTTACCCTTGCAGAGTACGAGAAAGGCGATATAGCCTGCCCTGACTGCGGCGCAAGACACGTCCACCAGGACGCCACCGCCTTCTTTGCGGTAACGTCAAAGAAAAGCTGAGCTGTTGCAGACTTTTTATCTGGATGGCGGTGTCTCGATCGGCGTTCTACGTTTGAGATTAGTCTCTCGCCGTGAGCTTTTCGATTGAATGCTCTCAGTGTGTACTTCTCCCGCAAGACTAGTTTCGGCTGATGCTGCAGGTCTCCGACTACAATAGGTATTGAAGTCATTCGCAGTCAGATCGAGCGGTTTTCGTGAAAACCAGCGTTTTTGAGATTTTCAAAATCGGTGTTGGTCCTTCGAGTTCCCATACCGTGGGGCCGATGCGGGCTGCCCGCGATTTCGTCGAACGGATCCCACAAGCTGGAGATCTTGAAAAAGTTTCACGGATAGCCACCGAGTTGTTTGGTTCTCTGGCGCTGACGGGTCGAGGCCACGCCACCGATCGCGCAATCATCCTTGGGCTACTGGGCGAGTCGCCGGCAGAAGTCGATCCCGGCAACATCGAGTCTTTGGTCACTGACGTTCGCAGCAGCGGCACAATTCGGCTGCTTCATCGCCATCCGATCAGATTTGAAGAGAGTACCGATCTGGTCTTCCGCACCACGGAAACGCTGCCAGGTCACTCCAATGGCATGCGCTTCACCGCTTTTGCAGCGGATGGCTCGGTGGTCGACACCGAGATCTACTATTCGGTTGGCGGCGGATTCATCATCCGAGAGGGCGAGCAGCCGGCGCACGGGGCGGTGGCACAGAGAGAGGCAGTACCGTTTCCATTCTCAAGCGCAGCCGACTTGCTCCGCATCGCCGAAGAGAATGGAATCTCCATTTGGGAAATCGCACTTGCGAATGAGAAGGCTTGGAGAAGCGAGTCCGAGATCAGGGAGCAGCTGAACCGGATTCATCAGACGATGGAAGCCTGTATCGATCGCGGCCTGCGCACAGAGGGCATTCTTCCTGGCGGTCTTAAAGTACGACGACGCGCTCCGCGTCTTTTTCAGAAACTCAGCAAGCAGAGTAGTTCGGACCCACTCGCGCCCATGGATTGGGTGAATGCCTTCGCCATGGCGGTAAACGAAGAAAACGCCTCCGGAGGCCGCGTCGTGACTGCTCCGACAAACGGAGCTGCGGGCATCATTCCTGCGGTGGGCCGTTATTATCTTCGTTTCATCCCCAACAGCACCGGCGAGGGTATCTTCCGCTACCTGTTGACAGCGGGAGCCATCGGGATCCTATACAAAGAGAACGCTTCGATCTCCGGAGCGGAAGTAGGCTGCCAGGGAGAAGTTGGGGTTGCCTGCTCTATGGCCGCGGGCGGACTCGTGGCAGCGCTCGGCGGCAGCAGCGCACAAATTGAATACGCAGCCGAGATCGGCATGGAACACAATCTCGGCATGACCTGCGACCCAATCGGTGGGCTCGTTCAGATTCCTTGCATCGAACGCAATGCTATGGGATCAGTGAAGGCCATCAATGCTGCTCGGATGGCGATGAGTGAAACCGGCGAGCATAAGGTCTCGCTCGACCAGGTGATCGAGACCATGTACCGCACTGGTCAAGACATGCAGTCCCGCTATAAAGAGACATCCTTAGGCGGCCTGGCCCTAAACATCATCGAGTGCTGAAAACACGCGTCGACCGGCCGACTCCTCCCTGCATTAACGTCCTGTAACAGACTCAAACAAGGAAAGTTGGCACCAACGCAGCCCGGCGCAGGCCGGGTTGGCAACTTGCCAAGCTGCTGCTCCATCCGAAAACTCAGCATGTCAGATTTTGGGTTCCCGAGGGCCATATGTCGAGGTTTGGGGTCGTTCGCGCGGTAAGTGCGCTGGTTTTGTCGCTTTCGTTGATGCTGCTAGCTGGTTGTTTGGGATTGACTGGCAGCCACAGTAGCACCGGGGGAAGCAATCCTATTACCAATCCAAACCCTAATCCCAATCCGACCCCAACGCCCACGCCGACCCCTACGCCCACGCCGACCCCTACGCCAACGAATCCCACAGCAAGCATCACAGTCGCGCCGTCATCCGTGCAGCAGGGAGATAAGGTCACAGTAAGTTGGCAGACCCAGAACGCCACGTCCATTACCCTGACTCAAAACGGAACGGCAGTCCCGCTGGATGGCAATCCGCTTAGTTCGCCCGGAATGCAATTCACGCTGAACACGGTGGGGACCACGACGTTCACGCTGACCGCCACCGGAGCGACCGGGACGACGGCCGCAACCGCAAAAGCGACCGTAACGGTAACCGCTCCTCCTCCGCCTCAAGGACCAACAGCAACTCTGACCGCCAATCCGACTACCGTCACCGCAGGACAATCCGTAACCCTCAAGTGGACGACAACCAATGCAACGTCCATTAGTCTCACCCAAAATGGGAATAATGTTCCCATCGGCTCAGGACAGACATCAACCGTCGTCACGTTGAACGATGTAGGAACCGTCAACTTCGTTCTTACCGCGACGGGAGCGCAAGGAACGGCGACCGCGCAAGCTTCCGTGCAGGTTACTCCGGCAACTTCGCCCGGGGACATCACGGCGGTCAACCACATCATCTTCCTCGCTCAGGAAAATCGAAGCTTTGACGTCTACTTGGGCAAGCTCAATGAGTATCGGGCCAAGTTCGGGCTGCCGCCGGAAGTCGATGGATTACCCGACGACTGCAGCAGCACGAACTCCGATTGGACGAAACCCTGCGGAGCCATGAATAAAGCCCCGAACGCCGCGGGATTTCCCACGACCCCGATCT
This sequence comes from Acidobacteriota bacterium, assembly GCA_003225215.1. Classification (GTDB taxonomy): domain Bacteria; phylum Acidobacteriota; class Terriglobia; order Terriglobales; family Acidobacteriaceae; genus Gp1-AA112. The sequence goes on from QIBC01000280.1 coordinate 4,064, forward strand.
ACGCGTTCCATCTGAAGACAATGTGCATCGAGAACACCAGCGCAGACTGGATCGTAACGCGCTGGGCTTTTAACGCAGAAGATCCCGCCTCCGATACTCCGAGGATGGATGGTTTTGCGATCGGCGCCGCCAGCGCAACTCCCGGAGCGCCAGGCACAAACCCCACGGTTCCCGATAAGCAGGGCATTCGAGCAATGGGATTCTACACAGCGCAGGATCTTGAGTATCACTACTGGCTGGCGACACAGTTTGCTGTCTCTGACCGCTGGTTTGCTCCGGCACCTGCGAGAACCGATCCCAATCGCTACTACCTGGTGGGAGCAACCTCAGGCGGATACGCATATCCAATCCAGAACGAGCCTTCCATTCAGGCTCCCACGATCTTTGATCGTCTTCAGGCTGCTGGAGTCTCGTGGAAGATCTACAGCAACGAACTCTATTCGTCCGCGGCCGCATTCTCTGGGTTCATGGCAAGGTTCGGACCCAGCGGGGCGAGCCCGCATATAGTCAAGCTCGACCAATTCGATGCCGACCTTGCCAATGGAACTCTTCCGGCAGTTGCCTACATCGAGCGAGCCGAGAATGACGAGCATCCAGGTCTTGGCGACAACATTCAGGCGGGCGTGAAGGACACTGCCCACTTGATCAACGGCTTGATGAACAGCTCAGCATGGAAGGACTCTGTCTTCATTCTCACCTTCGACGAAGCGGGTGGCCTTTACGATCACTTTCCCCCACCCACAAATGTGCCGAATCC
>QIBC01000082.1 GCA_003225215.1 Acidobacteriota bacterium
AGACGCAGCACGCTGCTTTGCTCGGCCGGCCTCGCATCGTTCTTGAACAGGCCGCATCGTGGAGACGCAGCATGCTGCGTCTCTACTATTACAATGAGAGCAGCCCTCTCATGTCCAACGTCCTCCTCCAGCGGCTCACGCACAAGCACCAGAGTCTACGTAACTTTCGCTATTACGACATCCTGGTGCACATCTTCGTGGTGGTGCTGCTGATCTCGAACCTGGTTGGATCGAAGATTTGTGCTATCGGGCCGTTTCGCATCTCGGGAGCACAGCTTCTCTTCCCCATCACTTACATCTTTGGCGACGTATTTACTGAAGTCTACGGATACTCGGGTTCTCGGCGCGCGATCTGGATTGGTTTCTTCGCTTCAGGCTTGATGGCTTTGATGGGCTTCGTGACGGTTCACATTCCCCCAGCGCCAGACTGGCCGAATCAGCACGCCTTTGAGGTTGTATTCAATTTTGTGCCTCGCATGGTCGCAGCCAGCCTGGTTGCTTTTTGGTGCGGTGAGTTCGCCAACTCGTACACCCTGGCGCGGATGAAACTGCTGACCGAAGGGCGCTGGCTGTGGACACGAACGGTTGGGTCTACGGTGGTGGGCCAAGCGGTGGACACGACCATTGTCATGTTTCTCGCCTTCGGGGGCACCCTGCCCACCAAACTGATCCTTAACCTGATCGGGTCAGGATACCTTGGCAAAGTGCTCTACGAGGTTCTGGCCACCCCACTGACCTATTTGGTCGTGAACTTTTTGAAGCGCACCGAGGGCTTGGACGTTTACGACTCGCACACGGACTTCAATCCGTTCTCCAAGGAAAAGCCGGGAGAGATGGATGTCGCGATAGTGTCACAGGCTTCTGAGAAAACCGCAGTGGCCGGAAGTGACTAACGGACCCGCTAAGTAAGTTCCGGTTTGGGAAGATTGCTTTCGCTTCGCGTGATGGTTCCATCGCTGTTGACCTTCATTACCATCAGCACTTTATCGTCGGCCTGAATGCCGTCGCACCAGTGATTTACTTCAGCCAGCACCGCCTCGATGATCCCCTGCGAAGTCTTGTGGCGATGCCTTAGCACCGCCGCCGCCAGCTTCTCAGACCCGAACTCTTCATCGTTCTGGTTGCAGGCCTCCAGGATACCATCGGTGCAGCAGACCAGAATATCTCCCGCTTTCAGTTGGGCGGTGCCGCGGGTGTAGTCCGTTTTTGGGAATAACCCAATCACCGTGCCACCCTCTTCCAGGAACGTGTGGGTTCCCGTTGCTCCATCCACCAGGATGGGCGGAACGTGACCGGCGTTGATGTAGTGGAGCCCATTGCGGCGCGTATCCACCAAGCCGAGGAAGCAACTGAGATATTTCTCGGACTTCGTATCGTTGTAGATCATTTCGTTCAACGACAGCGCGAGCACCTCAAGCGAGTGCAGATGCATTACCAGCGCGCGCAGAGTCGCTTGCAGATTTGACATCACCAGCGCCGAAGAAACGCCCTTCCCTTCCACGTCGGCAACCACGAGCAACAGCGACTGCGGACCGAGATGAAGGAAGTCGTAATAATCTCCGCCGCACTCGAAGCAGGGTTCGTTCGCCACAGCTAGTTCAAAGCCCGGAATCACTGGAGGCTGATCTGGGAGCAGGCTACGCTGAATGCCGCGCGCCAGGGCCAACTCCTTTTCCATGCGTTGCTTCTCGAGGGACTCGCGATGCAGACGCGCGTTCTCCAGCGCCATGGCCATGTGGCCGGACAGCTTGGAGAGAAAATCTTCGTCCTCTTCGGTAAAGCGATTGCCAGTGGTCTTGTTAAGGAGCTGGATCACGCCGACAACTTCGCCCGTGTAATGGCGGATGGGCATGCCCAGCAGAGAGCGAGTCTGATAATTGAACCGCTGATCGAAGCTCGGTTCGAAGGCCGGATGCTCGTATGCGTTTTCGATGTTGACGGTCTCTGCCGTCTCGGCCACACGCCCCGCAATGCCCTTCCCCCAAGGCATGCGAATTTCCTGATGATCGAGACCAAAGGCGACAATCGACCACAGCTCTTTCTGCTTAGCGTCAACCAGAAACACGCTGCCGCGATCAGCTTTCACTTCCTGGCGCGCAATCTTCAGAATCAGCTCAAGCAGTTCCGCAAGGTCGAGTGTCGAGTTGAGGAGGCGCGTTGCTTCAAATAGCAACGAAAGCTGCGTGATCTGTTTCTGTTGCTGCTGCGCCGCGAACACATCGGGAACTTTGATGTTGCACATCTCCGAATAGGTCCGCCACAACGAAAGCAGCGCTGGAGAGGCGTTCGTCTCCGTGTACACGGCAAGCGTTCCGAGTAAGGTTCTGCCGCCGGAAAGAAGCGGGTAGCAGGAGATAAAGTTGAAGCCATTCTTACGCGCAAACTCCTGATCTTCCGCGCTAAACAACGTCAGATTGACGTTCTCGATTGATCGATGAGTCTCAGCGACCTTACCCAGCGCCCCTTCTCCGGAAGGCACGTAGTCGAGACGTCGCTCAGCAGACTTGCCGGCAGAATGGACCAGATAGAGGGAGTTCGAGGTCTCATCCCAAAGCCATAATTCGCCGCGTTCGCCCTGGAACTCGGACACCAGAAATTCAGGAATATGTTGGAGAACTTCGTCGTTTGGATAGGTTGAGAACGAGGTGACGACTCCAGCCAGAGAATCGAGAATGTCCTGGCTCTCTAATTTGGCCTTTTCAATCGCCACAGCAGAGGATTCCACAGGTTACCGCTACCTTTGGCGCACCGAAAAGCGCCGAGGAAACTAGCAAAATGTTTGATTTTGCCCACTAAATATATGCGGGCTTCGAGACTTTGTAAATCCAAACGTCCGTTGGGATTCGTACTTTGTTACCGTCCACTAGCGGATTGCAACATTTTGCAACGGCTAGTGCAATGGAGTTCAGGTAATCCCGCCCAAACCTGCTCTATTGTGATGCTTAACAATGGCCTGGTTGATTTCCAACGCTAAGGCCAGAGCCGCGCGACCATCTTTCAGCGACACCTCAGGGTTGCGACGGCTGCGCACGGAATTGATAAATGCTTCGATCTCGGTCCGCAGCGGTTCCCTTGTTTCTACCTTGGGTCTATTGATGGCAATGCCCGGAGCGGGTCCTAAGCCAGCAGCGGGTGTTTCACCCCTCAGTAAGGCAGCCGCAGCGGCTTCGTCCACACGAATACTGATCACATCCTGGCGCCCGTAGTCGATGGAAATGTACTCGTGCGGCTGGAAGAAACGCAGCTTGCGCACCTTCTCCGTGCTCACGCGACTGGCGGTGAAATTGGCGACGCACCCAGTTTCGAACTCGATGCGGACGTTCGCGATGTCCACTTTGTCGCTAATTACCGGCAGGCCGACGGCGCGAATTTCGCGGACCGGAGATTTCACCAGCGAGAGGACAACGTCGAGGTCGTGGATCATCAGATCCATGATCACGTCAACGTCGAGCGAACGCGGAGTAAACACGCTCAGTCGGTGCACTTCGAAGAACATCGGTAGCGTTACCAGCGGAACAGTTGCCTTCACGGCTGGGTTGAAACGCTCCAGATGACCCACCTGCGCGATTCGGCCCGTTTTTGAAGCGACAGCCATCAGTTCGTCAGCTTCCTCCAGGGTAGAGGCCAATGGCTTTTCGACAAGCACATCGGAGCCGCTCTCCATGAGTTCGCGCCCAACGCTTAGGTGATGGCTGGTAGGAACTGCGACTGAGGCGGCGTCAATCTTTCCGCGCAGGTCACCGATCGAAGCGATGGACTGCGTACCGAACTCGGCTGCAAGGCTTCGGGCACGCTGAGAATCGGTGTCGACAACTCCAACGAATTCGATGCCGACGCCTTCGTGCTGAAGCTGCCGGTAGACGCGTGCATGATTACGACCGAAGACGCCGCAACCTACAACGGCAACGCGAGTGGCTGCAGCACTCATTCAAAGAACCGGAATTTCAGAATGTGCCACACCGCCGCCACTCCATCGCGCCACGTGATCTTCTTGCCTTCCTCGTACGTACGGCCGTGATACCTGATCGGAACTTCGTAGATGCGGCAGCCCAGACGAGCGACCTTGATCGTGAACTCCGGCTCGAAGCCAAAACGGTTGCTGCGGAATTGAGCGGCGTCGAGGACCTCACGGCGAAAGACTTTGTACCCAACCTCCATATCGGTGAGGTTGAGGTTGGTGAGCATGTTACAGAAGAAGGTCAAAGCCTGATTGCTGATGTAGTGCCAGAAATACAGCACGCGATGGGACCCGCCGTGAAACCGGTTACCGAAGACGACATCGGCAAAGCCTTCAAGAATAGGCTCCAGCAGACGCGGGTAGTCGCGCGGATCGTACTCGAGATCGGCGTCCTGTATCAGCAGAACATCCCCGCTGGCATGCTGCCTTCTCGTTGTAGACCGGGAGAACAACCGATAACCGCCGTAGAGGCTTGTTGCCATCCACCGCGAAACGTCGTGAGGGCACTAGTTTCATGAAGGATCGTTAGAAATAGGTTCCTGCGCTGGTTTGGAATTTGCTTTCGATTCGGTATGGAGGAACAGCCCTACCATCAGGACCAACATCTCCGGTTCGATTGGAGCACGATATCGTGGGTGAGGAAAAGTAACGTAGTAGATGAGGGGCGCGGCAAATAGTAACGACGCAAACAAGAAAGTCGCAGGATGCCGTTGGCGCCACATCGCCCACAGTCCGCCAAACGCCAGGATGGACGAAAGCAGAAACCCTACATTTCTTCCCAGAGTAAGAACTTCAAATCCAGTGTCGCGTGGTGTGCCATACCAAAAGTAAATGGCGCGTTTCGCGGAGAGTTGGGCAAAGCTCAGCGGATTTGAGTGAATGAAGGCGAACGCTTCCCGCCGCTTCATCTCAACATAAGCGATCTCTCCCATCTCGTGAAATTTCTTCCTCTCGAGGACGTTGCTGCTGGGGTGCATCCAGAAGCGCCACAGGCCTACGGCATTGCCCCCATTTCCCATGCGCAGCTCCGCCCCGAAATTACTGCGCAGAGGGATAAAGCGATGGAAGACTACGTAGTTCCGAATCACCCACGGACTGAGCACTGCGAGACATACGGCGCCGGCTGCCAGAGCGGACCATAAGGGCCTATCCGTGCACTCAGCTCGTAACTGCACGATCAGAAGCCATAACCCACAGAATGGCAGCCAGGATAATAAGGACGGATTCGTCAGGGCGATCAATCCCCACAACAATCCGAACCATAGCCATTCTGTAATGTGCAAACGCGGAGATAGTTGTACTCGCGAGTCAGACGCCATGGCGTCTATTGCTTTCTGCAGAGACCCAGCCGAAGAAGGCTGTGTCGAAAAGGCCATCGAGTCGATTCCGGCCATTCGCAGTGATAACAGGAATACACATGCCAGAAACAGCGTCGCCAGGCTAGTTTCCCAAGCCCACTTGATCGCCCAATACCACGCGTATGGAAAGAGTGCGGCGAGCCATCCTGTCCAACGTGCCGCTCGAGGCCCAAAGGTTCGGCGCGCGATATAGAAAACCGGAATAATCGTGAGTGCCGAGAATATCGAATTGATCGTGAGAATCACGATCGCTGATCTGGTTGTGTAAACACCGAATGCTTTGAACACTCCGGCCAGCAGATACGGATAGATCGGAGCCAACCAGGCTGTGGGTCCGGTAGCGTCCTGAAATGGCGAACTGAAACCCTGGCCCGACGCGATGGAGCGAGCAATGCGACCGGTCTCCCAGCCAAACCCAAAACTTCCTTCGAGTTTGGAAATTCGATACGTGTGTCCGATAAAAATGGCCAGCTCGCGGGCGATCAGCCCTACCCAGACCATGGTCGCGGATTGGCGCCAGCGAGGATGGGAAAAGAAACCTGAGAGGGAGGAAGAAGCTGACGCCTCTTGCAGAGTGTTCTGTCGATCGTAGGAAATTGAACTGTTCCTTGTGCGTTTAGTGTAGCGGCTATAGCTCAGTGTCCATGATGATGGTGAGCCTCTTCTACCCCAACTGGCATTACGCAGCCGTGGGCGATCTCGCAGTTCTCATGCTCGAACTGAATCGTGGTGTGGTGAATGCGAAACTGCATCGCCAAGCGCTCTTTCACATCGCGCAATATTGCCTCACTTGCCGATGGTGGAATGTCGGCAATAGCAATGTGGCAGGAGAGCGCATGCATCTCCGAGCCGATGCTCCAGACATGGAGATCGTGTACATCCCGCACACCGTCCACCTGTTTCATTGCATCCGCCAACAAGTGCATGCTTACCCCCTTCGGAGTACCTTCCAACAATATATTGAGCGTCTCGCGAACAATGCCGAATGAGGACCAAAGGATCAGTGCGCCGATTCCGAATGACAGAGCCGGATCGATCCAAGTCTTTCCGGTCAATAGGATGATCCAGCCGCCCACAATTACTGAGGCAGTCGAGAGTGTGTCTCCCAACATGTGAATGAACGCGCTGCGGACGTTCACATCGTGGCTGCTGCCGCGCAGCATGAGCGCGATGATTCCGTTCATGGCAACGCCTGCAGCGGCCACGATCATCATCGTCCGGGCATGCACCCCGACCGGGTTCACCATCCGGTGAGCGGCCTCCAGAAAGATGTAAATTGCCACCACTACCAGGCTGAGCGCATTCACAAACGCCGCCAGCACGCCAGCGCGATGGTAGCCGAAAGTCTTCGTCGCTGTGGGCGGTCGTGTCCCAAGGTAGACCGCTACCCAGGAGAGCAGGAGGGCAAGAAAGTCCGATACATTGTGCCCAGCCTCGGATAGAAGGGCCAGACTATGGGCCTTGATTCCTGCAATGACCGTTACGCCAATGTAAGCAACAGTCAGGAACAGAGCCACGCGCAGGAGCTTTGAAGTGCTCGCCGGGCCATGAGCGTGCGCGTGCATGCAGATAGTGTAACGAGAATCAGGAAGAATCGGGTGATCGGGTCGCAGTACCTGATCTGTAATGCCTTAGTCTGCCAACCCTCTCTACATCAATAGCATCCGGTAGGGGTGGAGAGGTACCCAGACTCAGAGTATAGGCAACCCAGGAGATTTCCCCATGAAGCAAAAGACATGTATTTTCCTAGCGCTAGTTTTGTCGGCCGCGACAGTGCCATTCCTGTTGGCGCAGGATGCAACCTCGAACTCGTCAACAATACCGAGTTCCCAGAGCACGGCTGCGTCCAGTCAAACAAGTACAGGAAATGACAGCGCTGCCGTCAGTTCCAAGAGCTCTTCCAGCGACGGCGATTTGACACAGCAGCTTCAATCGAAGTTCAGCCAGGATCCCGCGTTCGCCAATGTGCAAGTGTCGGTCACCAACCACACCGCAATGCTCACAGGAACGGTAGTGTCCAAGGCAGACAAGAAGCGGGCCAAGGAGATGGCGAAGTCCGTGGCGGGAATCAAGAAGGTGGATGAACATCTGACGGTGAATGCTACCGCAGGCGGCGGATCTACAACGGGCAACAACAACCCGACTACGGCCAGCGCTCCGAGCGGGACATCCTCCAGCGTAAGCGATGCCTCGGCGATGCCCCCCAGCACATCGACCTCTAGCACCGCTACGGCCCCAAGCACTTCTCCCGAAGCCAGCGCCAGCGCGTCTCAAAGTGCCTCCAGCAGCGCTTCGAGCGCGCCTAGTTCTGCAAGTGCGCCGATGAGCTCCACTGGACAAGCCAGCGCGACGAGCTCCACAGACCAAACGGCTGGTACGACCACCGCGAGCACGACTCCGTCGTCGAGCTCGACAACTCCAAGCTCCGCCTCGGGCGAGGCTACCAACATGACGGGGACCCAAAGCAGCCCGACCTCTACGCCTCCCAACGCAAGCGTGAGTGCCGGAGTCAGCCCCTCCGCGCCGAGCGCGAGTGCGAGCGCCACAGGAGCTCCCAGCAATCAGACTGGATCGGCAACTGCCGGGGTAAGTGCCTCGACGAGTCCGACCGTAGGGGAGAATCCCTCGAGCGCACCGCAGAGTAATGCTGCTAGCCAGGGCAACATGGCGGGACAAACCTCAACTCCGCCTGCGCAATCAACTACTGCTACGCCGAGCACCACGGGTGGCATCACCGGCGCTGCAACTGCGCCCAGTACTGCTCAGTCCGGCGGGAGCTCGAGTGCAGTTGGCTCCAATGCGGGCGTAAGCGCAAATGCGGGTGGCACCGCAGGCACACCCGGCACTACCACGACCGGAGTTGGTGTAAACGACACAGCAACTCTTCAGAACCAGATCCAGAACGCACTGCAGAATGAGCCTACTCTGCGCAATGACAACATAAACGTAAATGTCACTGACAGCACCATCGAGCTAAGCGGGTCGGTTCAGACTGGCAAGGAAAAGCAGACGGCGCAGCGCATCGCTAGCTCGTTTGCCGGAAATCGGCGCGTACGCGATCGCGTCACGGTGAGCGGCAAAGGCACTGCTTCGAACAGCTCTAGCTCAAACACTCTGGGCACCAATCCAGCAAACAACCAGAACAATCCAAACAACAACCAGCAAAACCAGAACTCGAATGATGCCAAGACGCGTGGAGATGCGTCGACAAATCCTCGCTGATTGCACCGAATTGCGGAGAAGGCGGCCTTCGGGCCGCCTTCTCCTTTCCACTACCTATCGCGAACTCTCACGCCCGGCGGCAGAGAGGCAGCATGCTGCGTCTCTACTACACGGCATTGGACTTTGATCGGTTCTCGTCTATCCGATAACCTCGATGTAGATGAGTTCCGAACATCATCGCGTGAGATTGCACCTGCCAGACGGATCCATTCGCGAATTGCCGGTCCGAGAAGATCAACATATCTGGGACGCCGCGCACGCTGCCGGAATTGAACTTCCATCTATCTGCCATCAGGGGCGATGCCTCACTTGCGCCGGCCGACTTCTCGAACCGGGCGAGTTCGATGCAAGCGACGCTGTGGCCTACTTTCCGGAGGATCGCGCTGAGGGATTCATCCTTCTCTGCACAGCTTTCCCGCGTTCTGATCTGGAAATCAGAACGCATCAGCAATTCGTTATGCGCCAGCACAGAAGAGCACTGGGTTTGCCCGCTCCTTATTCTGGCGTCAGTGATGCGGGATAAAAGAGGTTGTCGGCATTCGGCTATCGGCGTTTGGCCAGTAAACAGTCGGGTGAATTGCCTGGTCATCGCGGAGGCATCCGCAGAGATGGAGTGCCGAGAGCTTCAACTCTTCCGAACCGATGCCGCGTCTTGGCCTAATGCCGAGCGCCTAATGCCGAAAGACTCTCCGGCCACCCGCTCATACTCACGAAGAATGAAATTGTCGGTCATTCCCGCGATGTAATCGCAAACTACACGCTCCGGCTTCTCGTCGGGCAATTGGTCCTGGTAACTCTGGGGCAGTTCCTCGGGATGTGCCAGCCAGAATCGGAACAACTCCGAAATCAACTCTTCCAACCTCAGTCGATCGGAACTGAGTGTCGGGCTGTCATAGAGCCAGGTGTGCAGGAACGACTTCGTTTCCCGCTGCTCTGCGTCAACCTCGGAGCTGAAGCCGAGAAGGCGCTGTGAGTATGCGCGCACCTCGCGCGATCGGTTGATCCGGGCTGCTCGAATGCGGTGCCCGCTTGCATGGATGAGATCGCTTACCATGCGGTCGAGTATTCTTCGCAGGCATTCGCTCAATTTCAGTTTGGGCAATGCGTCGGGATAGCGCTCTTCGACCTCAAGCCAGATCCGCTCGAACGCCGGCAAATGCTCACGAATTGTCTCGATGGAAATGATTCCCGATTCGACACCATCATCCAGATCGGCAACGTTGTAGCCGATCTCGTCCGCCAGATCGATAAGTTGCGCCTCAAGCGGTGGCCGCTGATCCAGCAGATACTCAGCCAACTCCGGGAATTCGACGACATTCCAGTCACGCGAATGCTTGATGATACCTTCGCGAACCTCGAACGTGAGATTCAGGCCCCGGAACTCGGGATAGCGCAGCTCAAAATACTCCACAATCCGTAGAGCATGCAGGTTGTGATCGAAGATGTCGCCAAAGGCGCGCATCTCGCGATCGAGAGCCTGCTCGCCAGCGTGGCCGAATGGGGGATGTCCGATGTCGTGAACCAAGGCGAGCGTCTCGACCAGATCGGAATTCAATCGCAATGCCGAAGCAACAGTGCGCGCGATCTGTGCGACTTCTATCGTGTGGGTAAGCCGGTTGCGAAAGTGATCGGAACCGCGATAGGTGAAAACCTGCGTTTTATTTTCGAGACGCCGAAACGCGCGGGAATGGATAACCCGATCGCGATCGCGCTGAAAGTCCGATCGGTACGGATGCTGTGGCTCTGGATAGCGGCGTCCGCGCGATTCTTCGGGATGCAGCGCGTAGGGAGCGTACATGTTTCCGAGTCTAGCGCACAACAGTTCTCAGTAATCAGTTTTCAGTAACACCGACCTAGGTTAAGCTCCATGAGTAAAAATGCAAGTAGCACTAAATAAAAAGCCCGGCGAAAAATGCCGGGCTCTCACTGATAACTGATTACTGAGAACTGAAAACTTCTACTCCTTCGCCCCCTCCTGCTGCCTCGCCAACTTCACTTTCGTGCTCTCGAGTTGTTTTTGCACGCGAGCTACATCGTTGCTTTCGACATCGGCAGGTAGCGAACGGTTCCATTCTTCAAGTGCGCGCTCCCATTGGGCGGCGGCCAGCTTTAGACGACCTGTCTTCGCATACACCTCACCCATATGATCGTGCACGGTAGGATCTTTGCTGATGTGGTCCATCGCTCTACGCAGGTTCTCTTCGGCCATTTCGTAGTTCCCCATCTTGTAGTACGCCCAACCCAGCGAATCCAGGTATGCGCCATTCTGCGGCTCTTCCTGGACGGCCTTCTTGATGAGATTCAATGCTTCCTCGAGACGCACGCCGCGGTCGGCCAACATATAGCCGAGATAGTTCAGGGCTCCGGCATCGCGTGGATCAGCTGCCAAAACCTTGCGGAACATCTCTTCGGCAGGCTCGTACTTCTTCTGACGCTCAAGGTAAGAACCGCGGAGGAAATAATCCTGCCTTTTGTCTTCCGGCTTGTTGCTTAGGGAGTCAGCTTTGTTCAAGGCCTCTTCGGCCTCTGACCAGCGGCGAAGACGCGCGTAAATCTGTGAGAGCGCGAGATAGATCTCTCGATCATCCGGCGTGTTCTTAAGTTCGGCCGTTGCCATCGCGATACCTTGGTCGGCTTTGCCGTTGTCTGCCAGCTGGCCGGCGAGAACCAGGCGCATCGAGCGGTCTTTCGGCAGCGCCTTCACGGCATCCTGCGCGGTAGCCGTCGCCTGATTCCACTGCTTGGCTTCGCGATACGTGTCTATCACCTGGCTGTAGCCGCGCTCGGCACTTTCATCTCCGAGTTCGATCATGCGTCGAAAGGTGTCAATAGCCTGTTGATTCCTGCCGGTTTCGCGATACACGGTACCCAAACGCTCGAGGAAGACTGAGCGGTTGTTGCGCTCGCTATTCGTCATGGTGGCGATTGGCTTCGCGTTCTTGTCGACAAGATCCTGCAGAATCTGAATGGCCTCGTCGAACTTGCCCTGGGCTTCATTGATCAGCGCCTCGTTATATGGGATTTCGACTGAGTCTTGAACCAGGGACTCGGCTTTTTTCAGGGTCGCCATAGCCTCGGGGTATTTTCCCTGGCGGCGATAAATCTCCTGCATGCGTATATAGGCTTGCGCATCCTGGGGATCGGCATCCGCTACTTGCTTGTATTGGGCCAGCGCCGCTTCGATCTGGTTATCGCCCAACAAGCTGTTGGCCAGACCGCGCTGAGCATCCAGATTGTCCTTGTCCTGATCAATCGCATGGTTGTAAGCGTCAATCGCGCGCTTGTAGTCTTTTTGCTGCTCGAAGGTGTAACCCAAGACTGCGTATACCTTGCCGGTGCGCTGTGCGTCGGGCATCGACTGAAGCACGTCAGCAGCTTTTTTGTTGTCGCCTTCCTCGTTGTACAGATAGGCGAGATTAATCACCGCCTCTTCGGAATCAGGCTGCAGCTGGCGCGCCGCCTTGAATTCTCCTTCGGCCTTCAGATAGTCCTTATTGAGGATGTAAAGACGGCCAAGAAGTAAGTGGTCATCAATCTTGTCCGGCTCGAGCTTTACGATCTCGCTGAACTGCTCGATTGCGAGCTTCAGCACCTCGGACGATTGCACTCCACCCTGCATGTCGCCGATCGAGCGCAAGTAGATCCGGCCAAGCAGCTTGCGGGCATCGAGATTGTTGGGATCGCGCTTTACGATCTCCTGCGACTCTGTGACGGCGTCCCGGATGTGTCCCGTTTTGAAATAAAGCTCCGCAAGGCCTGCGTTCAACTGTTCCGAGCCTGGATCGTTCTGGAGCGCAAGTTTATATTCGTCGATGGCCTTGCTGGCGTACTCCGAGTGTCCGTAAACCGAGACCATTTCTTCATACATGTGCGCCAGCGAGTAGTGGTAGTAAGCTTGGGCGCGATCACGCTGTTCCGGCGGCGTGCTGTCCGTCGCCTGCTTACCCGCGGTAGCAGCAGGAGCAGATTTTCCCTTCGCCGGGGGCGCAGGGGTGTCTGGAGTTTGATTCTGATTATTCGGGGCCTTGTCGGGACTCTGGGCCGCTGGCGCAGCAGGACTAGGTGTCGCCGGGGCCTGAGCTGCGGGAGTTTGGCCGAAGCCGATTAACGAGCTGAGAAGGACGACAAAAGACAGACGAAGACTGAGACTTGTCATGAGTTCAGTTAACAGAAAGAACCTTCACTCCCGAGTTATTGGATGCGCAGGCGGCAGTTTCGCATCTGCACTTAATTCGATGCACGACCAGTCGCCCGGCGAAGCCCGGTCAAATGCGGATAATGTCGCCAGTTTAAATTGTACCCCTTAGTTGGCTCGCTTGGACCTTCGGATTAGTGACGGAAGTGACGCACCCCGGTGAGCACCATCGCTAGTCCCAGCCGATCCGCGGCTTCTACCACCTCATTGTCGCGAACCGAGCCACCGGGTTGGACAACAGCGGTAGCCCCGGCTTTAGCGATCTCTTCCACGCCATCGGGGAAAGGGAAAAAGGCGTCGGAAGCTGCGACAGTACCGTTTAGAGGCAAAACCGCCTTGGCGGCGCCGATTTTGCAGGAGTCGATCCGGCTCATCTGACCAGCTCCCACACCCACGACCTGCCCGTTGCGGGCGTAGACGATCGCATTTGACTTCACATGCTTGCAGACCTTCCAGGCGAAAAGCAAAGCTGCCATTTCTTCTTGAGTGGGTTGTCTCTTGGTCACGACCTTCAAATCGTCGGGGGCTAAAGAATGAACGTCTGCATCCTGAAGCAACATGCCTCCAGAAACTTGCTTGAGTACCGTTTTGGGCTGGCCGGCAATCACCTCGAGCAAACGAAGGTTCTTCTTGGCGGCAAATCGTGCCAAGGCGGCAGGCGAGTAGGTCGGAGCCGCGATGGCCTCCACGAACAGCTTTGCAATTTCCTCGGCGGCAGCTTCGTCGATCTCGCGGTTGATTCCGATAACGCCACCGAAGGCCGAGACCGGATCCGCCTCCAACGCCCGCTTGTACGCGGTAAGAATGTCGGGACCAGTAGCGGCGCCGCAAGGATTCGTATGTTTGATGATCGCGCACATGGGCTCATCAAACTCGCGACAAAGCTCCCATGTTGCATCGAGGTCGACAAGATTGTTGTAGGAGAGCTCCTTCCCCTGTAGCTGTCGCGCATTGGCGATGCCCCGATTCGAGCAGTCCGAATAGACTGCGGCCTTCTGGTGAGGATTCTCTCCGTAGCGCAGATCTTTCAGCTTCGAGAATGCCAGCCGCAAAGTGGAGGGGAAATGAGGGTCGCGCGACGGAGGCTGGCCGGGCGCCGCGATCGTCTCAAGTGCAGAAGCGATGGCACTGTCGTAGGCCGCAGTGATGGCAAAAGCCTTTTTCGCCAAACTCCATTTTGTAGCCAGCGAGAGTCCGCGGGTACTGTAAAGCTCGTCTGCGATGCTCCCGTAATCCGACGGCGATGTCACCACCGCAACATCCTGAAAATTCTTTGCTGCCGATCGCAGCATCGACGGGCCGCCGATGTCAATGTTCTCGATGAGTGCTTCGAAGCTGACATCCGAACGCGCAGCCGTTTTTTCGAACGCATAGAGATTCACCACGACCATATCGATCGCGGGAATGTCGTGTTCCTTGACGGCTTCGCGGTGCGCGGCATTCTCGCGAACGTGCAGAATTCCGCCGTGCACTTTGGGATGGAGAGTCTTCACCCGGCCATCAAGCATCTCGGGAAAGCCGGTCAGATCCGAGATGTCTTTCACGCGAACGCCGGCATCACGCAGTAACTTCGCAGTGCCCCCGGTCGACACCAGCTCAACGCCAGCCTTCTCCAGTTGACACGCGAATTCTACAATTCCGGCTTTGTCGGTAACGCTGAGAATGGCGCGACGCACCGGCTTAGCGTGCTCTGCCGTGGCCTTGGAGGGGGTTTCGAGAATTTCGGTCTGGGACAAACTGGTTTCCTCGTGAGATGGCTTATACCTGATTTTAAGATTTCGAAGACTCCATGTCATGCGCATGGAGCGAAAGATTTGTTCAGCTATGCCGTCGCAGGCCGACTGATCCCGTCGACACGCAAGTAACCAAGCTCGCCTTCTCTTGAGTGACCACAGTTCTCTGTGCTCCTATGTTGCAGGCAACCTTCTTGGACCCTGCGCGAATGCCCGCAATTCTTCCTTTCACGGGAATAATTTCCCGTTACCAATGGCTATTGTCCAATTTCGCATGAGCGGGCCTAAGTAGCTGAAAAACAACCATGTACTCTGATTTCAGCATCTACTCTGGTTGTGGCATGCGATCTGCAATTCTAGGTTCCACCAATTAGGAGGCGCCATGAGGTCAGGTATTGCAGTTTGCATTTTGATAATTAGCTCTTTCGCGTTCGCAAAGGATGAGCCAATCTTCCACCAGACAGGCACCATCTCGAACATGGACGCGGTGCCATGCGGAATCGACGAAAACAGCGGCAAGAGCTTTGCCGGAGAGATTCTCGGCACCGATGGAGCGCACAAGAAACAGCGCGAGATGCTCTGCCAGGAGTACGTACTGAAGACCGATCGCGTGATGTATCGCATTCGTCCGCGCGACGAAAAGCACCCGGTGTTGTTGCCGGTAGGCGAGCGTGCGGAATTTCGGATCAAGAAAGATAAGTTGCTGTTGGCTGTCCCCGAACTCGATGGCAAAGAGCGGGAATACTCCGTGACCTCGATGCAGATGATCAACGCAGATCCGGCGCACAACGTGAGCGAGCGTGCAGCCAAGTAGTTGCGGCCCCAAGACTTAAACATTTTCCGAATCAGCTAAGGAGAAGACAATCGCATGAAACGGTTATTAATCACAGTTGCGGCAGCGGGCCTCGTAAGTTTCGCATCCGCCCAAACCGATGCCCAGGCCAGCGGTTCTGCGAATGGCAGCACCAGCGTTCAGGCCGGGCAGAATAACGCCAACGTAAACTCGAACACATCGACCGATGCGAATGCGCAGGCGAATCACAGCCATCGCAAAGGCAACGCGAACGCGAGCGGAAACGCTAACAACGACAGCGCGGCTTCTGTAAATGGAAAATCGGTGAGCGCTGGCGCGAACGGCGCAGGTGATTTGGCCGCGGGCACCACAATTCCAGCGACACTGAGTAAGCCGGTAGACGCGCGCAAGGCAAAGCCCGGAGACGAGATCAGTGCGAAAACAACGCAGGAGGTTCGCTCTGCCTCCGGCGTGGTCATTCCGCGTGGCTCACGCCTGGTCGGTCACGTCACCGACGCGAAAGCTAAGTCGAAGGGTGATACCGAATCCGCCCTCGGAATTGCGTTTGACCACGTTGTGCTCCGCAATGGCCAACAAGTTCCCCTAAATGCAAGCATCAAGGCAATCGCCGCAGCAGCCAATAGCACGTCCGCTTCGACGGGAGACGACACTCTCGCCGGTAGTTCATCGTTGGGTAGCCAGGCCGCCGGAGGCGTGTCGGCTGCAGAAGGCGGAGGTGGAGGCCTGCTCGGTGGCGCCGGGCGCACTGTGGGTGGCGCGACCAGTGCGGTCGGCAGCACTGCGGGTGGAGTTGGCAACACCGCCGCCGGCGTTGGCGCGAATGCGGGCGGAGCCGTGAGTGGCGCTACGACCGGCGCAGCTGGTCAGCTGACTTCCAACAGTCAGGGAGTCATTGGACTGAATGGCTTGCAGCTTAGTGGCGCTGCTTCCAACGCTACACAAGGCTCGGTGATCACATCAGCCGGCAAAGACGTGAAGCTCGACAGTGGAACCCAGATGCTGCTGCAGGTGAATCAGCAGTAGAGTCTTGAGCAAGAAACACGCGGCCGTCCCTTTTTGGGACGGCCATTCTTGTTGCTATTTTTTTTTAAAGACTGGTCCATTTGAGAACTGTCATCTCTCGCGCCGCAGCTGGATCTGCTCTTGTATCCAGACTTGATTCTTGCGGCGCGGGAGTTCTGCTGTTGTGTTAGCAACAGAAAAAACAGATCCCCAGTCGCCGAAAGGACGTCCCTAAGCGCCAGCTTCGCCCTCGCGGCTCACGGTGACCTTCACATGCGCTGTGACCTCGCGATGCAGCTTCACCGGAACGTGGAACTCGCCCAAACTCTTGAGCGGATCGTCTAGGTGAACCTTGCGGCGATCGATCTTGAAGCCCTTGGTTTCAAGAGCTGCGGCGATATCAGACGATGTGACAGAACCAAACAGATGGTCCTTCTCGCCCGTCTTGCGCTCAAACGTGAGTTGCACGTCGTTGAGTTGTTGCGCTAGCGCTTCGGCGCCGGTCTTTTCCTTGGCCGATTTGCGAACGGCCCCGGCCTTCATCTGATCGATCACGGCCTTATTCGCTTTGCTGGCCTCAATGGCGAGCTTGCGAGGCAACAGGAAATTGCGGCCAAACCCTTCGGCGACCTTCACGATGTCACCGCGATGGCCAAGCTTCTCTACATCTTCTTTCAGAATGACTTCCATGAATAAACTCCTAGCTGCTGGCTGCTGGCTACTCGCTGCTAGCCAAAGCGCTGCGCAATCTCACAAAATCTCTTAGGCACCTGCCTGTACAGTCGCGTCGCCTCTATGTGCCTCTTGAGTACAACGGACGTCTCAGGGCATTCAAGATGCGGCTAGCAGCTAGTAGCTAGCAGCCAGCAGCTTCCTTTAGAACCTCGCCGCGAACGGCAACAATGCAATGTTGCGCGCCTGCTTGATGGCGGCGCTTAGACGACGCTGATGCGGCGTGCAGACTCCAGTCAACCGACGAGGAACGATCTTCCCGCGCTCAGCAACAAATCCAGAGAGCAGGCGTACGTCCTTGTAGTTGATGGAATCGATCTTCTCTACGCAGAACTTGCAGACCTTTTTGCGGCGGAAGAATTTGCGTCCGCCTTCGCGCGAGCCTCCGGGGCCACCCCGCGAATCGCGGCGGGGGCCGCGATCCTGCCGGTCTTGTCCGCCCGAAGTGGTAGTTGGTGTAGGTGTATCTGCCATGTTTCTCCTTAAATAGCCGCTCGCTACTAGCTGCTGGCTTCTGGCTAGTTGCTGGTTTTTTAGCTAGCGACTGGCCGGCAGCAAGCAGCCAGTAGCCAGAAGCTTTTTATGCCGTCGCTGCCGGAGCTGCTGGTTCCGGCGCTGGCGCGGATTCCGCCGTCGAACGCTTCACGCGCGTCGAGCGAAGCTGCTTGATCTTCTCCAGACGCTTCTGCTCTTCATCCACGCGCACGCTGATGAACTTGATCACCGGCTCTGACACGCGCAAACGGCGCTCAATCTCGTGAATCGCCTTGCCGTCGGCGTCAACCGTCAGCAGGATGTAGAAGCCATCGACGAACTTGCGCACGATGTACGCGAGGCGGCGCTTGCCCATGCGCTCGATGTTCTTCAGGCGCGCTCGATCAGTTCGCCTACAGCTTCCAACTGCGACTTCTTAAACTGTCCCAAAACGAATTTCGCGCCGTCGCGTACCGGGTGATCCGGCTGGATTCCCAACCTCACCCGCATGAACTCGTCGGTGCCAAGTGATCCGACCACCGACTCAAGTCCGTTGTGTCCCGCGGTTCCGCCGCGCTGCCGAATCCGAATCGCGCCAAACGGCAAATCCAATTCGTCGTACACGACGATCAAATCGCTCGCCGGATTCACCTCTAGATCCTCAACCAGCTTTCGTACTGAAAGCCCGCTGAGATTCATGAAGGTCTCCGGCTTTGCCAGCAGGACTTCGTGTCCCGCAAGCTTTACCCTGGCAGTAGCCGCCTGGCATCTTCGGCTCGCGACATCGACCTTGCATCGCTCGGCGATGCGATCGATAGTCAGAAAGCCAAGATTGTGCGGCGTGAACTGGTACTCGATGCCGGGATTGCCCAGACCGACAACCAGCTTCACTCTTTCTTCTTGCCCTCGGCCTTCTTACCGCCTTCGGGTTTCGCTGCAGCCTCAGGCGCAGCTTCCTCGGTCTCCTGTTTGCCCTTCTTGATGACCTCAGGCTCAGCCGGAGCTGCCGCCACCTCGACGCCTGCCTCAGCCGGAGCAGCCTCGACCACTTCCTTCACCGACGTGATATGGGCTACCGGCTGCGTCTCGTCCGTAATGAACTTCAGCTTGCCGCTGTGCGGCAGATCGGAGACGCGCAACACCTGCCCGAACACCAGAGGCGACACGTCCACATCGATGTGATCGGGAATGTCGGCGGGCAGGCACTCGATTTCCACTTCGCGCACGATCTGCTCGAGGATTCCACCCTGCGTCTTCACGCCCTCAGGTACGCCGCTCAACTGCACCGGCACTTTCACGCGAAGTGCCTTATCCATGGCGATGCGCTTCAGGTCGATGTGCAGCAGCGTGCCTTTGATCGGCTCGTACTGCCAGTCGACGATCATGGCTTTGCTCTGATCGCCGCCCACCTTTAGATCGAACACCGTGTTGTGACCGCTCTCGGAGTGGAGAATCCGGCTGATCTGCTTGGGATTCACGGTGACGGCGACTGAGTCTTTCTTCGCGCCATAAACCACAGCCGGGATGTTTCCGCCGCGACGCACCCGGCGCGCAGCGTTCTTGGTGCGAGCCTCATCTGCCGGTCGCGCTTGTGCTTCTACTAGTTCCTGAGTTGCCATTCGTTTTCCTTAAGTGCGTGGTAGAGACGCAGCATGCTGCGTCTCTACCTGCTGAAATCTCAACTGAAGAGACTACTTACCGACGTCTCTTCGTGAATGCTCTCGATCGCTCGTGCCAACAGCCCAGCGATCGACTTAACCTTGATCTTCGGCTCGTTCTTCGCCGCTTCGCTTAGCGGGATCGTATCGGTAACAATCACTTGCTCGATGCGGGAATTGTGAAGACGCTCCACGGCCAAACCCGATAGCACCGGATGCGATGCGCACGCAAGCACGCGAGTCGCTCCAGCCTCGAGTAACGCGTCCGCAGTCTTCACCAGCGTGCCCGCCGTGTCGATAATGTCGTCGAGGATCAGCGCCGTGCGTCCTTTCACGTCACCGATTACGTGCATCACTTCGGTTACGTTCATGTCCGTCCGCCGCTTATCGACGATGGCCAGCGCAGCGTCCATCTTCTTGGCGAAGAAGCGCGCACGTTCCACACCGCCCGCATCTGGCGACACCACTGTCAGGTCGGGCAAATTCAAATCTCTCACCGCCGAAACCAGCACCGGCGAGGCAAACAGGTGATCCACGGGGATATTGAAAAATCCTTGGATCTGCGGCGCGTGCAAATCAACCACCAGCGCACGATGCGCACCCGCGGTAGTCAACAAATCGGCCACCAACTTCGCCGAGACGGCCACGCGAGGCTTATCCTTGCGGTCCTGCCGCGAATATCCGTAATACGGGATCACCGGAGTGATCCTCCGCGCCGAAGCTCGTTTCAACGCGTCGATCATCAAGAGCAACTCCATCAAGTGCTCATCGACCGGGAAGCACGTGGGCTGCACAACGAAAACATCGGCGCCGCGCACGTTCTCCAGCAGCTGAAAGTAGACCTCACCGTCGGAGAACCGCTGCAGGTGCGATTGTCCGCGCGGAATCTCCAGAAACCTGCAAATATCGTCTGCAAGCTTCTCGTTGGCCGAGCCACAGAAGATCTTGAAACGGTCGTTATCCCGGTGACGCTGCGGCTTGCGCTCCGTCTTCTGCGCGGGCGGCGTCTGCACCGTTGCTTGACCCTTCTGCTGCTGCTTCTCGACTGCGGTTCCGATCGTCGTCATTCCATTAGCCTCGCGAAAGCTGGTTTTCTTTCTCGACGTTAGTGAAACTGCGAACTGCTCCTGGAGAGGCGAACACGAAGGTCACGAAGGCTGCAAAGCGGAGGTCACGATGAATGACAAACTGCTTACTTACTCTTTCCAAATCTTTGTGACCTCTTGTTTATCCTTAGTGCCCTTCGTGTTCGCCTCGTCGGTTTCTGGCTGGGCGGCTAGGATTCGAACCTAGACAAAGTGCTCCAAAGGCACTTGACCTACCATTAGTCGACCGCCCAAAGATCCTGTCCTGACTAGGTTAATTAAATTGTTTGTTGGGAGTTCCAGCGTTAACGGCCGATTACCATTGTCTCCCAGTATTGCTTTCTTGTCAGCGTGCTTGTTACGTGGGCGGCATGGCCCATCGCCTGCACACGTTCCGCACCAGCTTCCGCCTTCTCTCTGGAATCAAAAAGGCCGTAAACGGCCGATCCAGAGCCGGAAAGCGAAGCATAACGCGCTCCATCACCGGCTTGGCCGTAGAGCACACGCTTGACGTCACGCAATTCGGGATGCTGAGGAAAGACGACGCGTTCGAAGTCGTTCTCTATCCCGGTACGGACAAGGTCGAGCAGCTGTGTCTCGGCCCGGTCCCCGCCATATGCGGGAACACCGGATACTGGAGTCTTGTAACCACCACTCAGCCAGGAATACACAGAGCGGCTGAACAATGAAATTCTAGCGGATTGCGGAGCGTTGGTCAAAGTAGCGGTGCGGCTGGAGGAGGATCGCGATCCAGCTTCCTCAGAGGATTCGCGTTCAGCGAGGGCATCCCAATCGGCAAAGGCTTTTGGAGTTGAGACCCCAATTTCGGGAGTGACTATTACGCAATCCGCCGGCGGAAGCTCCTCAAGCGGAATTACTTGCTCGCCGCGTCCTTCGCCATAAACGGTCCCGCCCACGAGGAAGAGCGGCAGATCGGAGCCCACTTCTTCGCAGATGCGCAGCTGGTCTTCAGGATCGAGCGCCCTTCCCGACTCGCGTTCCAGCGCAAACAAGGTGGCGACAGCATTAGAAGACGCCGCTCCGAGTCCGCCCTGCAAGGGCAGGATCTTCTCAATCGTGATAGCCACCTTGCCGCGCTGACCGATAGCCTTCATGAACCGGTCTGCGGTGCGATAGCACGTGTTGGACTCATCCGCTGGAACTTTCGGGTTCTTGCAGCGAATCTCGATACCGGTGCCCCGCCCAAGCTCAACTTTCACCATGTCATGCAGGGCAATCGTCTGATAAACCGTGCGCAACTCGTGAAAGCCATCGTCCCGAATTGGGCCGATCGTAAGTCCGAGGTTGATTTTGGCGTAAGAACGAAGGGTTGTGGGCATTAGGACATTTTAAAGTGCGTGCCCGTAGCCTTGCGTAAAATGAGACTCTAGGAGCAAGCGCGCCGGAGGCGCCGATCACTCAGAACCCGTACAACTTCGCCGGATTATCGACAAGGATCATCTTGCGCCGCGCGACGTTGGGAACCCACGTCGCCAGCAGGTTCAACATTCGGCCATCGTCAATTGGCAAGAGAGGCGATATCTCTGTAGTCTCGCGACCGGTCGCGGTGTCCGGATGCGGCCAGTCTGATCCCCATACAACACGCTCGGGATTTGCGGCAACAAAAACTTTCGCTACTGCCGTCGCATCCTGGTAATCCGGAGCAGTCGTCGAGGCACGGTATGCGCCTGATATCTTCACGTAAGCTTTCCCATTTTGAAGCAGACGCAACAGGCTCGCCATCCCGGGCTGTTGGACTCCGAGTGCTGCCTTAGCGCCCCCGAAGTGATCGAAGACAATCGGGACGGTGGCAGCAGTAAGCTGCTTCTCGATCGCCGCCACGACTGGAAGACCCAAATACATCTGAATGTGCCAGGGCCGGCCGCTAATCTGTCGAAGCGCCTTTTGCAGACGTTCGCGCGCAAAGGCAGGATCATCTTGCCCCGCCGTGCCGAGGTTAATCCGAACGCCACGAATCCCGCTGCGATGCATCCGATCAAGCTCGGCGGAAGAGGTCTTCTCATCGATGACGGCGATGCCGCGAGCTCGCGGACCAAGCTGCTTGATCGCGTCCAGCATGCAGGAA
>QIBC01000281.1 GCA_003225215.1 Acidobacteriota bacterium
CATCCTGGCACATGGAAATGTGGCTCTATGGGAAACCAGAAATTTGGCGTTTGGACCCAAAATGCTTTCCCTACACGTTCAACCTCTGACGCCATCTTTTGCTGATTTTCAAAAGTGAAGAGATGTTCGATTACGGAATTGCTGAACACCACATCGAAACTACCATCGTCGTGTTCTGACAAGTTCGTCGCGTCTCCCACAATCGGGTGGATGTTCTCGTGAACCTGCTGTTCAGCGACGAGGTTCATGCTGTAAATTTGAACGTCTGAGCGTCCAGCCCAACGACGTTGTTCCCAAAACTCGTTTGTCCCACCCACGTCCAGAATGGACAAGGGCCGGGGCAAGGATGAGACCAGCTTCTCGAATCGCCGAAACCGGGCAGAACGCATCCGATTGGACAGCGAGTTCGAGTCTGGTCCGCTCGCGAGTTGCCGGAGCAGCGGAATCGAAAATTCTCTCATTTTCTTAGACAACGACTTGATCGGGGATAGTGTGGGACGCCTGTGTCAGCGCCGTTGTGGGTACAGGATGAGAATTGGCAAGCTCTTACTTCGCGACTGCAACTGGACTCGTCGGAGCGTTCGGGGGATTGCAAGAAGTGTTGCCGTTGTAGTCGCTCGTACTAACTATCGCGCTCGTTGGCACCCAATATTGACCGTCAATTGAGGAAGCAGGTGCCCACCCATCGCCACTCCTCCAGCTCGTACCTGAGGCAAAGTGCACGGTATTGCATTCCCACGTGCTGCCGCTTCCAGCCGGCCACGTGTTGCCGTAAAGCGGATTCCACACAGGCTCAACATCAGTTCCCCACACATTGTTCTTGATTGACGAGTTCGTAAGGTGAGTAGAACCGGGTTGTCCTGCTGCCACGGTGTATCCAAAACCAGACAAATAATTGTTCAAAATCTGGATGTTGTTGTAGCCCGACGTCGCTGCCTGGAATGCGATGCCGTTCGTATTTCCAAGTGACGCGATTGTGTTGCCTTGGATGAGAATGTTGCTCGGACCCGCCCCGCCATTCAAATAACCCGGACCGTCCGTATGATAGCCGCCACCAGTAACTCCGTTTGCCTGTGCCGCATCATGGATCCAATTGTTGGTAATGGTCATTTGTGCGGTCGAGTTTTGGAACACAATGGCATTACCAAAACCCCAAATATCGCAATGGTCGACGGTAATCGGACCAGCAGAGCCGCTGATGTTTATTGCGAACTCATATCCTTTGTTTACCGCGACCGCGTTCACGTTATCGACCTGCGTGATGGTATTCTGGCCAGCGCCCGCCGAGGGCCATGTGCCACCCGGAGGTAATGTATAGAATGACGCCAGCGCAGTGAAGCTGCTGTAAGAGAAGATAATATTCGAGCCAGATACGTTGACGTTGTAAAACTGAGTTTGATTGGACTGAAAACGATCGCCGGTGAACGTTATGTTTGAGCCCGTGACGTTTACGCCACCTGTTCCTGAATTAAAATCACAGCTAATAAACTGGATATAGGAACCCGATATCGTTAATGGCCCGTTAAACACGTACCCTTTATAAACGGTCGGATTCGAGGCTGTTCCGCTCTGGAAGCCTCCTCCAGGCCATGGCGTCGTGCCGAGGGCCGCATGTGCTGCATATCCTACTGGATTTCCGGCTGTACCTGGCCACGACGGTGTCCCGGACGTTGCACCGTAGGCGATGGCATTCACAAGGAGAGGGATGCTCAAAAGCGCCAAAACGAATGCCGTGCGGTTTTTTGGGGGGTTGCTGATCATTCGGCTCCTCAGACGCGTGAGACCTAGCTCCAGTGGCTCCGATCAACATGCTAGCCTTAACCCCCGTTTCCGCCAAGTCCCACCAGGACCATGTCAGAAGTTCATTCAGGGATACCATAAGTTTTAGCAAGAATGTACCTCTGTAACCTGAACAATTGGCTCACTTCGCCTAAGATCGGTGGCATACGTAGGCAACTGCCCAAATCGCGGAAATTCTACGGAATGAGATTCGTCCTAGGTGTCGCACTTCTCCTTACCGCTGCGTCTGTTGGCGCTCAAACCGTGGACTGTACTCATAACGTGTGGCAAAGTCTCGAAGCATGTGGCTGGCCTGGGCCGACCAACACTGGTCCGGATCTCACTCAATGCCCGGGCGGAACTCTGACTAACAATAGCGGTTCCACCACGCGTACCATTACCATCAGCACACCGGGAACCGTCATGAGCTGCCAAAACATTACTGGCGGCCTTCAGATTACGGCCCAGAACGTGACCGTCAAGAACAGCATTATTTCTTATGACGGCGGTGGGGCGGGCGGTAGCGGGGTGATCAATATTAACGATGGAGGCAGTGCTACGGTCGACCATGTCGAGCTCAATGGGCTTGACCACACGCATGCCTGCATCTGGGATGAAGGAGTAAAGGGAAGCACTCTTCAGTACAGCATGGCGGCCAAGAACGTGAACTGTCATGACGTCAATGACGGAATTTTCAGTTGGTGGTGGTCCCGGGACAAGAATGCCGGAGCGGGAAGCGACTTCATTATTCAGGACAGCTACTTTCACGACTTCACGGAAAACGCGGCAAACGGCCACATCGATGGATATCAGACCGAAGGCGCGACCAACGGAACGATTACACACAACACGTACAAGATCCTGCGCACGCCCAATGACGTTACCGTTTCGGGAGCGGGACTCGATAGCGCGATTGCAATTTGGGACGACTACAACCAGTCCACTCCGACGGGCCTCACTGCCGGACATTTCGTTATCAGCAACAACCTCATGGGCGGTCAACCCGGCTTTATGGCATATGCCGAGGATTACTCGGGGCCGAACGGTCAGGCTACGGAGAACGTAGCGAATTCCGCTGTGGGGGGTAATAGCCTTTCTGATGTGAAATTCGTCAATAACTATTGGAGCAACTACTACGCATCGTGCGTCGGAATCTACGGTACCTGGTTCTATCGCGGCGCCTGGACTCCTTACTATGGCGGTCCAACTGATCTCTGGAACCAGAGTGGAAGTCTTCGCTCCGGGAATATTGTCCTCGAGACCGGAGAGAATATCGATACCGGCGGTCCGACCGGCTGCGAGGGACATAACACCTCGCCTCCGCCACCGACGTCCGTTGCCGCTCCGGCGGCTCCAAAGGCGGCTCCGCGTTAGGTCGATTTGGTCGGTCATTTGCGGGTTAAAGGTGGTCAACTCGAACCTCAAATAGCGGTATTTGGGGCCTCACAACTTCACCTTGCGATGCTCGAAATACACTTCTAGAGCTTCGGAACATAGCGCTAAGACCGGAAGACACGGGTCTCCAAAACTGATTTTCTGGTCTGCAAAACTGCTGCTTTGAGTTCTCGAAACTGTGCCTTTCAATCGTCAAAACTGCTTTTTCGGCACCCATAACCGTAAATCTGGACGTCCAGAACTCACTTTTCGAGCCTTTAACCGGCGCTGAGCCGTGCTGAAAAGTTCATTTTTATGAGCAACTTGCCGGGTCATTAGGCGGCTAAACCGCTAGTGCAAAGGCCTTTTTCGATGCATTTGGATATGCAAATTGCGATTTCCAACGCATGATTGGCGCTTCGAAGCAGTGGAAACTCAACGCGGCTATGGCCAGATTCAGTCCTAGACAGAAGGTTAAATAGACGCCGCTGCCAAGAATAACGGAGCGCGTAACCGTCACAAACTGCGCTCTCAGCGGGTTTAGCGCGACTGCTAAGGCAGCATGGTAGACGTAAAACCCATAGCTGTATTTACCGACAATGCGCAGCGAATCGAGCGAAAACAGGCGCTGAACCCACGATCCTGGCGCCATTGCGAGCAGTAAAAGTGCTCCGCAAAGGGTGCCGATCACTGTGTATCCGACCGTACTTATAAGCGCGTCGTTGGAATCTACGGTGTGTCGGAGGCCGCAAATGGCGGCTAGAAACGCTGCAAAAAGTAGGAAAATCGGCCACGCAAGGTGCTGGATGGTCGCTTTCCACGGTCCGCGGACCAAAATGGCGAGTGCCGCGCCAATGGCTAATTCGTCGATTCGGCCAAGTAAGAAACCGTAAGACCAGCTTCCGATCGACCATCCGAAGGTCCAGACGAGTGTTCGGAAAGCCACGGAGACGACGATTGCCGCCGCGCAGAGTTGCAATAAAGTGTTTGGATACTTTAGCTTGCGCACAGGCGCGGGCCACAGGAGGTAAAACTGCTCCTCGACGCACAGCGACCAGAGATGCGTAAAATGCAGCGCGGACGAGACCTGAATCATCGCCGGCCAGACGAATGCGGCCGGGAAGCCGAGATAGACCAGGAACAGGAGGTCTCCCGGATGCCAGTTGGCGCGCACGAGGTATCCAATGGCGACCAAAATTGCCGCGAAAACATAGTAAACAGGGAAGATACGCAACGCTCGACGAGCATAGAATTTGCGGTAATAGCTTGGGTCGTGGCGCGTGTCGTAGAGGATTCCCGTGATCAGGAACCCTGAGAGCACGAAGAACAAGGCAACGCCGATCCAGCCAATTCCGAAGATCGAGCCCAAGACTTTGGTGATCAGCCAGATTGTGGCGGATCCGCCATGTGTGGCGGCATCCTGGCTGCGTAGGAGTCCACCTGCATAATTGTGAAAATAAACAAGTAAGATAGCCAATCCGCGCAGTCCGTCGAGTCCCGGAAAGCGCTTGCTGAAGTCGAATGCCGATGGCTCGACGTGCGGGCGGGACTCAACGATATCGACTACAGCAGTTGCCATATGATTTAGAGTGACCCGTCTTGTAAGGCGGTCGCAGCGAGCGCTGC
>QIBC01000282.1 GCA_003225215.1 Acidobacteriota bacterium
AGGCAGTCCCCTGCCAGGGCGCCGTGAATACGGCTAATGCGGGAGCAGGAGGCAACCAATGCCTGGGTGCAGGTGGCGCAAATCCAACGACCGCGTTCCGAATTGGGACTGATGGTCTGGTGGCACCTCTGCCTGCTGCGGCACAACAATTGCCACAACCGTTCTTTCCTGGAACGAACGGCTGTTCTGGGGCCGGGTGCGTGAGTGGCACGTTCTTTCCTACCTCCGGCGACTCTTCAGCGATCGATCCCCACTTCCGTCCGAATCGAGTGGATTCATTTGATCTAACGATTCAACGGGAACTCTCGCCCAAAGCGATGATTGAAGTGGGATACATCGGACGGCTCATCCGCAACGAGCTGCAGAACATCAATCTTGACGCGGTGCCTTACATGACGACCTTGGGTGGTCAGAGCTTCGCTCAAGCCTACGCAGCGCTGTATACGTCGATCTGCGGCCTAGCGGGAGGAGCGTGTGCCAATAACCCGTACACAGGACCAGCTCAGCCCTTCTTTGAAACAGCACTGGGAGGACCGAGCTCTGCCTTCTGCAGCGGCTCTGCGAACTGCACTGCTGCGGTGATTAAGGCTCAAGGAAGCAATTTGAAACAGGGCGCCGTCTATGACCTATGGTCCGCCCTCTCGCGTTCTTCCGCCTGGACGTTGGGTCGAAGCTTGCTCAGCTCGGTGACACCTGGAACCAGCTTGGGCAATCAGTTGAGTTCGATTACGATGAGCACCAGCCTCGGTTACGGCAACTACAATGCCGGCTTTGTTTCGTTCCGCTTAACTGACTTCCACGGCTTCACAGGGATTAGCAACTTCACCTTCAGCAAAGCGTTGGGTACAGGTGCAGTGACGCAATCCACTAGCTCCTTTACCGTCATCGATCCCTGGAATCTAGGATTGATGTATGGACCAAACGGTGGCAATGGCCGGGGATTCGACAGCAAGTACCTGTTCAATCAAAGCCTGGTTTATCATCCACCGTTTTATAAGGAGCAAAAGGGTTTCGTGGGTCACTTACTTGGCGGGTGGGGCATAGCTCCACTTCTTACTGCACAAAGCGGACTCGCGACTCAGATAAACATCGGAAATGGAGGGGACTGCCAGTCGTTCGGAGAAGGAAATTGCAGTTCCACGTCGACCAACGAAAACGCCGTGCGTGTGGGGCCTGTGCCACAAATGTCATTGCATTATGGCGTAGTCTCGAATGGGACCTGTGGCAAGAGTGGGAACTCTCTTGGCGTGAATGCCTTTGCCGACCCGCAAGCGGTATGCAACAGCTTCCGGCGCCTGATCCTAGGCGTTGATACCAACGGTGGTGGTACCGGGCGAATTCCGGGATTTGCACGCTGGAACCTCGATGCCTCCATCACTAAAGACACGAAGTTCGGAGAGAGAGGGATAGGCGTAACTTTCTATGCCTTATTCACTAACGTGCTGAACCACTTCCAACCGGATGATCCGACAACGAATCTCGATATCGACAACCCGAGCTCGTGGGGTGCAGTCACCGGAGCACCGGCCGCTGGATCGGGATATGACCCGCGTCAACTCGAAATGGGGTTGCGAGTTCGCTGGTAGCAATACGAAACGTAACATCAGACGGAGGATCCATGGATCCTCCGTTATTTTTTGTTTTCGCGATGGAATCAGAACTCGTGAGTCGTGCGGCTCACTTCGAAGTCGTGGTCGTGAGTGACGATCCGTTGCTTCTGGACGAGATATTCATCCACCAGCACTGCTACCAGTGCCGCAGTTGGGACTGCAACCAGGGCTCCAAGAATTCCGGCCATCGCGCCTCCGATCATCAAGGCCGTAATGACGCCAAGGGGAGGCAGATCGATGGTGCTCTTCATGATTCGCGGGGCTAGAAAAGCATTTTCTATCTGGTAGTAGATACCATAGAAAATCAGCACGCCCAGCAACTTATGCCAGGAATCAAATGCGGCTACGACGCTAGCTAACGCCAACGAACTCAGCGCTCCTATCACGGGAACTACATTGGCCAGAGCCGCAAAGGCCGCGAGCACGTAGTAGTACTTCACGTGCATCAAGCCGAAGACAATGAAGCTGCACACGCCAATGCTCATCATCAGCGCGCCTTGGCCTACCAACCAGTGGCGCAGCCGTTCTTCAGCACGTAGCAGTGTGCGCGACAGGCGCTCGCGCTGATCGAGCGGAAATAATGTAATCGCCCAGGTAAAGACACTCTCGCCGTCGATGATGAAATACGAAGTGAGAACGATGCCGGTGAAGAGGCCAAAGATGCTGCCTGCAAGCCCGGTGAAGAATCCGAACGCACCACCTGAGGCTGCGGCGATGTAATCGTCGATTTTGGTGACATCGATGCTTTCCACAAAGGGAACGTTACGAGCGCGGTTCGCAAGCTCCGCCAAACGCCGTGGCCATTCCGAAGCCATGGAGCGCGCGTCATGAAAGATCGGCGGTAAAGCAAAGACCAGAAACAGCGTCAAGACGGTAGCCAGGCCGACGATCAAGATCAGCACCGCGATCCCATGTCCTGGACGCCACTTGCGAATGTGAATTCGCGCGATGAGCTGGATCAGAGGTGAAAGTACAACTGCGAAAAGGGCACTTACGTAGATCAGCAATAGCATGTGCCGAACGACGTATGCAGCGTACAGCCCGCCGATCACCGCGATGGTGAAGAGAATGTCAGCGCGACGGTTGGGCGCGGGATGGAGAACAGGAGACATGCGTATCGGGTGATCGGGTAAACGGGTCATCGCGCGAAGTAAATCCACACCGATTTCCCGTCAGGTTAGGCGTCCTGATCATTTGCGATCTTACTTCACCCGATCACCCGATGACCCGATCACCCGATTCTTCTCAGTCTCGCACGACCTCCAACCCTGAAGCTGAGGCCAACATTCTTACAACCTTTTTTTGATCGTCCATATAAATGAGCAGATTGGTCTCCTCCGTGTGCAGACGGAAGCTGCTGCATTCCAAATCCTTCCCTTTCAACGAAATCTTTTCCTTGCCCTTGAAATCGACGGTTACGATCTCGGAAGCGTGCTGTGTCGGTATGAGCACGCCAAACTGCTGGGGAGCGGAATTGCAGCTCAATCCCTCCGGTTTAGAGGTACATCCCAGAGCCAGATATCGCCAAATTAGAATCTCGCGATGCATAAAGAAGTTATCGTCGAGAATTGGGGTCGAGTGGGGCATTAGGTGCGGCACGCTAAATGTCTTCTGGTTTGGACCTGTATTGATAGTCTCGGTCAGGAACTCGTCTTTCGGCACAACCGAAAGCTCGGCCTTGGTCGGTTTCTCCTGCTGCCAGCCATAACGCACTATGTCGCCGTGGTCCGTAAGTTCCATTTCGGAACGCTGCATCGAGCCGTCCTCGACCTTCAGCTCAGATTTCGCTGTGCTTCCGCCGGCCTTCTGTTCGATCTTGAAGGTCTCGGTCGCCACGCGCCGGCCATTCACAAAGACTCCGAAGCTCCCGGCATCAATGACCTGCGGCGGGTTAGGAGCCTTTGCCTCCAAGGCGCAGGTAATCGTCATTATCATGACGAACGCAGTAAGGGTAAATTTCATTCGGCCTCCTGATTTCCGGGTCTCAACTGCAACGTCGAAGC
Source organism: Acidobacteriota bacterium (assembly GCA_003225215.1). Lineage (GTDB taxonomy): Bacteria > Acidobacteriota > Terriglobia > Terriglobales > Acidobacteriaceae > Gp1-AA112. The sequence goes on from QIBC01000282.1 coordinate 3,614, forward strand.
AATCTCCTGGGCAACCGCGAGCGGTGTTTTTCCGTCCGTTCGCACGGCGGTATGGGCAGTGCGATAAAACGGTAGCCGCTCTTCATATAGAAGCGTGATCTGTTCGCGGTCCTGCAGGAGCGGGCGGTAACCGGGAGCTGAGGCGCAACGTCGTAGTGCCTCCTCCAAGCCCACATCCAGATACACCACGGAGGCGGAATGGTCGCGGATAATTTGCCGGATAGCTTCCTGCACGAAGGCGCCGCCACCCAGAGCGATAGCGGCCGGCTCGTCTTCGAGCGTCTCGAAAAGCTCACGCAAAGACTGGGCTTCGAGCTTGCGAAAACCCGACTCACCCTGCTCAGCAAAGAGCGCGGGAACTGTACGACCAGTGCGCGCTTCGATCAGCGCATCGAGATCATAGAACGACCAGTTCAACAAGCGGGCGAGTTCCCTGCCCACTGTGGTCTTGCCGGCTCCCATGAATCCGACGAGTACAACTAAATCCGACTCGCTCGTCATATCAGGGCTCTGCGGCTGCTCATGGTCTACTTCACTGCTCAGCTAAGCGTCGAAGGCCACAGCACTCATTCGCTTCTCGGCCGGATTCTATCACCGAAGTTCAACACAGCAGCTCATCAGCGGGGTATCTCCGAAGGTGCACCTTGGTAATGATCGGGTGATCGGGTGATCGGGTGCCCGATCACCCGATGACCCGGTCCGTCAGTGTCTCTTTCCCGGTCCGCTGTTCCCTATAACCTGTGCCCGGTCCCCTGTCCCCTGCATTTCAGCTACTTTTTTTTTTCCGGCGCTATGCGCTTTGGCTTGCGCACGAACCAAGCCTTCGCGTTCGAGTGAGTTCTGGATGTTGTCCCACACTTTCGGACTGGGATCTCGCAGCGGTAGAAGCAGCTTGGCCTGATCGGCGATATAGCGCAGATCCTGGACCAAATCGGAACAGATATGGCAGGTTTTCAGATGCTCCATCTCGTTGGCGTCCCCGCCGCTCTCGAAAATGTAAGGCAGGACTTCTTGAAATTCGGCGCACGTCATCTTCTTACGCTCTCCCGTCCCGCTCATCGGCGCACCGCCTTCTCTGCCTTGCTCTGCTTTAGCAGGTCGCGAAGCTTCATTCTTGCCTTGTGCAGCTGCGACTTGCTGTTGCCGATGGAACATCCCATCATCTCCGCGATTTCGTTGTGCTCATATCCTTCGATGTCATGCAGCACGAAAATGATGCGATACCCCGGGGGCAGATTTTCGATCGCTCGTTCCAAATTCACGCGATCAATCGAGCCGGCCAGTACGTTATCTCGAGCGCCAATATCCTTTTTGGGCCCGTCCTCCTGCTGCGGCTCCAGCGTCTCTTCCAACGAGACTTCAGGTAACCCCTTCTTTCTCAGGTGCATTAGCACTACGTTGACGGAGAGCCGATGCAACCAGGTCGAAAATGCGGACTCACCACGAAACGTTCCAATCTTACGGTAGAGCTGGAGAAACGCTTCCTGGGTAAGGTCCTCGGCCTCAGCCGTATTTCCCGTCATCCTGAGACAAAGGGAATACACGCGCCGCTTATGCAGTCCGTAAAGCTGCTCGAAAGCGTAAGCGTCACCGCCCTTGGCCTGCTCGATCGCTTCAGCTTCGCTGAATCCTGAAGCTGCAGCTCTCTTGCCAGACGATTTCGGCTGAACTGGCTTTTCCTTTAACGGTGCTGTTTGCGCTGTAATGGATTTACCCTCTCAATCTCCGATGCGCCGGAGCTGCGGTCTGTTGTATAAGCTTGGAATGATTGGAGATACCTGTGGAAATCTTCTGCGCTAGCCTGTCCTACTCCAATCCCTGAACTCTGACCGTTTTCTAGAAAGCAAAGGCAGTTCCGAGAGTAGGGCTCCAAATGGCTGAGCTGTCAGAATCTAACTCAAGCCGGAAACAGGGAAGATAACAGGCATTTTCTAAATTTGATTCCAGAATCGTCAGTTTCTGCCCAAGAATTTGAAGATTCCGCCGCACACCAGGGAAATAACAAGGAATTCTGCAGACTTCCAGGTAAGTCATCGTCAGTAAAGCACTTCACGTAACTTGGGCTCGGATTCAAGAAAATAACAGTGAACTATCAGGGATTTGTCTTCGGTGAAGAGCTTGTCCTTCACCCAGAAGACGTAGGCCTGAAACACGCAGCTCAACTCCTCCTTGTTATAGTCGGAACCAGTGGAACCTGTGCCTCCCAGTCCGGAGTCGGAGCAGCCGACGCAGCCAGATCCCCGCAGTTCCCTGTTCTGGATGTTCATCTCCTTCATGGGAATTTCGATTCCCAAGCCAGGTCAGGAAAACCGTGCTCTGCGACTGCTGATCATCGGAGTGATTCTGCTCCTGCTCTTCGTTGCCGCGGGGATCCTTGCACTGTTCCGCTTGTGGTAGCCGGGAAGTAGGGAGGGGTATACCGCATCCTACTGCGTGCTGCGGCAGTTTCGGCCCGACGATCTTCATTGCTCCCGATTTTAAGCATCCTCTATGATTGTTTGTTTGCCCAGAATCGTCGAAACTGACGATTGAGGAGATGAGAAGTATGCCAACAGAGAAGAACAAGGAGAGAGCTCCTGCGGTAGCGGAGTCTCCCGTTCACGACGTCTTCGATGGCCGGCATCCCTCAGCTTCGGAGAAGGATTGGGCCGAGAAAACGCTCGCCCCGGCGCTGGAGAAAAATCCCGAGCGGCCGATCGGGGCAGCTTCCGGCGTCAATCTTGACGAGAACGGGAACGCGCGCTTCACTACCATCTCGGGAATGCCGGTGCGGCGGCTGCACACGCAGGCCGATCTGCCCGAGGACTGGAACGCAGATAAGTATCCCGGTTTTCCCGGACAACCGCCGTACACGCGCGGTATTCACGCCTCTGGTTACCGCGGCAGGCTTTGGACGATGCGCCAGTTCTCTGGCTTCGCATCGCCGGAAGAGACAAATCAACGCTACAAATATCTGCTCGCCCATGGCGGTGGTGGACTCTCTGTCGCCTTCGATCTGCCGACATTGATGGGATTCGATTCCGATGCTCCCGAGAGTGAAGGCGAAGTCGGCAAGTGCGGAGTCGCCATCGATTCGCTGGAGGACATGGAGATTCTCTTCGGCGGTATCGATCTGGAAAAAACCACCGTCTCGATGACGATCAATTCGCCTGCGTCCGTCCTATGGGCTATGTATCTTGTCGTCGCGGAGAAGCAGGGCGCTGACTGGAAACAGCTTTCGGGAACAATTCAGAACGACATTCTGAAGGAGTACATCGCGCAGAAGGAATACATCTATCCACCGGCTCCCTCGATGCGCCTGGTGATCGATACTTTCGAGTTCGGCACGCACTTCACGCCCAAGTTCAACTCCATCTCGATCAGCGGCTACCACATCCGCGAAGCGGGATCGACCGCTCTGCAAGAATTGGCCTTCACGATTTATGACGGCGTTGAATATGTCGAGTGGGCGCGCCGTCGCGGACTCAACATCGACGACTTCGGCCCTCGCCTCAGCTTCTTCTTTAATTCGCACAACGATTTCTTCGAAGAGATCGCCAAATTCCGCGCCTCGCGCAAAATCTGGTACCGGCTGATGAAGGACCGCTTCGGCGCGAAGAATGCCCGCACCTGGCTGATGCGCTTCCACACGCAGACAGCCGGAGTATCTCTCACCGCGCAACAGCCGCTGAACAACATCGCGCGCACAGCTATTCAGGCTCTGGCTGCAGTGCTCGGCGGAACTCAGTCATTGCACACCGACAGCTACGATGAAGCTTTGGCCCTTCCCACCGAAGATGCGGCTCGCATCGCGCTGCGCACCCAGCAGGTGATCGCTTACGAATCAGGGGTGGCGCAAACCGTCGATCCTCTCGGTGGTTCGTACTTCATCGAGAAGCTCACGCTCGACATGGAGAAAGGCGCATTCGACTACTTCGACAAACTCGATGCCATGGGCGGCATGGTAAAAGCCATCGAGCGCGGATATCCGCAGAAAGAGATCGCGGAGGCCGCATATCAGTACCAGCGCGCCGTAGAGAATAAAGAGAAGCTGATCGTCGGAGCTAACGAATTTCTAATCGAAGAAACCCTTCCCAAAATCCTGTATATCGACCACGAGGAAGTAGCCAGTCACCAAACCAAAAAGCTCAATGCGCTGAAATCGCGCCGCTCAAACGAAGAAGTAAAGCGCTGCCTCGACGCGCTGAAAAAGGCCGCCGCACAGGAACCAGTAGTAAAAGCGGATGGCAGGATGTCCGACGCCAACACCATGCCCTACATCATCGACGCAGTCCGCGCTTACGCCACGGTGGGCGAAATCTGTAATGCGCTGCGGGAGGTGTATGGGACGTATGAGGAAGTCAGCGTTACGTAAACGGAGTGTCCGGACGCCCTTCTTAGCTATTGCTTATAGCCTATTGCTTATCGCCTATTGCTCCGCGGTTCGTGGTAAAACTTTGCTCATGAAAATCCGGCTTCTTCTCATCTGCACGCTACTTTTCTGCTTCGCGGCGGTTGCCGCCGACCTTCCGCAAAAACAGGTTCATGGAGCTAACGGAATTACTCTTCCGCCTCCGCCTCCGACTGAAACCAAACCGGTCACCGATACCGTTTCGGGACACTCTGTGACCGATCCCTATCGCTGGCTCGAAGATCAGAACAGTCCGGAGACGCGCGCCTGGATCGACTCGCAGATGCATTACACGCAGCAGTATCTATCGCAGGTAAAGGTGCGGCCGGAGATTGTTAAGCGTCTCACGGAACTCGAGCATATCGAGACGATTGGGATCCCTATCGAGCGCAATGACGTCTACTTCTACTCCAAGCGCTTGCCGGACGAGAACCAGGCATCGATTTACATCCGCAAAGGCTTGCATGGCGGCGATGAGCGGCTGATCGATGCCACCAAATTGAGCGCCGATCAGAATACGTCGGTGCACATCAATGATCTTTCGATGGACGCTTCGCTTCTCGTGTATGGAGTACGCGAAGGCGGAGCCGACGAGCAAACGGTTCATTTGATGGATGTGCCCAACCGCAAGGACCTGGCTGACGTGCTGCCGCGCGCACGCTACAGCGGC
>QIBC01000283.1 GCA_003225215.1 Acidobacteriota bacterium
ATTGGCGCTGATGTGTGCGGATCGGCCACGCTTTGTCGTAGAGGTTGAAGACCGGCGATACTGCCACCACGTCCATGTTGGCGTCGAAGTAGGCGTCGAGTGTGCCTACGTCGCGCCAGTAGAGAGCTTCCTTCTTGTTCTCGTCGATGAAGTTGAAGGCGTAGACGCGGTACTCATCCAGCAATTTGGGCAGGATATCGTGGCCGAAGTCGTGGGAAGACTCGGGATCTTCGGCATCCTTCAGCAGCGCCGGCAACAGGACGTCTGTGTTGAACAGGTACACGCCCATCGATCCGGAGCACATGTTGGGATTAAATGGTGAACGGAGCTGCGTAGATTTGGGTTTCTCCTCGAAGCCAACGACCCGGCTGTCGCGATCGATCTCTACGACCCCAAAGCGCGAGGATTCGCTCGGATCAATAAGGATTGTAGCCAGCGTAACGTCCGCATTTGCATCCACATGCTGCCGCATCATCAAGTCGTAGTTCATCTTGTAGATGTGGTCGCCTGAGAGCACGAGAACGTATTTGGGCTGCTCGCTGCCGATGGAATAAATGTTCTGGTAGACCGCGTCAGCGGTGCCCATATACCAGTTCTCGCTAACGCGCTTCATCGGCGGGAGGATCTCGATGAATTCGCCCAACTCGCTGGCTACAATCGTGCCCCAGCCTTCGCGAATATGACGGTTGAGCGACAGCGCCTTGTATTGCGTGAGGATGTAAACCTTGCGCAGATCGGAGTTGATGCAGTTAGAGAGAGTGATGTCGATGATGCGGTAGTTGCCGCCGAAGGTTACTGCAGGTTTGGCGCGATCGCGCGTGAGCGGGAAGAGACGCTCGCCCGCGCCTCCGGCCAGTAAGACTCCGAGTGTGTCCTTCATGATCGATCGAATGACGCTGCGAATACTCGCGCCGTTCCAAAATTCCTGTACTACGTTTTCCGGTGGAAGCCCCCGACTTCAAGTCAGGAGAGCGAACGCTTTAGCGTCGCGGCGGTGGGCGAGAAACCCAATCTGCGCTTTAACGCCGGTCCGAAGCCGGCGCTAAAGCGCAATTCATTTGCAAACCCCACGCATCGCACGGCTTATAAAGCCGTACTCCCCCGACTGGAAGTCGGGGGCTTCCACGCAACAACCGGCTATTCTGGAACCTCTACGCGCGACTTACAGATGGGTCAGATAACGGCCCGAAAACAGATGATGATAACAGGTAAAAGCAAAACCCGGAGCTTCTGCTCCGGGTTGGTGAAATCTCGATAGGACCTAAAAGGAACTCAAGCGGCGGAATCTTTAACGTCGCGAGATTCCGAGAGGCTAATGCGCAAAGACTTCAGGAAACGAAGATCCTGCGCATTGATCTGCAGATCTGGGGCTGCAGTCAGAGACTTGTTTCCGCGTACAGGTTCAGCCGCCGACTCCTCATCTTCGCGACGATTGAAGCCGACGGTTGCTTCGAGTACTAGAAATACGTCGTATCCCTCGCCCTTGATCCGGCCGATCACTTGCGCGATCGGTTCAGCTTCGGAGAGGGATTCGTTGATCGCTTCTCCGAGCTCTTTCATGAGTTGCTTCAGCCGCTGGTTCACGACTTTCACTCCCTTGGTTCCTTAAGCGGCCGGGGAAGAGCTCCGTAGAGCCTGCCCGCAGGCCAAACTTCTGGATACTACTCAGTTTCTTGGATGCCGGGGGTTGTGGGGATGTTTCGCCAATTTACGCCAAAACCCGGCAAAAACCTATGTGTATTCTTGATTTTATTGTGACGATTTGGTCTGCTCAGCTTTTTCTTTCGCGTCCTTTTCCTGGATCTCCACTCCCGGCATAGCGCTCTTGACAGGCGCATTGCGCTGCTCTTCAAGTTCTGGATGAGGGAATGCCTTGGCGCGGCAGCATTTGGTCGCGCATAGCGGCGTGTAGACGAAGATGGCTTCCACCGCCGCAGCCTGCGGCGAGATCCTCGCAGCGCGAACACAAGTGATCTCAAAGACGCTAAAGAAGGCCGCAGGCTGCATGGTAGAGACCCAGCATGCTGCCAGGCCTGTCTAAATTAACTCCTGCGAAGAGAGCATCGTCCCAGAGCAGTGCCGCGCTTTTTGCGGGCACGGTTGAGAATAGCCCGGAGGTGCAACCCCGGGTGAACGTTATTCCGAAATTGAGTCCGGCTTCTAGCCGGACCGCTGAATTGCCTTTCTCGTCGGAAATCAAATCCAGTCGTCCCGCAAACGACGCGGGACTCGAACATAAAATGCGCCAACCCGGAGTTTCACTCCGGGCTGTTCTCAACCGTGCCGCAAAAAGCGCGGCACTTCTCGGGGATGGCAAGCTTTGGACAGGCCTGCGGCATGCTGCGTCTCTACCATGACGATGGGCGCTGCTATGCCTTCTGGCTCCCGATGCGCATGCCGTAGAACGAGCGCCAAACGAAGTACATCGAGATCGCGAAGAACAGCACTGCCAAGCTGTTGGTGAGCCCCGCTCCACGTTCGCCCGTCAGATGGACCGCCAACTCGACTGCCAGCAAGCCAAACAACGTCGTGAACTTGATGATTGGATTCATGGCGACGGAAGAAGTGTCTTTGAACGGATCTCCCACGGTGTCGCCTACGACGGTGGCATCGTGTAGAGCCGTCCCCTTCTGCTTCAGCTCGGTCTCAACGATCTTCTTAGCGTTGTCCCATGCGCCGCCTGCGTTGGCCATGAAGATCGCCTGATAGAGACCGAAGACGGCGATCGAGATGAGATATCCGATGAAAAAGAAAGGCTCCACAAAGGCAAAAGCAAGAGTCACGAAGAAGACAGCGAGGAATATGTTGAACATTCCCTTCTGCGCATACTGCGTGCAGATCTGCACGACTTTCTTGCTGTCTGAGACCGAAGCCTTCTCTACGCCTTCAAGCCGAATATTGGCCTTGATGAACTCAACGGCTCGATATGCACCAGTGGTTACGGCCTGGGTGGAAGCGCCCGTAAACCAGTAGATGATGGCGCCGCCTGAGATCAATCCGAGCACAAACGGAGCATGCAGAAGGGAAAGATTGGCTAAATTCACTCGGAGACCATTCGTAAGCGCCATGATGATCGAGAAGATCATCGTGGTGGCGCCAACTACGGCGGTTCCGATCAGCACGGGTTTAGCCGTTGCCTTGAAGGTGTTACCGGCTCCGTCGTTCTCCTCGAGCAGGTCCTTTGCGCGCTGGAAGTTGACGGGGCCTTTGTACTCACGCTGGATTTCCGCTACCGGAACGTGCTCGATCAAGGACAGCTCGTATACGGATTGCGCGTTGTCGGTAACCGGACCATAAGAGTCCACCGCAATGGTCACCGGCCCCATGCCCAGGAACCCGAAGGCGACAAGTCCGAATGCAAATACTGCTGGGGCCAACATCAGGTCAGGGGTTAGCCCTTGCGTGAAGTAGTAACCCAGGCCCATGAGGGCAACCATTGTGAGTCCCAAATAGTAGGCAGAGAAATTTCCTGCCACCAAACCTGACAAGATGTTCAGCGAAGCGCCACCTTCGCGGGAGGAGATCACAACTTCCTTGGTGTGACGCGATTCGGTCGAAGTAAAGACTTTGACCAGTTCGGGAATCACAGCTCCAGCGAGAGTTCCGCAAGAGATGATCAGCGAAAGTTTCCACCACAGCGTCTCATTGCCCTGCACGACGGGAATCATCAATTTGGAGATGATGAATGTGGCGATCATCGACAAAATTGAAGTGATCCAGACGAGGGATGTCAGTGGCGCCTCGAAGTTCATGTGATCGCTGTTGGCAAAGCGTGCTTTGGCGATACCGTCGTTAATGAAATAGGAAACAGCGCTCGTGACCAGCATCATGATGCGCATGACGAAGATCCACACCAGCAGTTGCACTTGAACCGTGGGATTCGGCACGCCAAGCAAAATGAATGTGATCAAGGCAACGCCGGTTACGCCGTAGGTTTCGAAACCGTCAGCGCTCGGTCCGACGGAGTCCCCGGCATTGTCTCCGGTGCAATCCGCGATTACGCCAGGGTTACGCGCATCGTCTTCTTTGATCTTGAAGACGATTTTCATCAAGTCAGAGCCGATGTCTGCGATCTTGGTAAAGATACCGCCCGCAATGCGCAGAGCCGCGGCTCCAAGCGATTCGCCGATCGCGAATCCGATAAAGCACGGACCGGCATAATCACCCGGCACGAACAGCAAAATAAAGAGCATGATGAGCAGCTCAACGCTCACCAGGAGCATACCGATGCTCATGCCCGCCTTGAGCGGGATCGCATACAGCGGGAATGGCTTACCGCCAAGTCCGGCGAACGCCGTGCGAGAGTTCGCAAAAGTATTTACGCGAATGCCGAACCAGGCGACGCCATAGCTGCCGAGGATGCCGACGATGCTGAAGGCCAGAATGATCGTCAGCGTGAAGGCTACCGGATGCCCTGGAATCGGCGCGAGGATCCCGAAGTACAGGGCCATGATGACGGCAATGAAGATCCAGAGCACGGCAAGAAACTTGCCCTGCGTTACCAGGTAAGTCTTACAGGTTTCATAGATCAGCTCGGATATCTCGCGCATCGAGCTGTGCACCGG
>QIBC01000284.1 GCA_003225215.1 Acidobacteriota bacterium
CGGCCGACAGCCGGCCTCAGGATGACAATGTTTAAGAGCGTTTGAGTAGTAAGAGCGTTTGAGTAAGGATGACAGTTCGCGAACATCAACGTCAGTAAACAAGAGGCTCAAGAATTTCGAGCACAACATGAAAATCACATTCCATCGTTACCTCGCACATGCCATGGCCCTCGCGCTCTTACTCGCGCCCGCTGCCTTCGGCGCGAACAAAGATATGGTGCAACTGCAGACGCAGGTGCAGGCGTTGCAGGATCAGCTTTCTCGCTTGCAGCAGAGCAATGACGAGCGCTTCGGCGCCATGCGCAGCCTGATCGAGCAGAACACCGACACCGTCAATCGCGTCGCTAACTCGCTGGATGCCATTTCGCATTCGCTGCAAACATCCACCGCCGATCAAGGCGGGAAAGTCGATCAGGTGTCGGCGCAGGTGCAGTCGCTCCATGACGCCGTCGACGAGTTGAAGGCGCGGCTGGCCAAGGTCAGTAAGCAGCTCGACGACATGGCCGCAGCGCAGCAGAACCTGCAAGCGGCTCCGCAAGGCCAGCCGGCGCAGAATCCGCAGCTCCCGCCACAGGGAGCGCAAGCTCCGCCACCCGATGTCCTGTATAACAACGCGCTCAGCGACTACAACGGCGCCAAGTACAACTTGGCCTCACAAGAGTTCGCCGACTACGTCAAGTACTACGGCAATACCGATCTGGCAGGGAACGCGCAGTACTACATCGCCGACATCGAGTACAAGCAGGGGAATTACAAGCAGGCAGTGCAGGATTACGACAAAGTGATCGAGCAGTATCCGAGCGGCAATAAGGCATCTGCCGCGCAACTGAAAAAGGCGTACGCCTTCCTCAACCTCAATCAGCGCGACGCCGGAGTGCGCGAGTTGCGCGCACTGATCGCCCGGTATCCAAAGTCACTCGAAGCCCAGCAGGCGCGCGAGCGCCTGAACAGCTTGGGGGCCACTACCACGGCCTCCAAGCCCAGCCCCAACCGGTCGCGGTAGCGCGAGCCTCGCGCGCGAGCATTTCTGCCGTCAGCATTCAGCCGCAATCAGCTGTGGCTCTGATCCAAGCCAATGTGAGCGAGAGATCTTGTGCGACAAGAAACCGACCCCCAATGTTTTTGGAATAATACAAGATAATGCATAGTAATATCCTTCATTATGAAACACGTTGAAAAAACCATCAGCTTCCGTGCTGAAGCTGAGAAGATCGATGCCCTCGATTGCCTCGCTGCCGCAAAAGATCGCCCGCGCAGCTACCTAATCAATGAAGCGATTACCAATTACATCGAGCTACATGCGTATCAGGATGCGTTGGTGCGCAAAGGAGTCGAGCAGATGCGCCAGGGGCGCACAGTGCGACACGAAGAAGTCGTTGAGCGGCTGAAGAGGACGGGCCGCGCTCGTCGATGATTGAGTGGACCGAGCAGGCTACCGAGCAACTGGACGCCGCCCACGACTACATTTCGCTCTCGAACGGTGAAGACGTCGCCGTTCAAATCACCTCACGCATAGTCAGTAGCGTCCTGCAACTCGATACTTTTCCTATTTCCGGAAGAGCGGGCCGTGTGCCCGGTACGCGTGAACTCGTGATTTCAAAGACACCGTTCATCGCAGTTTATGCAATCGAGAAGACTAGGATCGTAATTCTTGCGATCTACCATGGTGCGCAACGGTGGCCAGAGTCGTTTTGAGAAGCAGCCGCATTCAGCTGTCAGCATGCGGCATTCAGCATTCAGCTTGAGAAGATTGCCCTGATACCAACCTAAACGCCCAGCTGGAGTACAGAGTCGGCCGTCTCTCGAAAATTGCCCATTTTGGACCATGATTAATCCGACTCGAGAATCGTAGGCCCGGAGGGCCGGCTGGCTAGACGTAAGCCCAGTCCCGGAAGGGCTGGGTTGTGATGCAAGACGGAGATCGAGCGCCATAGGCGCGGTACTCACCACGCGGTGGTATCATGCCGAGCCTCGGAGAGCCAACACCGACGTGAGTCACTCGTACACGAACAACCATGTCCATGTCGTTTACAGCACCGCCAATCGAGAAGATCTAATTCCACCTGAGTTCGAGAAGCGGCTTTACTCGTTCGTGGCGGAGATTGGACGAGAGCACAAGATTCCCTTGCTCGCCGCTGGTGGCATGCCCAATCACTCCCATTTGCTTTTTCTGTTGCCGCCAACGATGAAGCTTGCGGATGCTGTGAACAAGTTCAAAGCGAACTCTTCACGTTTTCTGAACAAAGAAGGGATCGAGTTCAATTGGCAGAAGGGCTAGGGAGCGTTTGCGGTGAGTGCGTCGCAGATTGAAACCGTGAAGGCCTACATCCGCAATCAGCGCGAACATCACAAGAAGCGGAGCTTCGAGCAAGAATTCCTGGCGATGTTGAAGAAGGCCCGCGTGCCGTACGATCCGAAATATGTGTTTGGGTGAGTGCCGCGCCTCCGGCGCTCGATTGTTTTGCTGACGCCGACCCAGCCCTTCCGGGACTGGGCTTACGTTTGGCCAGCCGGGCCTCCGGCCCTCTCATTATCGCGGATCATCGATCACCGTTTGAGTCGGCATTTGCGACAAGACCTCTCCTATTGGGACGTCGATTTCAAGTCAGATTGGGCTGGGGTGCTTTACTTTAATCCCAAGTCGCGCAAGCAATACGTAATCTCCGGGGCTACCTCGACCACTTCCATTCCCGATTCGACCATCAGCTTGCAGGAGAGCGCCTGCCGTGTCGGGCTGTCGGGAGTTGTCTTGAAGGAGATTCGGCAGTATTGGCACTCTTCGTTCCAGCAGAAGCGTCCCATGGCGACGTTTTCGGGTGAGAGATACTGCATGGCTCTTAACAACATGTTCCCTTTCGGTACTTGAAATTCTTTGCCGAGGATTTTGATGGGGATGAGTTCATCGAAGGGACGGTACAGCGCGCCGGGAGTGCTCATGGGATGGGGACATTGTAAAGGCGGGAGGCCAGTAATCGGCGCGCAATACAGCGGACGTATTTGTCGAGTGCATGGTAGAGACGCAGCATGCTGCGTCTCTACTGTTGGCAAGCACATGAACTGTCATCCTGAGCCGGTGTTGGCGAAGGACCTCCCGCGATGAAGCGGACAGAGATATCGCGTCTGGGCTTTTTCAGGAGAATTCCCGGCCGGAGTACCGTAACCGAGCGATCAAGTTGACAGATTCCAGGAGATCCTTTGCCACATCGGCTCAGGATGACAGTCTTAACTGTTCCGTCTCAGACGCCACCGGACTACAATGCTCTCCACAGAATCGGAGCACTCAATGTCCTACACAACCCGCGCGCGGCAAAACTCCATCTCCTCTCCCGAGGAGACATACATGCCAGATCAGGACAATGATGTGAAGAAAGGCGCCGTCGAAAGCGAGAATCGCGATCAGCACAGTCAGACGTCGCTCGACGGACAGCTTGCGCACCGCACCGAAGATTCCAGCATCAAAGGGCGTGACACCGATTTTCCCGAACCGGGAGAGAACCCTGAGCATAGCGGCCAGGACATGGACCCCGGCTTCCGGCAGAAAACTAACCAGGGCGATAAGAAAGACGATCCGTTGGTGGCATAGTGAGTATCGGAGCGTCAGCCAAACGAGGTGCGCGCACGGTTCGACTCCGCAGGCGCGCGGCATGGTAGAGACGCAGCAAGGCTGTCCAAGTTAACTCTTGCGAAGCGAGCATCGTCCTAGAGCAGTGCCGCACAAAACGAAGCACTTCTCTGGGACGGCACGGCTAAATTTGGACAAGCCTGCAGCATGCTGCTTCTCTACTGTAGTAACCGGGTTTCCTCAGGATGACAAATCGCTGAGCGCATTCCCCGACAGCTGCAAATCCCGCCTTCTTCTGATAAAACATCTCCTTCCAGAGGAACTCTATGAATCGAAAGCGTTGCTTCGTATCCCTCCTTTTCTCGCTGTCCTTCGCCCTCGCACAAAACGCGCCCAGTGGTCCGCCGCCGGCGCCGCAAAACTTCCAGCCAAACTCCGCATTGGTTGTTGAGGGCATTCCCCCGGTACCCGCATCGATTGCCCAGCAGGCCGATCGTTACACGCAGGTACGGGCCGCCGCGTTTCTCGATTGGCATCCGACGAAACGGGAGATGCTGATCAACACCCGCTTTGGCGATGTGCCGCAGGTGCATCGGGTGGCTGCTCCGGGAGGAGCTCGCACGCAACTCACCTTCTTTCCCGACCGCGTGACTTCCGCACGCTACG
>QIBC01000083.1 GCA_003225215.1 Acidobacteriota bacterium
AGAGCGGACGAGCTCCCGCGTACAACGTTGGCGACTCCGTTTTTTGCGAAGATCGCCCAACTTACGCTCGGTTTCCGTTCAGTCACACTCACCAAATTCCTTGCATTCCCTGAGTTTCGTGGTAGCACGAGATTAGTGGATGGGGAAACCAATTCGTTGTCCCTTTTGGCAATTGCGGGCTGGAGAAGCAGTTTGCGGAAGTTCCCTGATCATTCCCTGATCGTTCCCTGCCCTGCGGCGAAATTTGGGGAATTTGGGCAGAATTCGATAACATCCGCGTTCCTTCAATATTCGCTGATAAAGTCGCTGATAAATTCCCTGTTAATCGCTGTTCCTCGGCCTAACAGCGAAATAACAGGGTATTGCTAGACGGCGGCGTAGCTATACGCCTGCACGCTGGAATTGCGCTCCAGGGCTACCCGCTCCATATCCGCATCGACCATCATTGCGACTAACTCCTCGAGGCTGGTGGTGGGCTTCCAGCCGAGTTTTTGTCTGGCTTTGGAGGCGTCGCCCTGGAGGACGTCGACTTCGGCGGGGCGGTTGAACTTGGGATCTATGGTGACGAACTTCTCGTAATTGAGGCCGACGCGCGCGAAGGCGAGGCGGCAGAAGTCGCGGACGCTGGTGGTGCGGCCGGTGGCGATGACGAAGTCTTCGGGCTCGGGTTGCTGGAGGATGCGCCACATGGCGTCGACGTAATCGCCGGCGAATCCCCAATCGCGCTGGGCTTCGAGGTTGCCGAGCTTGAGTTCCTTCTGGATTCCCTGCTTCATGCGGGCCACGCCGTCGGTGATCTTGCGGGTGACGAACTCGATGCCGCGCAATGGCGACTCATGATTGAACAAGATGCCGCTGGAGGCGTGCATGCCGAAGCTTTCGCGATAGTTGACGGTGCTCCAGTGGGCGTAGAGCTTGGCTACGCCGTAGGGACTGCGCGGGTAGAAGGGCGTCTTTTCGTTCTGGATGGGCTGCTGGACCTTGCCGAACATCTCGCTGGTCGAGGCCTGGTAGTAGCGCGTCTTGGGATTGGTAAGGCGGATGGCTTCGAGCAGGTTGACGGCCCCGAGTCCGGTGACGTAGCCGGTGAGCACGGGCTGCATCCAGGAGGTGGCGACGAAGCTTTGCGCGCCGAGGTTGTAGACCTCGTCCACCGGGAAGTGCGAGAGGCCGCGAATGAGCGACGACTGGTCGGTGAGGTCGCCCTCGACGTACTCGACGTCGTCGTGGATGCCGAGATAGCGCAGGCGCCACGTGGTGTCGGACGAGCGCCGTGCCAGCAGTCCGTAAACTTTGTAGCCCTTCTCGAGGAGGAGCTTGGAAAGATAGGCTCCGTCTTGTCCGGTGACGCCGGTAACGAATGCAGCTTTGCTCATGCTCATGCGGTCTGATACTCCCAACTGTGGATTGTGTCCTGTAACGTTTGCTCGATGGAGTAGGAGGGCTGCCATCCTGTGTGGCGGCAGAGCTTGGAGGCGTCGCCGACAACGCGGCGCTGCTCCAATGGCCGGAACTTTGCGGGATTGATCTTGATCTCGGCGTCGACTTCGGCGAGCTCGAGCATCTTTTCGAGCAGCGACCGAATCGAGCGCTCTGTGCCGGAGCAGATGTTGTACGTTTCTCCCGCATGCCCGTCCTGCAGCAGCAGGAGGTAGGCGCGGACGACGTCGCGAACGTCGAGGAAATCGCGGGTGACGTCGAGGTCGCCGGCTTCGATCACGGCGGGCTGGGCGCCGTGCTTGATGGCGGCGATTTGCTTGGCGAATCCTGAGATAACGAAGTCCTCCCGCTGGCCTGGTCCTACGTGATTGAATGGCCGAGCAATCATTGTTTCAAAGCCTGCGGTCTGGTTCCACTGGAAACATAGGGCCTCGGCAGCTACTTTGCTTACCGCGTAGGGGTTCCTCGGCCTGGGCGGCTGCGCTTCGGTAATCGGCAGCAGTTCGGGAGCGACTGAGCCGTATGCATCTCCGGTGCTGACGAGCAGGAAGCGGCCGGCGAATCCGATCTTCTTTAGTGCCGCGAGCAGGTTGTAGGTGCCGAGGAAGTTGATCTCGAAGGTTTCGAGTGGATCGTCGAACGACCGCGGCACGAATGTCTGAGCGGCGAGATGCAGGACCGTGTCGGGCCGGATCTGGTCGATAGCATCGTTGGTGTCGCGCACATTTCGCAGATCGACTTCCTCCCCATTCAGGGACAGAGGAATGCAGCGCGCTTCTTGCCGAACGAAGCCACCTACGAATCCCGACGCTCCTGTTAGCAGGAGCTTTTGATTGCTGGCGCTAGACTCTGCCAACCGTTAGCCCCTTGCGGTTCCATTTCAGCAGTGACTGAAGTCTGGAGAGCTGGGTCGCGCGATCGGGATCGAGTTGAATGCGGCTGAAGGCCTCGGCTACGAGCGAGGATACGCAGCCGATCATCAATCCGCAGATCGCGCAGAGAGCGATGATGAGCAGGCGCTTCGGGCTCGACTTCCTATCCGGCTCGGTCGCTTGATCCAGTACTTGAATCACTGCGGCTTCGCGCGATTCGTCGATCTTGGCGGCTTCGTACTGCTTGGCCAGCAGTTCGAAGATGGTTTCGTAGTACTTCACGTCGCGGTATTTGCGGACGAACTCGAGACCGGCGCCTGGGATTTTGCCAGTGCCCACTATCGGGTCGCCTTCTCCACCTTGTTGTCCTTCGAGTTTGCGCAGTTGTTCGCGGAGGCCGACTACCTGCTCCTGCACCAGGATGCGCTGCGGGTTTTGCTCGGTGGCGAACGAGCGCATGGCCTGGAGTTGGACTTCCTTGGCGGCGACCTGGGCGCGCAGGTTGCCGATGGCCTCGATGACGGCCTTGGCCTGGCTATCGAGCTGGAACATGCCCGTCTTCTGCTGCGTTTCTTTGAGCGCGACTTCGGCGTTGCTGAGGTCTTCCTTGGCCTGCTGCACCTGCTGCTCGAAGAAGAGGCGGCGTTGTGAGGCTTCACTGATGGCGAGGTGCTGTGTGACTTTGCGAAGCTCGTTGACGTAGGCGTTGGCCATAGCGGCGGCGCGCTTGGGATCTTTGTCCTCGACCGAGATGCTGATCAGTCCTTCTTTCTCGGAGACGATGTCGCTGTAGCCGGCGAGATCCTTGCGCGCGTCCGACGGTCGTTTGTCGCGATAGGCATGCATGAGCTCGAATTGGGAAAGCAGCGCGTCCTGTATAGTGCGGCTCTTGAGGATGCCGATGTAGATGTCGCTGGGATTCTTGATCCCGAGGCTGCTGCCGGCGATCGCGGCCAGTGGTCCCATGCCTCCGCCGGCGAGTTGGTTGAGCAACATGGTTGACGCCGATTGCGACTGCTGTGGCGGCAGGATCTTTGTGGTCGCCGTGTAGCGGTTGGGCAGCAGCAGCGAGACGATAGCCGCGAGGATCCCGCTGGCCAGCGTCACACCAAGGATGAGGCGCTTGCGCTTGGCAAGCACAATAAGGAGGTCGAGAAGATCGATCTCGTCGTCGGCTTGCGCGCGCGCCGGACGCGACTCGACCAGGTTCGAGGTTCCGGTTTCCTCGAGCAGCGGGTCGTGATGGATTTCGGTTGCTTCCATTACTTGCATACTTACTGCTGGCGGCATCCTTATCTACCTAAGACTGCAATCGATGCCGCGCCCAGAGCGAGTTGCGAGAAAATCTGCGTCCAGTCCTTGAACGCTGTCAATGAATTGCCGGTGTAAACCTTCTGCGGCATCACGATACTGTCGCCCGGCATCATCTTGAGCGATTCAAAGCTGCCGAAGAACAGCGATTTGTGCATTTGTTTGCTCTCGACTGAGCCGTCTGCGCGCACGACGAAGACGCGCTTTTGGTCTGCGTCACGCGTGCCGCCGCCGGCCTGACCGAGGTAGTCGCTCAGGCTGCGGCCATCCTTATATATAAACGAATTCTGGTTGTACACGGCACCAAGAACCTCAACCGTCTCGGGCCTGGCCGGAATCGTATATTTGTCGCCGTCTTCGAGTGGCAGCTCCGGAATATTCTCGACATTGCTGTCATTGGGCTTGATTCCCAAAACGATTCGTCCGGTGGCTTGCGTTTCACGCAGTTTTGCCAACACGTTCTGCTGCGCCTGGAGCTGCTGCTGGAACGCCATTTGCTCTTCCTGGCTTCCTTTGCCGCTAGCATGGGCTGCCTTATTGCGGAGGTCCTTGTCGAACTCCTGGGTCACGCGCTCCAGTTCCTTCTGTTGCGCGATACGCGTGGACTCGCGACGAAACTCCGAGGCGAACAGGTAGGCATTGAGAGTGACGCCGCCGGCGCGCTCGACGACGTCGCGCAGAGTCTCCCCTTTCTGCACGCGATATACGCCAGCACGCTTCACCTCGCCCTCGAGCCATACAAACTTCGTGCGCTTGTCGACGGGAACTGCGAGATCATTCTGGGAAAAGATAGTGATTACGTCGCCCGCGACTAGCTGCAGGTTGTCTTCTGAACTGCAATCGGAGATTGCATGCCCAAGGTTGAATGGAACCAGGTGCGCGGTGAGATCTTCGTGGTTTAGCCGTTGAACTACTGCGTAATCCCAGTTCACTTCCGCGGCATTGCGCATGAACGTAGTGCGTCGATCGACGGTATTGTTCGACCAATTAATCGGAGTCAGAGCCAGTGCGTTCTGACGCATCCAGTAATCGCGTTTGATGATCGCATCGCGCGAAGGCACAAGATCGCAGAGGTGCATACCATCGCGCCATGGATAGCGTCCAGGCTGCGCGACATTCCCTCGCAATGTCACGGCGTTCTCGAAACGTGGCGACACAGAGAAGACGCGTAATACGTCGCCGTCGCGCAGTTCGCGACTCGCGCCCTGTTTATCAAGCGCGAAATCATCTACCCTGCGGGTTGTGCGGTTCTCGATGCGCTCGAGGACAGCGCGGCTGCTGTCGGCGGTAGTGTTGAGGCCTCCAGCGATCTCAAGCTCCTCGGCAACGGTTGTCTTGTCACGAATTTCATAGATCGCCGGCATGTTGACACTGCCCGCGATGGCGACGAGCTGTCCAACCGGCGGAATGTAGATCACATCTCCGGGCAATAAAGCCACATCTTTGGATTTATCGCCATTGAGAAGCAGGTCATACAGATCGAACTCGGAGACAACCTGGTTCTTGCGCTTGAGCTGGATGTGGCGCATCGAGCCGGTGTTGTCGGGTCCGCCCGAGGCAAACAACGCGTTCACCAGCGTGCTAAGGGAGCTGACCGTGTAGGTGCCAGGATGCTTTGCCTGCCCAACTACAAACACCGCGATCGAACGGAGCTGACCAAGATTGACGTTCAAATCGAAGTTCTTGAAGATTCGTCCGACGGCAGTTTTTAGATATGGATTTACCTGCTCGTATTTGAGCCCCGCAACGGTTACGCTGCCAATCCTTGGCAAGTAAATCTGACCATTACGATCAACCACCACGCGGGCGTCGAGATCGATTTGTCCCCAGGCGCGAATTAGAAGTTCGTCGCCGGGCCCTACCACGTAGTCTGCAGGAACCGGAATGCGATCGACCGGCGCAAAGGTACTGGGTACGTTCTCAAACAGGTTGCGTCCGTAAATTGGAAGCCGCTGACCCGTCGAGCTGTAAACAAATTTTTGAAACTCTGTTTGCTCTGTGCGCTCCGACTGTTTCCGGGGCGGATATGTAAGCGACAGGTCAAGCGGTTCAGTGCCGGTGCGTGGGAACTCGTCTTCGCGATCGCGCTGCACATCCTCTGAGCGGTCGCCAGGGATTCGGTATACGGGGACGTCTTGATTACTGCGGTCGTACCGGCCATTCTGGTCGGACGTGCGCGCATTTGCGCCTGAGGTCGAGCTCCGATCGTATCTGGAATTTTGGTCTGGTTGAGCAGATGGATCGGAGATGTCCGCGTCGTCCATTCCGTTATTTGCATCCTGCGCCTGTGAGCGGTTCGCGCAATTCGGACCGTCACACTGGCTGGGACTGCCGGAAGGTACACGCAGTGTGGTCTGCGCAACAGCAATCCCCGATACGACGAACATAAGCAACAATCGTTTCAGAATCATAAAGAAAGCCTTGCCTTGCTTCTCTGAGAAATTCTTATTCAATGACCAACTAACGATCCTGGGTTTCCCACCAGTGACGGCGGTTCAAGAGCGCCGCGCAGAAGACTCTGCCAAAAGCCGGAATAAGTTGAACTGGCCTCACTCGCACTCGCGAATGGCAACTCGCGACCGACGAACAGCTGGTACAGGCTGGAGTGAGAGATGACCGTACCGAGAAAAGCTAACGTTGCGATGTGAGGATCTACGCCGCAAATTGCACCGCGGCTGGCACATCGAGTCAGATAGGCGCTGACTGAGTCAAAAATAGCACCCAAGTGTCTGCGGTAGATCTCATCGCTTCGTGGAAGCTCCAGCGCGGAGACGTAGAGGAAACGCATAAGGTCCGGCTGTCCCCAAGTAAGGTCCACCAGGAACTGAAAGAGCTTGGGCAAAACTTCAGCAGGATCGTCTTCACCACTGAGGGCGCTTTGCAGCTCGCGGCTGAGCTTAATGCGAGACAGGCGTGCCTCGAGCGCGGCCCAGAACAAGTCCTTTTTTGTTCCGTAGTACCGGAAAAGAGTCGTTTCATTCACACCGGCTAGTTGCGCAATCTCGCGAGTGCTGGTACCGCTGAATCCGTGGCCTGCAAATAACTGCACAGCCGCTTCGAGAATGCGAACCTCGGTAACACTTTTCTGCTGATTTTTGGGGGCAATCATGGCGCTTTCAAGCCAACTTATGGCGGGCAAATGTAGGAACAGGATCGACGTTCTCAGCGTCAACCTCTACGGCGACGCTTTTCATGATCAAGTCGAGAGAAAGAACAACTCGGAGTAAGCCCTTTTTTCGCAGCAGAACTCCCTCCATACCCTCCAGCGATCCGCTCCTGATGCGCACGCGCTCGCCGATTACAAGGTAAGGATGCGGTTCACACTTTACGAACGGTAGAGAGGAGCGAAGCGCTTCGATCTCCGACTCCGGCAGCGGCGCCGGCCTTCCTGAGGCGCCGACCAGAGACAGGACTCCAGGAACTTCCAGAACACGCACTCGTTTATGGGCAGCGATGCGAACAAAAATGTAGCTCGGGAACAGGGGCAATTGCAGGTCCATCCTGCAGCCGTTCTTCCACAAGCGCTGCGCGCGATAGAGAGGCAGGAACGACTCGATCTCTCTCAGAGCGAAATGCTCAGCAATAGTTTTTTCGTGGCG
The DNA here is from genome assembly GCA_003225215.1 of Acidobacteriota bacterium. GTDB lineage: Bacteria > Acidobacteriota > Terriglobia > Terriglobales > Acidobacteriaceae > Gp1-AA112. The sequence continues at coordinate 7,223 of QIBC01000083.1, forward strand.
CGAAGTCGTGTAGACCGCAAACCATTGCGGGACGACATCGAATTGCGCGTGGGCCGCTCGGGGGATTGGCATGTCAGTCTGATCACTCAATCGTGCAGTTTCGGACAAAGCTTCGCTATCGTCACTTAGGACGTGCTTTTTGAAACCTCGTGATTGATTGGCTTACCAAAGGACTTCGCCGAAAAAGTTTTTCGGTGCGGCGAGGGCCCAAGGTCGCCCCGGAATTATTAAAGGATTCTTAACGGAGCGAGTGCTTGCTGGTTCTTTCCCGCAAGCTCGAAAAAATGTAAATTGCTGGAAGGAACACTGCAAGCAAAAAGTGACCCTTAGATGCTAAATCGCTCGTTGCCTAGGGTATTCTGCCGGGAAACAAGGTCAATGTGGGAATTTAAGGTTGAAAGGAAGGCGGAGCTCCTGACCGGCTGCCGGTGGGGCTTGTATTTATGACACAGCGTGTGCTTACTTCACTCTGTCAATTCTTACTGTTTTTCATCTGTTAATAAGAGAGCAGGGCGATTTGTTCAAATTCCGCAGTGCCTTGGGATGTTTCCTACCGCCAATCACCCCTACCGTCATTTTGGCTTTCACCTTTGTTTTCGCTTGCGCACGTGGCGCGCAAGCCCAAACGGGGCAGCAGAATCCGCCGCCCAACGCTCAGGTCACCAAGCCCAACTCAGATGGCAGTACCGCCGCTGACGCAAAGCGTGGCTTCGAGGGCTTCCTCTCCGACCAGAAGCGAATCTGGACGAGTCCCGCACGGCTGAAAATTTCCGACGCGGAATGGCTAGTTCCCACAGGCGGCATCGCTACGGGCCTATTCGTGACTGATCCTACGACTTCGCACGAGATGACCAGGAACAGTCATGTTCAAGGAAGTGCGACCTTTTCGGACATCGGGCTCGGCCTGTTTCTGGGGACCTCTGGCCTGATGTATCTCGGAGGTAGGCATTACAGCAACGACCACATGAAAGAAACAGGGCTACTCTCGGCTGAAGCCGCGGCCGACACGATCGTTGTTACCGACGCTCTCAAGTACAGCCTGCGCCGCGAGCGTCCAGACGTCGATCGAGGCCAGGGAAATTTCTTTCAATCAGGTGGCACGTCTTTCCCGTCTGGACATGCAAGCACCTCGTTCGCAATCGCGACCGTGATCGCAAATGAATACCCTGGCTGGTTCGCACAGTTCGCCAGCTACGGCCTCGCGACCGCCGTCAGCCTGGCACGAGTGTCTGGCCAGAAGCATTTCCCATCGGATGTTTTCATCGGTGGCACGATCGGATATTTAATTGGCCGGAGTGTGTACAAGAATCACCACGACCCTGAAGAGGGCTACGGAACTTTCGAGCGTGCCAAGCAGCTCATTCCCGCAGAGCGATTGAGTTCCACATACATCGAACTTGACAGCTGGATCTATCCAGCGGTCGAGCGGCTCGCGGCGTTGGGCGTAATCGACTCTACCTTTGCCGGTATTCGCCCATGGACGCGCATGGCCGTTTACGCCATGGTTGCACGCGCGGAAGATCCGCGTCCGGAAAGCGAAGCAAGCATTCTGCTCAACGCCCTGCGATCGGAATTCCGCCGTGAGAGCGAGTTGCAAACAGGTCAACAGAGCAAATTGCTTTCGGTCGATCGCGTGTACACCCGGACGCAGTACATCTCCGGCCCTCCACTGAATGACGGGTTCCATTTTGGGCAGACGATTGTCGATGACTTCGGCCGCCCCTTTGGAGAAGGCCTGCAGCAGATCGCTGGATTCGAGAGTCGCGCCGAAGCCGGACGCTTCTCCTTCTTCGTGCGCGGCGAATATCAACACGCTCCGTCAGTACCTGGATACAGCCCGCAGGTGAACCAAACCCTCGCCCAAATCGACAACATTCCGGGAGAAAGCTTTAACGGCGTCCCCAAGCAGAATGTATTCCGACTGTTGGATACGTATACAAGTTTCAACTTGCTGAGCAATGAGATTTCGGTGGGCAAGCAGACCTACTGGTGGGGACCGGACGACGGCACGGCGCTAATGCTCAGCAACAATGCGGCGCCATTCTATGGAATCCGGCTTAACCGGACTTTCCCGCTCTACATTCCACTCTTTTCGAAGCTGCTGGGAACCGTACGTTACGACAACTTTTTTGGACGGCTTTACGGAAACAAGTATCCGCCAGATCCGTTCACGTTTGGCCAAAAAATCATGCTTCAGCCCACGAAGAATCTCGAAATCGGATTCTCCCGTAGCTCCATCTTTGCCGGTAAAAGCCTGGAGCCTCTGACCTTGCATACCTTCTGGCAGACACTAACCAGCACCAGCAGTGGCACGAATGTAGGATTCAATCCACGCGACACGCCGGGCACCCGCCACGCCAACTTCGACATTCGCTACCGCCTTCCATTCCTGCGCAATTGGGTAACTGCGTATATCGATTCATTTGTTCACGATGATGTTTCGCCTGCGGATGCTCCGAACCGCTCAGCTGTCATGCCGGGCATCTACGTCAGCCATTTTCCGACGCTTTCAAAATTAGATCTGCATGTCGAAGGCGGCACCACCGACACCTTTCCGACGCAAGTGCTCGGCGGCAACTTTTATTACTACGAAGGTCTATATAAGGACAGCTACACAATCAACCGCAATCTTCTCGGCTCGTGGATCGGACGCGAAGGAACCGGCGGCAGGGCATGGGCGAACTACTGGCTGAATCCGGCCAGCAGCATCACCGCCGGGTTTCGCATGGTGAAAGTCTCGCAATTCTTCATTCCGCAGGGAGAGACGCAGCAAGACGCATACGTCGAATTCAAATACCGCTGGCAGAACGGCCTCGACCTGCAAGTCATGATGCAGCACGAACGCTGGGTGGCGCCGCTGCTCGCTACTGGACCGCAAAGCAATTTCACGACTCAGGTCCAGCTTTCCTACTGGCCAAAAGATTGGAAGTTGCAGAAGCACAACCAAGGCAATTAACAGTGAATTTTTTTGAGTCGGGAGCTGCGAACGACCGATAATTTCGCGCAACTGTAGTCATGGCAATCCTTTGAAGAGATCGCAGAATTTCTCAGCTACTTCAGCAACAGCGAATAACAGTGATTTAACGGCGAATTCGGCTCGTTCCAATCCGTTTGCTCGCATGTAGTTTCTTCTTCGCCCTCTGCGACGATCTGCCTAACCATACTTTCTCCCAAATCGAGGATTACTCAAATACATAGGGCGAAGTCAAAGGCTGGAGTCCTCGACATCATTCTCATCCAACCTCCGAACCCCGGAGGATAGGGCACCCAGCGCTTGGTTAGTCAACGAAATACAAAGTCAAAATAGCAGTAGATGAAAAGTCAAAATAGCAGTAGATGAAAGGTGAGGCATCCGGCTCTAAGCTTAAGCTGTGGGCCCGCCCACTTCGTGGAGGATGCGCATAAACCTCGGTTCAACGCGCAGCGCATCAAATTCAGCATAGAGATGGATGAACAGCAAGGTTCCATTGCGCTGCTGCAAGGCTGTTTCCAGCAAGTTGAGTGCGTGCTCGTGATCGCCTAAGACCGTGTAGATGCCTGCCAACTCTACGGGCGAAACGTAGCGACGTGAGGCGGCGGCTTCGAGGCTGTGCAGAATCCGCAGACCCTCCTCGCGCTCACCTCCCTCGATCAATGCTCGAGCCAGGTTCGACTGTCCCTCCAGCGTCGCTCCTGCCAGACTCACGCCCTTTCGGTAGGCTGCGATAGCTTCTGGAAACATCTTGTGCAATTCGTACGTGTAGCCCATGTGGTCGTACACGCGCGAATAATTTGGATCCAGTGCAATTGTCCTCTTAAACTGCGCTGTCGCGTCGTCGAAGCGACCTGCCCGGTTGTAGGCTATTCCCATATGGGAATTCATGTGAGAGGACAGTGGGTCCATCTGCAGCAGTCTTTGCGATTCCTGGAGTGCTTCCTGATGGCGTCCGGCGAGCGTCAGGTAATGCGAATAGGAGTGGTGGGCCTCTTCGTAGGTAGGCTTCAGCTCCAGCGCACGCTTGTATTCGCGCTCTGCCTCTACCCATTTCCATTCGTGATAGAAGAGCTCATTCGCAAGCGAGACGTGCGCCTCCGCCAGATTGGGATTGATACTCAGCGCGTGCAGCGCAGCCTCTTTTGACAACGCGTACGCCTTCGCGGGATCAAGGTCCGCATCGGCCTGTTCGGAGTATGCGTCTGCCAGACCGGTGTAACCGAGTGCGAAGTTTGGATCAAGTTCGATCGCCCGCTGAAAATACTTGAGCGCCACGGCGATCGTGGCGTTCGTCTTGTTATCCAGCAGCAAATGACGGCCCTTCAGATATGCCGAATAGGCCTCCCAGTTTGTCTGTCCACTCTGTGCCGGCTGGGTCTGACGCTGGCCAAGACCGACATCGATACGAGTCGCGATTGCCTGCGCAACGTCGGCTTGCAGTGCGACGATGTCTTTGAAGTCGCGGTCGAAGCTTTCTGACCAAACATGCATCTGGTCGCTCACGCGGATCAACTGCGCAGTGATGCGCACGCGCGAAGCCGCCTCCCGCACACTGCCTTCCAGCACGTAATCCACTCCAAGTTCCTGCCCAATCTGGTTGATAGCCTTGCCGCTGTTCTTGTACTTGACCGCTGAAGTGCGCGCGATAACGCCCAGCCGATTCGGGTCCATCTCCCCGAGCTGCGAGATCATTTCTTCAGTCATGCCGTCGGCGAAGTACTCCTGGCCCGGATCGCCGGTCAGGTTCTGGAAAGGCAGTACAACCATGCGCATTTGTGCTGCTGGCCGGGTACTTCTGGCCATGCGATAGCCAACCAAAGCAGCGCCCATTAGCAGAATCGCAGAAAGCGCCAGCGTCACAGGTATCCACCGGCGGTTTCGCACGGTCGCGCCCACAGTTTCTAGTCGCGGCTCTGCGAGCTGGTGTACCTCCGGCAACGGCAATGAACTGACCTCAGGGGCTGGGGACGTCTCCACATTTGCGATGAACCGGTATCCACGTCGCGGGAGCGTGGCGATAATCCGGGGACTCTCGGCATCGTCGTTGAGCACGGCGCGAATCTGCTTGATTGCCTGATTGATCGCGAGATCGAAATCGACGAACGTATCGCCCGGCCAAACATGATCGCGCAGCTCCTGCCGCGTGACCAGCACACGCGGATGCGCGGAAAGGTAAGCCAGGATTTTGAAAGGCTGCGGCTGTAGCTTGAGAGAGAAGCCGTTCTTGCGCAGCTCCTCGCCGGCCAAGTCTAGTTCGTATCCTTCAAACCGGATTACCGTCGGAATTTGCGTCGCGGGACGCATCGCGGGGCCCTCGGGGAGAGGCCCTGATTCTACTCCAAAATCCTTTACTTCCCGCTGCTTACATCTTCACTTCGTAATCACCGGCAAATCACCGGCGGAACATTGCGGCGGCCGAGCAAATACGACAAATTTGCGGCTCTCACAGGAGGAGAATATGAATTCCATTCCGAAGCAATCCGCCCATCGTGCTCTGACCTTCGCTGCCGTGCTGGCAGTCTTCTTTATTGTGCTCAATCCCGTCCAGGCGCAATGCCAGACAACTCTCACTATCTTTAACACCACGCTGGGTGAGCTGAACCAGCCGGGAACGGAGATTAGTACTGAAGACCTTAAAGCAATTCTGCTGCTAGCTGTAACCCCTGTTCTCGACGTCCGCTTCCCCCAGGAGTATGCGATCTCGCACATTCCCGGCGCTATCAACATACCTCCAGATTCGGCCGCCGATCCTAGCAACGTGGAGCATGAAGCTGCAGAAATAGCGGCACGCTATCGCGCCGAAGACCCAATTGTCCTCACTTGCAATGGGCCGTTCTGTGGCAAGAGCAAGAGAGTGGCAAGAGCGCTACAAGCGCCTCGGTACAACTTTCAACACATTCTCCGGTATCAACTCGGCCTGCCGGTATGGCGCGCGCTCGGCAATACCGTGCAAACCGATCTGGACGGCTTCGCTTATATCTTCAATCGCGACTTCACCGCCGTCTTTGTCGATGCGCGAAACCCAGAATCTTTCCGGGCTGATACGGTAGCCTGCGCCGTGAACGTTCAACCGGGTGAAGCTACTGCTGCAAACGATGACGGAAGGCTGCCTCTTCTGGACAAGGGAGCCCGCGTAGTGGTCTTCGCCGACGATCCTAAGCTTGCGAAGACAGTGGCGATAGACAT
>QIBC01000285.1 GCA_003225215.1 Acidobacteriota bacterium
GGACGCCGTCGAAGCCTTCGTCAAGGAAGCTCCGCAGGAACTGTTGCGCCTTGAACATTGGGGATGTCCCTGGAGCCGCGAGCCAGATGGTCATATCGCCGTGCGCGCTTTTGGCGGAATGAAGAAGAAGCGCACCTGGTTCGCCGCCGACAAGACCGGCTTTCACATCCTGCACACGCTGTTTCAAACGACTCTTAAATACAACGAGATTCATCGTTACGACGAATGGTTCGTGACTAAGTTGCTCGTCGATGACGGTCGCGTGCAGGGCGTCGTCGCGATTGAGTTAATGTCTGGCCGCATTCAGGCCATCACCGCCAAAGCCGTAGTTATCTGTACCGGAGGCTGTGGCCGCGTCTTTCCCTATACCACGAACGCCGCGATCAAGACGGGCGACGGTATGGCGCTGGTCTACCGCGCGGGCGGTCCATTAAAAGACATGGAGTTCGTGCAGTACCACCCGACCGGCCTTCCCTTTACGGGAATCCTGATTACGGAGGCGGCCCGCGCAGAAGGCGGATATCTGATCAATAAGGACGGATATCGTTATCTTCAGGACTACAATCTGGGCAAGCCCGAACCGAAACCGGTGCTGCGCTGTATGGAGTTAGGCCCGCGCGATCGTCTATCACAGGCTTTCGTCAAGGAATTCGACAAAGGGCGCACGATCGAGGGTCCATACGGGCCAGTCGTACATCTCGATTTGCGCCACCTCGGCGAGAAACTCATCAATCAGAAGCTGCCATTCGTACGAGAACTTTGCCTGAAGTACGAGGGTCTCGATCCGGTGACGCAACTCATCCCGGTGCGCCCAGTTGTGCATTACATGATGGGCGGCATTTCCACCGACATCGATGGAGCGACACCGCTCCGCGGCTTGTTTGCTGCGGGTGAGTGCGCTTGCGTAAGTATCAATGGAGCCAACCGGCTTGGTTCGAACTCGCTGCCGGAGATTCTGGTGTTTGGGGCGCGTGCAGGTAAGGTAGCCGCGGAGTACGCCACCGGGGTTCCAGACACCGTAAGTCTCCCGATTCTTAGGCAGGCAGAAGATGAACGACGACGCCTCGAGCAGGACTTTCTGCGAAAGACTGGCGGCAGGGAGCGCGTCGCCACAATCCGCGAAGAAATGCAGAAGGCAGTCGAAGCAGGAGCGGGTATTTATCGGACGGAGAAGTCGTTGCGAGAGGCGGCGACGATGCTCGCGGAGTTACAGGAGCGCGCGCAGAACTTATCGATTGACGACCACTCGCGCACGTTTAACACCGAACTGCTTTCGGCACTGGAGTTGACCTGCATGCTCGACGTCGCGACGACTATGGTGCACAGCGCGCTCAGCCGCACGGAGTCGCGCGGCGCGCATCAGCGAACCGACTATCCCGCCCGCAATGATGCCAACTTCCTCGCCCATTCTGTGGTTACGCGCTCTCCCGACGGACTTCCGCACATTGAATACGCGCCGGTAGTGATCACCCGCTGGCCACCAGCCGAGCGCGTGTACGGACAACAACCAACTTTAACGGCGGCAAAGGCATAACATGGCCCAATCGATTCAGCTTCGAGTCTCGCGCTACTCCCCGGAGCGCGATACCCAGCCTTACTTCCAGACTTATGAGGTACCGCTCAAGGAAGAGTGGGTAATCCTTGATGCGCTCAACTACATCAAGGACAAGATTGACGGCACGCTGACATTTCGTTGGTCTTGCCGCATGGGTATTTGCGGAAGCTGCGGCATGATGGTAAATGGTGAGCCGAAGCTGACTTGCGCTACATTTCTTTCTGACTACGCTGGTGACGGAAGTCCAGTCCGGGTGCAGCCGTTGCGCTATTTTCCCGTGATCCGGCGCTGGCTTTAGCGCATCGCTACAACAAAGACTCGCGCGATCAGGGCTCGGCGGAGCGTATGGCGGTGCTATCGCATCCGGAAGGAATCTGGGGATGCACCTTCGTGGGCGAGTGTACGAAGGTGTGTCCCAAGCACGTGGATCCCGCAGGCGCGATTCAGCAATATAAGCTGGCCGCGGCCATCGACGGCATTAAGCAATTCCTCATGCCCTGGGGACAGCGACAGGAGAACCGATGAGCAGTCCTGGACACGCTTCAACTCCGACGCAAATATCATCGGGCCCGCTGGACTCCGCGCCTGTCCCGGACTACACAGAGTTCCATCCGCGCTGGTATCGGCCGCAAGTTTCAACCTACTGGTGGCTGGGCAAGTGGGCCTACGTAAAATTCATTCTCCGCGAATTAAGCAGCGTCGCGGTGGCCTGGACTGTAGCAATCATCTTGCTTCAGGTTCGCGCGCTCATTCGCGGCCCGGAGGCATATTTGCGGTTCGAGCACCGCCTGAGTGCCCCGTGGATGATCGCCCTAAACGTAATCGCCTTCGCCTTCCTGCTGCTGCACTCCATAACCTGGTTCAATCTCGCGCCGAAGGCAATGGTGGTTCGCGTTGGTGGAAAGCGTCTCCCGGCAGTGCTGATTTCCGGTCCTCAATACGTAGCCTGGATTGTCATCTCGGCAATTGTTTTTGTCATCATCCTTTCGCGCGGATAGCAAATCTATGGTCAACCGAGAAACCGAACCGATCTTCTGGACGTTGTTCAGCGCCGGCGGAGTAGTTGCCGCCCTCTTCTTGCCGGTCCAATTGTTCATCTTCGCATTGGCCGTGCCGCTGGGCTGGATGCAAGCGCCGGGCTACGAATCGTTGCGTGCATTAGTGCACTCGCCGATCACGCGCATTTATTTATTCGTTCTGTGCTCGCTGCCACTGTTCCACTTCGCGCACCGCTTTCGCTACACCTTGTATGACGGGCTTCAAATCAAACACTTGAATGAAGTGGTTTTCGCGGGCTGTTATGGGATCGCAATTCTAGGAACACTGGCCGCGGGATATTTGCTTTGGACTGTCTAAGTCACCGTGACCGGGGCTGTGAGTAGGAGTACATCATGGAATTTAAGCTGAAGTCGATTTCCCAGGCTGGGATAAGCGCCGCCATCGCCAAGGCTGAGCGCTATCGCTACCTCAACGAGCCGGAAGAAGCCGAGTCGATCTGCCGGGACATTCTCGCTGTCGATCCGCATCATCAGCTGGCGCAACGCATTCTCGGCTTGGCCATTACCGATCAGTTTTCTGGTGGAGTGAATGACCGCTTCACCGAAGCTGCTGCGTTGTTCAAGGGCCTCGAGGAGCAGTACGCGCAGCTCTACTACACAGGCATTCTGCACGAGCGGCATGCGAAAGCACAGCTTAGCGCGGGACGTCCTGCACTGGCCGTCGCCGCCGAACTGGAAGAAGCCATGCGCTACTTCGAACGTGCTGAACAGAGTCGAACTGCGGGAAATGATGAAGCGATTCTGCGCTGGAATCGTTGCGCTCGTCTGCTACAGCAAATGCCTCTTCCCGAGCCGCGAGAGGAGCTGCAGAACTTCGAATCGGGCGACACTTCGCCGCAGTTTCCTGGAAGAACTACCGCGCTTCGCGCCGGCCGATCTCGCTGAAGGCGGGCGCTCGATCGGCCTACTCCGGAATCCACTTAGGCGCCGCGCTGAATAGGCCGGAAACGAATCCAATCTGGTACACCAGGAATAAGCCGAAGACGACACTCACGATTCCGGAAGTTGCACACATGTACCGGTTCAGACGAGCGAAGCTCTTGCCGGTCCAAACTACCGGCATTGCGATCACTGCGGTCATAAGCATCATTCCGGCGATGGTTCCTGATCCGAAGAGAAGCAGATAACCGATCGCCCACACGGGATTGTGGATTGTGGCCAGCACCAGCAAAGCCATAGCCGCCGAACCCGCTAATCCATGGACAACGCCAATGACCAGCGGGCGCACTAGCTGATAGGTACCGAAACGGGACAGAGCACGATCGAGTATCCGCTCCGAATTAGACACTCCTGAATTTGCTTCGACTCGACGATTGCCGCCACTCGCTGTTGGTGTTACGCGTCCCGTAAACCATGCCAATACTCCTGTCAGGTTCAGCACCCCCAATACGATCAACATCAACGCGACCGCAAACTCCATGGAAAGTCCGACGCGCGGAGGAATCACAATGTCAAAGAGGATGATCGCAGAACCAACGAGGAAAATCGTCAGCGTGTGACCAACGCCCCACAACATCCCAACTAGGCTGGCGTGACGCAAGGTGCGCAGTCGGGTGACAATGGTAGTCACGGCAATCACGTGATCGGGATCGGTCGAATGACGCATTCCCAGCAGCAGTCCTATGCCGGCCACTAACAGCCATTTCGGGCTGGCGAACGCCGCGACATGAATGAACCCGACGGGCTTCAGCGACTGTGCAATCAGCACGGCGCCGACAATGGTGATGAACGCTGCTGAAAGCATCGGGAGACGACGACGCACAAGCTCGCTGTTTGGATTCCAATGTGAGATCCACCGTCCTGCATGTACCATCAGAAGTCCAATCGCGATGAGCACCGCTGCCAGTCCAAGACTGAAAGCGACGATCAGGAAAAAGCCGAACGCAATGCGATGCAGTGAGATCGCGCTGAGCAGCACCACCAGCGCCGCGGGACAAGGTAGAAGACCGCCCGTAATTCCCAGGATCAGAAGCTGACGCGTCGAAACCGGCTGGCGCGCTGTAGCAGCTGCGCTTGCGTCACTCCCGACTGCGACCGCACTGCTGCGTATGCCTAAGCCCTCATACCAATGTGTGTGGTCTTCGGCAAGTGACGGCTCTTCACCCATCCATCTGCGCAAAAATAACCACACTCCGAGGACCAGGATGATCAGTCCAGAGATGGCTCCGAGCCATGGATAGAGCTTTTCAGGAAGAACATAATGCGAGGCGTATAGCGTGACTGCTCCAAGCGCATAGACGCCTGCTGTGTGGGCCAGGGTAACGATCACTCCCAGCAGAACGGCATGCCAGGCAGTACCGCGTGAGCCCACCAGGTAGGCAGCAACCAGCGTCTTGCCATGTCCAGGCTCGAGAGCGTGCAATGCGCCCAGTCCCATCGCGATGACAGCGGCCGTGAGAAAAAACCAGAGGCTAAGCCGGTCGGAAGTAATCAGTTGGGTGAACGCGCTTCGCGGTGTTCCTTGAGAATTAGCGGCCAGTCGCGGCGCTTGAGTTGCAGCAGGAACCGCAGAACCGACAGCCATCAGCGGACTGGGTGCAGCCGACGTAGCCGGAACGCCCGGGGCTTTTTTAGTAACAGCCTTCTCAGCAGAAACTGCGCTGCGTGCGGTTGAAGCGGTCGCAGGCAAGACAAACGTCGCATTTGCACTCAAATCCTGCGGCGGACTGTTGAGCAGATCGGTGGGGTAGTTCGACAGTTCAGCGCTGCGGTCCTTGGCCGGAACGTTGCTGATTAGCTGCAGCACCGGATCGGCGCGCACGATCACTTCTTTCCAGCCTGCGCGCCCGGGAAAATTGTCGTCGTGATACTCCAATCGATGGCGGCCGAAACTAAGCTTGGTCAACGGCGCACGGCAGGTGAAACCGAATTTCATTGTGGGAAGGCCGCCGGCGCCGGGCGGAAAGATCACCTGGCGCTCCGCACACTCGAGTTCCAAGGGACGCCCGTCTAACTTCAAGCTAATGCCGCGCCAGAACTCATCCGCTTTTGCCGTAAGGTAAGTGGAAATGTGAGGGTCTTGGGGATCAGCCTTGAGTCCCGCCGCCTGCAGCTCCTGGAACGTGGGAATCTCCGCCATGTCGATGATGTAGAGCAATTCGATCTGCGCGCGGGTGAGCGTAATTCCCGAATAGTGATTCACGCTGAAGTTGCCCATGGGATGGGCGATCACTGGAACCGCGATAGACAACAACATCGCGACCAGAAAGAGGTGTCGAATGGCCGTCAGGCAGCGGACGATTCCCTCAGGCGCTTTTAGCTCCGCGTGCTTAATGCTGCTCCTAGCCTTTGGCATCGATTTCGAGAGTATAGCCGGGGAGGAGCCCCCGATCGGCATTGCATGAAATTTTGTGCAGAAGGCCGCTCGGTCACCACCGAAAGGACAGCATACCTTGGTGCCGAAAGGGACACTGTTTTTCTTTTGAGCCTTCCCAAAGTGGCAACGCTCTTGCCTTTCACATCCCACAAGGACCTACGACAGCTGCGTCTTTGGGAACGTACCCAGGGAACTCTCGGCATGTCATTATTCTCTCGTGCTCGGTAATCCCCGCCGAGAAGGAGGGCTATGAAAAGCACAAAGCGTTACTTGCCGGTTCTGGCTATAGGACTGGTTTTCTTTTTTACCAGCACGTTGGCTGCGGAGATTACCGCGAACTTTGACAGCACACTGAACCTTCCGACTCTCCCCTGCGTGAACAACCTGCCGCTCGTGGTTACCGGACCTACGACCG
>QIBC01000084.1 GCA_003225215.1 Acidobacteriota bacterium
CACACATTCGCGAATCCCGCCGTGGTTTAACTACTACATGGAATTCTGGCAGACCTGAAAGAACAGCATAGTGCGCCTTGGCTACTGCTCCTTGGATGTCTTGGGGGCTCGGCGGAACTCGCGCGGTTCGTAATCGGCAGTAGTCCTGCAATGAGGACATTGCAGCGTAGTCGATTGCCTGTCGGAAACCAAGAAAGCGACCATATCTTCTCTGATATCAAAAATCAGGTTACAGTTCGTGCAGTCCACACTCCAGCCCGTGCGACGGTGAGACGTAGCTGTGGCGACGGCATTCAGAAACTCGCGCGGCATGAATGCCTCTACCGCATAATCGACTCCGGGAAGTGCGGACTGATGTGGCCTCAAAAGCGAGAGGATCGGTGCGATGGAATTGTGCCTGAAGCGAGTCAGGGCTTCCAACTTTTCTTCTCTCGGGACTGAATGGGCCAGGATGAAGAGACAGGCGTTGGGGATCTCGGGTAACTTGCTGAGCTCTTGCCGTCCGAGCACACTCGTGACGCTATAACCTGCCTGACGCAGCAGTAGTTCGCGAGTCTTAGCCAGTTCTGGCACCCAGGAGACGCAGATGACCATCTTTGCCTCTAAGGGCAATTGCATCGCGCCAGCGTGCGGTGATCCAGCGGCCATGTGCGTAGAGCACCAGCATACCGCCAGAGGAGGCGAAATCCACCGCCTGTAAACACGCCAAATTGCGCCATTCTTGATTACGGGCTGGCAATGGCCTGAAAAATGGGTAACTGACGCTAAGATGCTGCGCGGCTTTTCTTGCATCTCTTGCCGAGCACTTCACTGACTTTGGCGAGAAGAACGTCTGGTTCATCGGCGCTGGCCAACTCTTCGTCGGCTTCATTGTCCACGGGAGCAGTGCCGTGCGAATAGAGTTCGAGTATCGGTACGCGTCCGCAGAATTGTCGTACTGCCAGCATCACTCGTCTCTTTTCCCCTTTTGGGAGAGCGTAGCCGATAATCACCAGATCAAATGCACCGTCTGTTTCGCATGCATGTTGCACGTCCAAGATGTTGAGAGCCGGCACAACTTCATAATCGGCACCCTCCAAAATGGCTGAGCGAGACTTGAGAAGAGCCTCGTTCCTTGCCACGGTTAGAATTTTGCGCCGCTGTGCACACATGCTTTGGCTCGCCTGTTAGAGGCGAATGAATGGAGCCAAGATGCTCGACGCTCGCTTTTCGGGAGAAATATGACTGTGGATCGGGCCAGCAAAGGGTCCTCTGAATGCACAAGGGCAGCACTGGCAACATGATCCTCGCTGTCGATGATGAATCCCTCGGCCTGTCAGTTCGCCGGATGCTTTTGGAGTCGGAGGGATACCCGTTTTGACTGCTGGTAGCCGGGTGCCCCGCCATTGTTTTTGCTTTCCCTAAATGAAACATCATTTGGGCGCCCTACCCTTCGCGATTTTCGGAAGGTGGGCTGCGAAGCAACACAATAACCGCAGCCGAATTAGATTCCCGAAAGAGCATATGGAAGAATCGCGGGAACAAGAAACCACCCCAAGGCTGATCACGTTCATGGCCAAGTCGTGCTCCCATACTGGGCCTCACCGTGACGCCGGAGGTTCCGTTTTTAGGCTGCGTCAGCGGTGCCGGGCCAGGATTTTTCCACGGCTTGGCGGTCCCAATTGGCGAGCTTGGCTGCGGCTTCGTAGGTGCTTTGGCAGAATTCTAGTAGCGCCTTGCTGGGCGAGGGTGCGCGGCGTACGTCGTCGTACATCAAAAGGAATTCGCCGAGTTTCGGATTGTAGTGAGCCGCTGCCGGCTGCACCGTGTACTCGCGGAATCCAGAAGGCTCTGGAGCGGAGTAGGAATAGAACGCTGCGTCTTTCACCTCGCCGCTGCCGGGCCAAAAACCGACGCTGCTCACTTCGTGCGAATAAGCCTCGCGGGTGATGACATCGGCTCCCGGGCGTTCCGGAGCGCGGCGTCCGGAAAAGCGTGTGACCGCGAGATCGAAGCTGCCCCAGAAGAAATGTACAGGACTGGTCTTTCCGATGAAGCGCGAGCGGAATTCGGTGAACACCCGGTCTACCGAGGCAAGAATTCGCCAGAACCTGTGAGCGTATTCCGGCTGATAGGTGGCGTGTACGCGGTCCTGATCGAACGGGATCGGGTCGGGTATTTCCACCGGCATCTTCCAGATCTTCACCTCGATCTGGGCGTTAGCCAGAAGCTCCATGAACTCCCGGTAGAACTCCGCTACCGAACGCGAGACAAGCGGCAGACTCCTGACCGCGCCATCGCTGGTTAACAGCGCGAGTTTGTGATCGATGAAGTCGAATTGCAGCTCGAACGCGCGCTTATCGTAAGGAATGGAAGAAGTAGTGAAACCGCGGGCGTTGACGTAGAGCGGCACGTTCCACCAATGGTTGATGAGCGGCGTGAGCTCCAGGCGCACCTTGCCGACGATCTGCGCCCACATGTGCAGCGTGGCGTAGGTCTCTTTCCACGCCTCGAGCGGCAGAGCGGGCCAGCATTCCGGCGAGTCGAGAAGACTGTTGATAGATTCATCCGTCATCGCTTCTACCTCCGAGAGGGCGGGTGGCCCGTACTTTCCCCTTTTCGGTTCTTGCGTCCCACTTCTACCAGTCTGGGAGTCTGACGCAACACCTGAAATGGGGAAGGATGGGCCACCCAGCCTACAAGGGCGGGCTTAGATCACTTTGGTGCCGCCGTCAGCCAGTTCTGATAAAGCGTGAATGGCCCAACCGCAGCATCCTGTTTTGCGGAAATCACAAGGAATCGTTGGCCGTCGGACGTTACATCGAATGGACTTACTACCGGTCCGCCGAAAAACCTGATTTGGAACAGCTCTTTCGGTGTGCCCAAGTGCAGGGTGCCTGCTGTAGGGGTTACCGCCACGCTCATCAGGGGCATTATTTGGTTCTGAGACAAGCTCCGCGGGCGGAAAATGAGTTCACTGCCGCCCCGCGTCCAGACCGGTTGTACACCGCCATCGGTCGAGACCTGCAACTTGGTTTTGCCGTCGGGAAATGAAACTACGTACACCTGGATTGTGCCCGATTCATCGGTGTCGTACGCCAGCCACTTTCCGTCCGGCGAGAACCTGGCGTGCAGCTTGTTGAAGTTGCTTTGAAGGAAGGCAAATGGCTTCTTGTCGCCATCGAGGGGCAGAATCCACAGATCGCGTTTGCCGCTCTGGGTGAGCACTCCGTAAACCAGGTAGCGTCCATCGCGCGACCAGTCGTCGGGTCGTTTGGTATTCGCGTCCTTCAGCAGGATTTCGTATTCCCCGACGCCGCTTGCGCGCTTGCGGAAAACGTCGAAAGTGCCATTGCGGGATGATGAGAATGCCAGCCATTGGCCATCCGGGGACCAAACGGGATCGGTGATATTGCCGGGACCAAAGGTAAAGCGAGAGCGCGCACCGCGATCGAAATCTTGTATCCAGATGTCGGTTGTGCTGCTTCGGATGTCGAATACCGCTTCTGCGGCACGTTTGCCATCGGGCGAAATTCTTACCGTCATATATACCGTTCCAGATGCGATCGGCTGGCCTGCGCGGCCAGTCCGGTCCGTCCACAGTATCTGCCCACCTATGAGTGAACCGCCCACATGAAACAGAAGATTGCCGTCAGCAGCAGCGCTGAACGATGCACGTCGCAAGCCCACGTTGAAGGAGATGTTTTCAGCAACGACGAAGGGCTCGCCCTCCATTCGCAAGCTACTCACATCAAATTTTTGCGCCAGCAGGTTTTGCTCGCGCAAAAACAGAAGATAGCCAGGAGCAACGTAAATCGCTGGCGATAGCGAAGCGAACAACTGCCTGCGCTCTGCGGAATCCAGCGATCCTACCCAAATCGCATCGTCGTCGGCGTTGACGGTCCTCACCAGAAAGAGAAAGTGTCTTCCATCTGGGAGGAATGATGGATGGCTATGTTGTAACTCCCGTCGCGCCGGATCTAGCCTTGTCACTGCTGTAGTTGGACCGCCGGAGAGGGAGACGCGGTGCAAGGCGCTGTTGGGGTCGGGCGCAAAAATCACGTCACCGCGGGCGTTACACGTAACGCCCGCAAGAGCAAGGACTTGAGCTAGTGATTGCGCTCCGCCGCCGTTGACATCAACCTTTTTGAGCCGGCTGTCTGCCTGGAAAAGAACGTAGCGATTATCCGGCGACCAGGCGAGCCAGCGTCCGGAAGCATCCGCTTGCACCAGCGGCTTTGCAACGCCGCTGTCGAGGGTGTGCAGCCACAACGCATACGGTTCATTGCCAATGGAGCCGACGTACGCGATCCGTCGTCCATCAGGTGAAATCACCGCGACTGGTACCGGATGCAGCATCACGCCTGGAGCGGCAAGAATCGAGGATTTCACTGGCTGCGTGTGGCCAGCGAGTTCAGTCTGTGTCTGGATCAGCAGGAGACCGAGAGCAACGGCTCCCAGCAACAGCAGCGCCACTGAGCTCCAAGCAATCGTGCTCCAAATACTGCGCCCGGATTTTGTGTTAATCAGCGGTGCTGACCCACTCTGCGCAATCCACTGCAGCTGCAGTTTGAGGTCGTGCGCGCACTGGAAGCGCTCTTCCGGCTGCTTGGCCAGACAGACGCGGACTACGTGATCGAGCGCCTCCGGAGTCGCCGGGCTCGTGCTGCGCACCGGTTCCGGCTCTTTGTCCAAAATTGCAGAAGCCACGCTGATGTGCGAGCGCCCTTCAAATGCGCGTTTGCCGGTGGCCATTTCATACAGCAAGCAGCCGAAGGCAAAAATGTCTGAGCGAGTGTCGGCTTCTTTGCCTTCTATCTGCTCCGGCGACATGTAGTTCAGCGTGCCAAGAATTGAGCCTTCGCTGGTCAGTGGCGACGCCGTATGGCTCACCGTCGGTGTCGCGGTGAAGATCGGCAGCGAACTGTGCGCCGAAGCAGCAGCGCTTACCGGCAGCGTCAGCGCGCGCGCTAGGCCAAAGTCCATGAGCTTCGCGCCACCCTTGGTCAGCATGACATTCCCGGGCTTCAGGTCGCGATGGATAATGCCAGAGTGATGCGCTTTGTCGAGCGCATCGGCCACTTCGATCGCGATCTTCAGAAGCTGCTCTGGCGCGAGTGGCCCTTTGCGCAGCCGCTCGGCCAGGGTCTCGCCTTCCAGATACTCCATAACAAGATAGCTGGTTCCGTTCTGCGAGCCGACGTCGTAGAGGACGCAGATGTGTGGATGCTGCAATTGCGAGATCGCTCGCGCTTCGCGTTCGAAGCGCTGCTGCAATTCGCCGTTAGAGCTGAGATGCTCAGGAAGAACTTTGACCGCTACTGTCCGATCCAGGCGCGTGTCGCGGCAGCGGTAGACTTCGCCCATGCCGCCCGCGCCCAGCGGCGACACGATTTCATACGGGCCGAATTTGGTTCCGCTGCTGAGCCCCATGTAGTTTCTCGGTGGGTGATTCGGTGCGCGAATTATGGTCTGAATCGCGCCGGCACGCAAGCGCGAGCTGCGTCGCCTCTAATAAGTAGCCTTAAGCAGCGGCCCGCCGGAAGTCGAGTGGCGACGTGCTGCTCAACGGTGGTCTCGGACATCTTCGGAGTGACGGTCCGTGAGGCTGTCGGGAAGTGATATAACCGGCCGGGTGCCGCGCCTTGTTTGTGCTTTCCCTAAATGACACATGATGTGGGTGCCCTACTCTCCGCGATTTTCGGAGGGTGGGCTGCGAGGATGTGTGCAACTCCGCCTTTGACTTCGTCTTTCTTAGACATCGCCGTCGAGATGACCTGTATCGGCGGAGGGCGGCCGGAATCGCGTTGTACGCCCTTACCCGCCGGAGGCGCCGGCTTTGCGGGCTTCTTCCCTCATGTTCTCGAGTTCCGTTTTGGCATCGTCGATGGCTTTTTGCTTCGCGGCGATGTCGTCGCGGTACTTGCGATCGTCGTCCGCGTACTGCTTTGGGTTGCGGAGGCGGTTGCCGGCGTCGCCGTAGTAGTTGGAGGCGCGCATGCGGCCCTCGCGCTGCAGGACATCCAGCTCGCGCTGCAGGACAGCGATCTTTTCGCTTTGCGCGGAGATCTTGTCTCTCCACTGCTTATCGAGTTCGGCTTGCTCTTCGGCCGAAGTCTTCTTTTTGCCTTTATCTTTATCTTTGTTGACGTCGGATTTGGCGGCGTTTTCGTCGGCACCGGCCGGCGTGGCGGCGGACTTGTCCGAGACCCAGGGGCGGCCGAAGTCCTCGTTGGTGACTACCTTCGTCGTGGGATCGGGAGGCTTATTCTTGCGGACTTCGCGGGCTACGTCGCCTAGCGATTGCTGGGCTGCGGCGAGTGCCGGAAAGGCGCATCCGAGAGCCAGAAAAACTAGTGTATGAGAGACAAATTGCTTCATCTTGTGCCTCAAAAGGCCGCTTCTTAGTGCTGAAACTGACGCAATTTTAGCGCTTAATGCGCCTCAAATCGCGCGTTTTGTGGCTGATTTCCGTGCCCGGGAAGTCACAAGTGCACGTCCGCGTGGTAGTCAGCGATATAGACCTAAGTACCAATTCACCATACGGTTACCGACGAAAACCGACACAACGGCCATGCTGCCCAGAAAGACCCCAAAAGGTACTTCGTAGTACCTCAACATGAGGCTGGCAGACCTCCAGGAGCGGCTCAGAACGTTCGATTCGCGCCGCTTTTGGCGTCGTTGAATGCGCTTACGCCAGACGGCAAGGGTGGTTATCAGGCCGAAAATCGTGCCCAGAACGGCTCCGGTGAAGATGGTAAGGAGCGCTAATCGGGCGCCAAGGAAGGCTCCAACCATCGCCATAAGCTTCACATCGCCGAATCCCATGCCCTCAATGTGGCGCAAACGGAAGTAAATTTCGCCCACAGCATAGATAAAGAGTGCTCCCACAAGGGCTCCAACGAGCGCATCGAGCGCGGAAATGGCGATTAGCGGCCACCGCAAGCCCAGCATCTTGCGGATTACGAACGTTGGCATGCCGCCAACAGGCACTAAAAGGCTGAATATCAAGCCCAGAATGATGCCCGGCAGCGTGAGTACGTCGGGCAAAAGATGGTGTTCGAAGTCGATAAAGATGAGCGGAATGAGCAGAAAGAAGAAGACGCAAAGCTTCAGGAGTGTCCAGATAGCGACGAAATTGTCGACCGGAGCGGCGTAAAAGTACGCGGAAACGAAGAGAAATCCGCATAGAAGCTCGACTAATGCGTAGCGGGCGCTGATGGGATGGCCGCAATCGCGACATCTTCCGCGCAACAACACCCAACTAAGCACCGGAATGTTGTCGTAAGCACGGATTTGAGTGCCGCAATTTGGGCACGTTGAGCGCGGTTTCACTACCGATTGGCCGCGGGGAACGCGGTAAATGACCACGTTAAGGAAGCTTCCGAAGACTAAACCGAAGAGAAAAGTGGCAATCGCGCCGAAATCGGTGGAGAGAAAGTGGCTCACGCAGGCTTTGAACTTGGGCGGATTATATCTTTTGCGACGCCCATAGCGGGCTTAGTGGCATCCGAAAGCTCACTCCTTCGTAACTGGCAGTATGGTGAAGACGCAGCATGCTGCGTCTCTACCGGCGTAACTGGCAGTATGGTGAAGGCGCAGCATGCTGCGTCTCTACTGGCGCGATCGGGCATTGCCGTCGAACTAGTGTGCTTTAAAAACGGTTAAGATGGCCTCATCTACGTCTTAAAGATGCGGGATTTGCCGCGATATGGCTGCTCGAACTCCATTTATCGACGTCCAAACTCGGGAAGAGCGCGACCGCGATCTCGGATTTGGATCTCTTGTCTCCCAGCAGCGGCATGTGCGTTTGCTGAATCGCAATGGCAGCTTCAATGTTACGCGCAAGCACAGTGGGCTCGATGCGCTCTCTTATCACGCATTGCTCACGATGTCATGGCCTGCTTTTATTGCTTTATTGGCCAGCGCTTATGCGTTATTGAACTCGGTATTTGCGGTTATCTACCTTTCGTTGGGTGCGGATTCGCTACAAACGGCTACGCCTCCGGAGCTCACTCCGCGGTTCTTGAAGGCGTTTTTCTTCAGCATCGATACGTTTTCGACGATCGGATACGGGAATATCGTGCCGGTTGGGCGGGCCGCGAACGTTGTAGTCTGCGTTGAAGCCTTTTGCGGATTGCTGGGACTTGCCCTCGCTACTGGTCTCTTATTCGCGCGATTCTCGCGTCCTACGGCAAAGATTCTGTTCAGCGAAAACGCTGTTATCGCTCCTTATAACGGCGCTAGCGCCTTCGAATTTCGCATTATCAACGCCAGGAACAACCAAATCACCGAGCTCGGTGCGCGCGTCTTGCTGTCGAAATTCGAGAACGCGGACGGAAATCGTATTCGCAAGTATCATCCACTGCAGCTCGAGCGCGAGAGAGTTGTCTTCTTTCCTTTGAGTTGGACCGTCGTTCATCCCATCGACGAGAACAGTCCGATGTTCGGATTGTCGCGAGAAGATCTCATGGCCAACGATGCAGAGTTCCTGATCCTGCTGACGGGAACCGACGAAACCTTCTCGCAAACCGTCCACGCCCGCTCTTCATACCGCGCTGACGAGGTAGTTTGGGGCGCTAAGTTTGTGAATGTCTATAAATATGACCACGATGGCCACATCTTGGGCGTGGATATGGACCGCTTTCACTCGTTCGAGCGCGCCCAACTACCGCAGATGGCGTCCATTTCTGGAGCCTAGAGTGCGCTGCATTCTTCAGCAGACCGGGACGCACGGTTGGATGGCCAGCCTCTCCTCAGCCTTCGTGTTTCCTCTATAATTAAACGTTCGGTAATCCAGCCTGGAGTCATCCATCAGCAATGATTAAGTTTCTTCAAACGCCCACCAGGGCGAAGAAGTTCGTCTTGGGAGGCTTGTTGGTCGTCGTCGCGGTGATGATGGTGGTCACACTGATCCCCGGAATCTTCGACAGCCTCACGAATACTGCCGGTCGCGGCGTTTACGCGCGCGTTGCCGGCCACGATATCACCTCGGCCGACGTCGATCGCGCAGCTCAAGAAATGGCCCGTGAAAAGCGCATACCCCCGCAGTTCGTTTCTTTCGTTCGAGCTGAGGCTGGGAGCCAACTTGTAAGTGAGTATGCGCTACTCGCTGAGGCGCGCAGGATGCACTTGCAGGCGACCGACGAAGAGGTCCGCAACTTCCTGCATCAGGGACAGCTTGGGGAAGCGCTCTTTCCCAAGGGCGAGTTTATCGGGCAAGCAAAATACGAGGATCTGGTCCAGCAGTACTTCGGTATGGGAATGTCGCAGTTCGAAGACCGGGTGAAAGAGACCTTACTGTTCTCAAAGCTACGGGCAATCGTGCAAGGCAACATTACGGTGCCTGAATGGGAGGTAAAGGAGGACTACCTCAAGCAGAACCTCAAAGTAAAGTTTGCGTATGCGGTGCTCACTACCGAAGACATGATGAAGCAGGTGAAGGTCACCGACACCGAACTCAAGGCGTTCTACGACAAGCACAAGCAGGAATACGTCAATTCAATCCCGGAAAAGCGTAAAGCGCGGTATATCACGATCAGCACATCGAGCATTCCCGGAGTGAGTGTTAGTGACGACGAGATCAAGAGCTACTACAACCAGCATGCCGAGCAATACAAGCTTCCAGAGCGCGTTCACGTGCGCCACATCCTGGTGAAGACTCCGCCGCAAGCTGCTGACGGTAAGGGCGATCAGAAGGCACTGGATGCTGCGAAGGCAAAGGCGGAAGGCTTGCTGAAGCAGATTCAGAATGGCGGCAATTTCGAGGAGCTCGCCAAGAAAAACTCTGACGATCCTGGAAGTGCCGCAAAGGGTGGTGAACTGCCGACCTTCCGACGCGGCGCAATGGTTCCTGAGTTCGAACAAGCGGCATTCGCCCTGCAGAACAAAGATCAGCTCAGCGGATTGGTAAAGAGCCAATTTGGTTATCACATCATCCAGTTGATCGATAAAGAGTCGGCGCACACCAAGTCTCTGGACGAGGTAAGAACCGCGATCACTCCCATCGTGAAGCAACAGAAGGAGTCCAAAGCGGCAGACGAACTCGCGCGTACTCTGGAAGCGCAAACGAAAGCGCAGGGACTGGACAAGGCTGCGGCAGCGCACAATCTGCAAGTCCAGACTTCAGACTTCTTTTCGAACACCGATTCCCTTCCCGGCATTGGTCAGGCGACAGACTTCATGCAGGCAGCCTTCTCCGCAAAGCCGAAGTCCCCGCCACAGCTTGCGCGGACCTCGAACGGTTACGCGGTGTTTGAGATTATCGACTCTCAGCCAGCCAAGACACCAACCTTCGAAGAAGCAAGACAACGCGTCGAGACCGAATTCCGCAACGAACAGGCTCAGTCGATGCTCGATCGGAAAACGCAAGAGCTCTCAGAGCGTGCAAAAGTCCTCCACGACCTGAAAAAGGCGGCCGGCGAGCAGAGCGCACAACTTAAGACAAGCGACTTCGTGACGCAGCAGAGCCAGGTTCCCGATATCGGACCACTGAATGGGCCGGCATCTGTGGCATTCAGTTTAGGAAAGAACCAAATCAGCGGACCAATCGCTACCGGACGCAGTGGTGTTGTGCTTCAAGTGCTCGACGTTCAGGAGCCTTCCATAGAAGAGTTCGCCAAGAACAAAGACGTCGCGCGCGAGCGGACTCTCGCACAGAAGCGCGGTCAGAGCTTCCAGCTTTATGCGTCTAGCCTGATTCAAAACATGGAGAAAGACGGCCGCATCAAGTACAACAAAGAAGAACAGCAACCTGGACGCTTGCCAGCCGGCAGTTAGTCGAGCAAAATACGAATCGAAGCTGCCCAGTCGCGCTGGGCAGCTTTTTGTTTTACTCAAAGTCTCCTCGGGGATTTACTGATGCCCTTTCAACGAGCATGCGGAAGCCTGCTGCACATAACCTCGCTGCCTGCGCGGGGCGGTATCGGCGATTTGGGGGAGGAAGCGTATCAGTTCATTGACTTCCTCTCCGCCTCCCGTCAGCGCCTTTGGCAGGTCCTGCCCACTAGTCCACCGGCCACGGGCAACTCCCCGTACTCCGCCACTTCAGCGTTTGCCGGCAATCCGCTGTTTATCAGTCTTGAACGTCTTGCAGAGCGCGGGTGGCTAAGTCAGGAAGAAGCGAGAAATCTTGCGGCTCCAGATTGCAAAGTTGATTTCGCACGTACACAAAAAACAAAGCTGCCATTGTTGCGAAAGGCGGCCGAGGCTTTTCTAGACCGAGCGGATGGAACTCCACGCAAACGGTTTGAAACTTTCTGCTGGCTGAATGGGTGGTGGCTGGAGGACTACGTCCTATTCGAGGTTCTGCGTGGTCGCCACGAAGAGAAGAGCTGGACGGAGTGGCCGGAGGGGTTACGGCGCCGTGATCCCGCAGCTATCGAAAAAGTAAGGCGTGATGGTGCGCGCGAACTGATGATCGCACGCGCAATCCAGTTCTTCTTTTTTGAACAATGGCGCGCGATGCATCAATACTGCTCCTCGCGAGGGATCAAACTAATCGGCGATATTGCAATTTTCGTAAATCTAGACAGCGCCGATGTCTGGAACCATCCTGAAATCTTTCAGCTCGACGAGAATCTAAACCCGATTAGTGTTTCGGGCGTTCCACCGGATTTCTTCAGCAAGACGGGCCAGCGCTGGGGCAATCCTCTTTATCGCTGGGACGTCCTTCGTCAACGCGGCTACGATTGGTGGATTCAACGGGTGAAGTGGGCTCTGCAGCAGTGCGACATCATCCGTCTCGACCACTTCCGCGGATTCGAGGCTTGCTGGGAGATCCCTGCGACTGAAGAGACGGCAGTCAATGGTCGTTGGGCGCAGGGACCGAATCACGATCTCTTCCATGCCCTGCGCCAGGCTTTGGGCGATCTTCCGTTCATTGCAGAAGATCTCGGCACCATCACTCCACAAGTAGAACAGTTGCGCCGGGATTTCGCGATGCCTGGAATGCGCATCCTGCAGTTCGGTTTTGGGAACCCCGGCGCGCACATTTACCTGCCGCATCGTTTCGAATCGAATACCGTCGTGTATACCGGTACACATGACAATGACACGACAGTGGGTTGGTGGAATACAGGAGCCACCGCGGCAGAAAAGCGGGCAGTCGAAAGTTACATTCCGCCGAATTCTGACGGCGTCCACTGGGCCTTTGCTCGAGCCGCGGTTACGTCAGTTGCGGATCTTTGCGTGATCCCTATGCAGGACTGGCTCGGACTTGACGGAGACTGCCGCATGAACGTGCCCTCCCGGCCAGACAAGAACTGGTCCTGGCGTGTGGAGAAAAATGCGCTAACCAGTGAACTTGTGAAGAAGATCGCGCAGCTAATCGAAGTTGCAGATCGCGATCCGCGCGAAGAAGAGGCCGCTCGGAATTTTCGTCCGACTGAATCAGAAGAATTCGCCGCCTAGCTACTTATGTCCGCCTGAATCGATTCCGATCCGACGTCTTCAAATTGCGGAGGTTCAGGCGGCGAATCTGGATCGTGAGTTCGACTCGATTGCTGATGGCAAGCTTACGGAAGATCGATTGAATGTGGTTCTTGACGGTTTGTTCCGAGAGGATCAGACGTTCAGCGATTTGCCGGTTGGAGTGTCCGGTGGCGACTAATCGTGCAACTTCATATTCGCGCGGGGAGAGAGCGTGCATAGATGCAACCTACCCCCCACGGCGGCCGAAACGGCAAATATGACAAAAAATTTACGAATTCCGAACATGCCAAGAACGGCTGCCGATAGTCGGTAGCAGCCGATGATGCCAAATTCGGAAACTAGTACTATAGTACTAATCGCTACTGCCAGTCGCTTCTTATTTTGACTATCCAAGGAACATCCATGAACAAACCCAACGTCTTGGCGCTTATCGACGCCGAAATCGAGCGCTTGCAGCGAGCTCGACAAATTCTCTCCAGCAATAACAATGCAGGAAGCCTTGCCGGCAGAGGCGTGCGCAGGAAGCGACGGCACATGAGCGCGGAAGCAAAGCGCCGAATCTCACTGGCGCAAAAGAAGCGATGGGCGGCACGCAAGCGCACAACGAAGTAGAACTGCTAACCAGCGGATTCCCGAGCAAAGATTGCCGAGTTAGGCAGGTTGGCGCCAAAGTAGCTCTCGGCCAATCGCCACACATCCTCGTATCGTCTCGCGGCTGCAGCTGGTCGTATCTCGAGGCGCGGGAACAGAAACTCGACCCATAACAACAACCACAGGCCCAGGCTGATCATGCGCAACCTTAGAGCGTTTTGAACGAGTGCCTGAGTGTCCGGTGCAGAGGCAAGTTCAGGATCGGTGATTCTCAGCCGCAAAAGAGCGGTGAGTGTGGCGCAGTTTGCTGCGATCCATAGCAGATATTCCTGAACAGCCCTCAGGCGCGCCCGGCGTACTTTGTGGTACTGGCCTTCATCTTATTCACTTCGACGGCAACTCTCGGAAATTCATTCTGAGTAGGTGCGGCTAAGCGAGGCGCGCGGGCCCGCATGAAGTACGCGATCCAAACCAACTGCTGACAGACACCGGCGCTCTGTATGCTCAAGCCAGAGGTAACGTTTGCCACAGAGCCATAGTGGGATCGAGCTACGGTTGCCGCCAATTCTACAGCTCCGTAGAGCGCGAAACCTGTAGCGATGCCGATGACGTAGTCTCCCCATGGCAGCCCCAGCACCAACACGAATACAAATAAGCAGCAAATGAGGCCGATCCGTACAAACGACTGCGCGCCCTTCAGCACGAGAATAGCGGCAACCAGCCTGTCGGCGTCGGTACCAGGCGTAAAGAACAGCACGGTGGCTCTAACCAGCCCGAGCACTAGATAAGAAAAAAACAGCGGAAAGACTTTGTACAGGCAGAACCTAAAGACCGCAACGGCCACGGTCAGTTGCAAAAGAAATCCCAGCAGCCAGAGTGCCCCTTGCAGACTCCAATGCATGGCCATTGATGCAAGAACCATACATCGGACTCATGCCGATGGGAAGACCTTCCATTTGCCATCGCGCGCCCTGGCGCGAATCTTGCATCATCGGCGATTTCCGATCTCGACTACCAAGATTGGCGTATCTCCTGCTGGAAAACCCACCAAGAGCGGCCGCAACACGTCGGCACATATTCCTTCGCTACAATAAATCTTTTAACCCACAGCTCACGGAGCCACATGCATCGCTGGTCTCAACTGTTTATTCCCACCCTGCGCGAAGCTCCTGCCGACGCCGAAGTCGCCAGCCACAAATTCCTGGTGCGCGCCGGATATGTTCGCCAGCTCGCTGCCGGCATCTACTCCTATCTTTTCCTCGGACAGCGCTCGGTAAACAAAGTCATCTCGATCGTGCGCGACGAGATGGACAAGATCGGCCAGGAGTTTCTGCTGCCGGCGCTGCATCCGCGCGAGTTGTGGGAGTCCAGCGGACGCTGGTCGGTAATGGGCGATAATATGTTCCGCCTGAAGGACCGTAGTGGACGCGATCTTTGCCTGGGCATGACGCATGAGGAAGTCATGACCGAAATCGCGCGCAAGGAACTGCGCAGCTACAAGCAGCTTCCCCAGATCTGGTACCAGATCCAGACGAAATTCCGCGACGAACCTCGTCCTAAATCGGGGCTTCTGCGCGTGCGCCAATTCATCATGAAGGACGCATACTCCTTCGACATCGATGCCGGCGGACTCGACGTCTCCTACCATAAGCACTATGACGTCTACAGCGCCATCTTCACCCGCTGCGGACTGAGGTTTGTGGTTGCGGAAGCACACTCTGGAGCCATGGGCGGATCCCAATCGCACGAGTTCATGGTTTACACGGACGCCGGTGAGGATATGGTCGCAAGCTGTCCGAAGTGCGGTTACGCCGCTAATCTGGAGAAAGCTACGTCAAGACTTGAGTCCGTCGAAGATCTCAAAGTTTCGGGAAACGGCTCTCCCGAATTGGTACACACGCCAGGGATGAAGACCATCGAAGAGGTCGCGAAGTACCTCGGTGTCTCGCCTAAACAAAAGATCAAGACACTCGCCCTGGTTGGTATGTGGATTACGGAGGAAGGCAAACGTCTCGAGTGGCCCATCGCTGTCTTCGTCCGCGGCGATCACATGCTGAATGAAGCCAAGTTGCTGGCAGTGACTGGCGCAAGAGAGGTCCGCCCAATGCATGGAGAGGAGATCGAATCCATTTTCAAAGCTCCCGCCGGTTTCCTCGGACCAGTGGGCCTCGATATGGACGGCTTCAACACCGGCGGTGTCAACGGGATGAGGATGGTATATGTGGATAAGGCGCTCGAAGGCCGCACCAATCTAATTGCAGGCGCTAACAAAGAGGACTATCACCTGCGTAATGTAACTCCCGGCCGTGATTTCGCGGTAAAACAGTACGCAGACGTGCGTAATGTCGAGGCCGGCGAGGGGTGTCCAAACTGTGGCACGCCGATAGTGGTCGCGAAAGCTGTCGAAGTTGGACACATTTTCAAACTTGGCTATAAGTACTCCGAGTCGATGGGCGCCCGCGTACTTGACCAGGCTGGGAAGGAAGTCGCGCCCATTATGGGGAGCTACGGCATCGGCATCGAGCGCATCCTTACATCGGCGATCGAGCAGAGCAATGACAACGACGGCTTCTGGCTCCCCCGCAACATCGCTCCCTTCGACGTGGTCGTCACGCCTACGAATGTGAGCGATTCAGCGATTCGCAGTGCAGGCGAAGATGTCTCTGCAAAACTCACTGCTGCAGGATTTGATGTGCTGCTCGATGATCGCGAGGACCGCGCCGGCGTGAAGTTCAAGGATGCCGACCTGGTAGGAGTTCCCTATCGGATCAATGTTGGCAAGAAGGTTTCGGAAGGGAAGGTGGAGCTTGTACAACGCTCGACACGTCAATCGGTCGATGCTAGCATGACCGAAATTACTGAAAAATTGCGGCAAATTGCGCAGTAAATCAGCTCTGGCCCTTCGATTCTAAACATGGGAAGACTCAAATCGCTTTTCGGTATCTTTGTGGTAGCTGCGGTCGTTTACCTGCTTTGGAAGATGATGCCGCCATACATCCAGGCTTATCAGTTCCAGGAGGAGCTTCAGAGCATCTCCCGCAACAACGAGTACTCCCCTCTGGATGAGAACGCCATTCGCGGCGAGGTGAGGAAGCAGATCGCCGAAATCGGCGTGCCGGTGAATCCGGAGTTGGTCTCGATCGCAAAGGGCGGAGGAGACTGCATCATCGGGGTAAACTATACGGTGCACATTGATGCCATGTTTCGCCCTTTTGATATGGATTTCCATCCGGCCGCGAAAAACGGAACGAAAATCGATCCGATTCCTAACCGGATCCCTCAGTAGCGGCTAAGTGCTTGTATTTTGAGGCAGTGCAGAATCAGGGCTTCTTCGTAGCCATCACCGGCCAGCTTTCGTCTAATCTATGTAGGTAGAAGTTTCTTACTTTGGTCATTAAGCTAAAAATCCCCCGCGGCAAAGGCATTCATGCCCATCTGTCGCACCCAGTCGTCAAGGCGTCAGTAGCCGGATTCATCATCGTATGCACTGTCCTGTTCGGGATCTTTGCGTACTACTACGTCAAATATCAGAAGATCGTCGACAAGCGCCTGAGCGGTCCGATTTTTGCAAACTCGGCAAAGATCTACGCCGCGCCCGAGACGATGAAGGTAGGCGAGTCGGCGAAGATAAGCAGCATCGCCGCTGAGCTCCGCCGGGCCGGATATACGGAAGAAAGCGATCGCAATGGGTCGCGCGTTGGGACCTACAAGGAGGGCTCCTCGTACATCGATGTGCGCCCCGGTCCTGAGTCGTATCACACGCCCGAGTCTGCGAGCATCCACGTCAACGACGGCAAGATCGATCGCATCACGCAGAAAAACGGCGGCGCGCTCGACGCCTACGAACTTGAGCCGCAACTCGTCACTGGCCTGTTCGACCGGGAAAACCGATCCAAGCGCCGGCTTATCACTTACGAGGACATGCCTTCCGTCCTGGTGAGCGCCATCCTCTCCATCGAGGATCGCCGGTTCTTCCAACACGGCGGCGTTAATTACTTCCGCTTCCTCGAGGCCGTACTGATCGACCTGCGCTCCAGGCATAAGCAGGGCGGATCAACACTCACGATGCAGCTCGCTCGCGGGTTCTTCCTTACTCCGCAGCAGACGATCAAGCGCAAATTGACGGAGATGCTGATTGCCACCGAACTCGAGCAGCGTCTCTCGAAGAAGCAGATTCTCGAACTCTATGTGAACCAGGTGGACATGGGCCAGCGCGGCTCATTCACGATCAAAGGATTCGGTGAGGCCTCGCAAGCCTATTTCGGGAAAGATATCGGAGACCTCACGCTTTCCGAAGCGGCACTGCTGGCAGGAATTGTCAATGGTCCAACCTACTTCTCCCCGTATCGACATCCTGACCGTGCCCTTGAGCGCCGCAACATCGTGCTGCAGGCGATGGTCGACAACGAGGTGATCTCGCAGGCGCAGGCCGATGCCGCCAAGGCCGCGCCGCTGAAGCTCGCTCCCCCCAACGTAGAAGCGAGCGACGCGCCTTACTTTGTCGACATGGTTCGCGAATCGCTGATTTCGCAGTACAAAGATACGGAACTAAACGGAAACGGATACCGCATCTACACTACCCTCGATCTGGATTTGCAACATGCCGCGGCCGAGGCCATCGACATCGGCATGAAGCAAGTGGATGAATTAGTCCGCAAGCAACGCACTAAGAAGGTTCGCGAGGGCAAAGGCAAGAATGCGAAGATCGTTACTACGGTCCGACCCGGACCCGATGCCCAGGTCGCGCTGGTGTGCATCGATCCCCACACTGGTGCTGTCCTCGCACTGTCCGGAGGACGCAACTATGGCATGAGCCAGCTGAATCACGCGGTCGCCAGCCGTCCAACGGGATCAATCTTCAAACCGTTCGTCTTCGCTACAGCCGTGAACACCGCTCTCATTGGAGCACAGCCAGTCTTCACTCCAGCCACCATCGTTGATGATTCGCCGACCGTCTTCCAATATGAGGACAAGGTCTACACCCCCAAGAACTTTGAGGACAAATATTACGGACCGGTCAGCGCCAGCTTCGCACTTGCCCACTCCCTGAACAACGCGACCATAAAAGTAGCCGAGATGATTGGCTACGACAAAGTTGTCGCACTCGCCCGCTCTGCGGGAATCAAATCGGTTCGCGCCACGCCGGCCATGGCGATCGGTTCTTACGATGCCACTCCTATGGATATGGCTGGGGCGTATACGATTTTTGCCAATAACGGCACACGCATCTCACCGATCTTCGTCAGTTCGGTGCGGGATGCCAAAGGCGATGTCCTGCAAGACTTCACTACCGACAGCCGCCAGGTACTCGACCCCCGCGTGGCCTACGTCACGACGACCATGATGGAAGGTGTTCTGAATTACGGCACTGCAGCCGGAGTTCGGGGCCGTGACGGCTTCACGGCTCCCGCGGCAGGAAAGACGGGGACCTCGCACGACGCCTGGTTCGCCGGCTACACCACGAATCTGTTGTGCATTGTTTGGGTAGGTTATGACGACTACAGTGACCTGAAGTTGGAAGGCTCCAAAACCGCAGCGCCGATCTGGGCTCAGTTCATGAAACGCGCGGTCGCCCTGCCACAATACAAGGATGGAATTAGCCCCTTCAATCCGCCTGCCGGAGTAGTCGACGTAAAGCTCGACAAAGTAACGAATTACCTGGCTACTCCCGTCTGTCCGAACGATTACGAAGCGGCCTTTATCTCCGGCACTGAGCCGAATCAGACCTGCGAGATGACCGCTGGTGATCAGCGCAATTTCTTCCAGAAGATCTTTGGCGTTGGACCACATCCGAGTGCGCCGCCTGCGGTGTCTAATCCTGCTCAGCAGGTATCCCAGCCACTTTCGTCCCCACCGGTCGTACAGTCGTCCCAGACGGCCCAAAGTACCGAGGACGATAAGAAGAAAAAGGGCTTTTTTGGCAAGATTTTTGGGGCAATTAAGGGGGATAATAAGGACCAAAATTCGCCGCAGAGTTCGCCGTCCCCGCCTGCACCAAGGTAGAACCCGCGACGGAAGTGACCAGGGAGGCCAGGATGTCTCGTACATGGTTCGCTTTCACGTTCGCCCTTACCGCTTTTGCCTGTTGCTTCGCGCAATCCGATAATCCAGCTTCGGACAACTCGTCGATTACGATGACGACGCCGGTGCAGCTACGCCGCATCGAGCCGCCATCGCCCACTGCGACTGTCGATCAGCTTGAGCAACGGGGCGACATCCTTCGCGCTGAGAAGTACTACGCCGACGCCATCGACTATTACGAGGCCGCCATCCGCAAGAGTTCCTCTCCCTCGCAGCTCTTCAACAAGGAGGGGATCGCTCAGCTCCAGATGATGCACTTCAACGAAGCCAAGCGCATGTTCGAGCGCGCGCTAAAAGCGAACGGCCAATATCCGGAAGCCACCAACAACCTGGGCGTTGTGCACTACAACACGCGCAGTTATGGAAAGGCCATCAAGCTCTACCGCAAGGCCATCATTTTGAATCCAGATTCGGCCAGCTTCCACAGCAACCTCGGAACAGCCTATTTCGCCACACACAAATACGATCGGGCTAGCCAGGAATATGCAACTGCGCTTTCCCTCGATCCGGAGATATTCGAGCGCCACTCACAAACCGGCGTCTCCATGCAGATGTCATCTCCAGAAGATCGCGCACGCTACTCGTACGTAGTCGCGAAGATGTTCGCCGGCCGCGGTGATGCCGAGCATTGCCTGCTCTATTTGAAGAAG
>QIBC01000085.1 GCA_003225215.1 Acidobacteriota bacterium
AATTAAGCGCTTGCACAACTACTTCAATTACTTCACGGAAATCGAAGAACAGTTCCAGCGCCGGCGCGGGACACTGTTGCTATTGTCAACCCTCGATTGGGCGCTGATTGAGACCTGGAAAGAGGCAGGGATTCCGCTCGAGGCCGTGCTGCGCGGCATCAATAGCGCATTCGACAACTACGACCGAAAGCCCAGCAAGACGCGCAAGGTGAACAGTCTTGCCTTTTGTTCGCAGGAGGTACTCGCTGCTGCGGAAGAGATGAAGGAGGCTGCGGTCGGAACCAAGCGCGAGAAGAAGTACTCTGATGCGGGCCTCTCCGCAGAAGAGGTCTGTGGCTATCTCACCAGGAACGCCGCGCTGTTTCGGGTGGCCAAGCTCGAAGGAGTCGCCGAACAGGTCGCGCGCGAGGCCGCGGATTCTCTGCTGTGTATGTGCGACGATCTGAAAGAGAAGGTCTCTCGACATCTGCAACTGGAAGACGTAGAGCGACGGCTCACGGTGCTCGAAGAAAAACTCCAGGCGGCGCTGCTGACATCGACTCCCGAAAAGGAACTGCTCGTCATCCGCGCCGATGCGGATCGGCAAATCGCGCCCTATCGCGGAAAGATGAACGGTCCACAAATCGATCAGCTGCATAAACAGTTCCTGCACAAGCGGCTGCTGGAGCGCTATGGACTTCCACGGCTCAGCCTCTTCTACATGTGACGACCGTGGAACTCACTATTGAAAAACTAGTCTACGGCGGCGATGGCCTGGCACGACTCGCCAATGAAAGCGAGTCGCGAGCAAAGACGATCTTCGTTCCCTACGTCCTGCCCGATGAAAAAGTCGAGGCGACGATTGCCGAGGAGCGGCCCGGATTCGCAAGGGCGCAGCTCAAGCGCGTCCTGCAACCGTCGCCCAAACGCACTGCTCCGCCCTGCCCCTACTTCGGCGAGTGTGGAGGCTGTCATTATCAGCACATCAGCTACGAAGAGCAGCTTCGTCTAAAAACCGAAATCTTGCGCGAAACACTGCGCCGCACTGCCAAGCTGGATCTGGCGCTCGAAATTCAAACGCATTCTTCATCGCCACTTGAGTACCGCAATCGCACCCGATTTCACCTGCACAGCAAGCCGAATTTCGCCATCGGGTACTTCAGGCATGGCTCGCATGAGCTGCTGCCGGTTCGCGAGTGTCCGATCAGCTCGCCGCTGATCAACCGCGCCCTGACCCAAATCTGGAGAGTAGGCGAGCTCGGTGAGGTCCCTGAAGAGATCGGCGAGATTGAGCTGTTTGCCAGTGCAAGCGACGAGCAGCTCATGGCGGAGCTCTATCAGCGCGCTGGTGGTATCGATAACGAGGTGTTGCTCAAATTCGCGAACGCCCTGGCCGCAGCCGTGCCGGAGATTCATGGCGTTGCCAGCTTCGCCCGTCCCGACTCCCGATCCCGCAGTTCCGAACTTCCAAAACCCCGCCTGCTGCGTGAAGAAGCATCGCTGAGCTACGAGGCCGCAGGCGAAACTTACCGCGTGAGCGCGGGAGCGTTTTTTCAGACAAACCGCTTTCTAATTCCACGAATGATCGAGCTTGGGGTGAACGAACGTAAAGGACGCGTGGCCCTGGACCTCTATTCGGGTGTTGGTCTCTTCGCCCTGCCGTTGGCGCGGCGCTTCGAGCGCGTGATCGCGGTGGAGTCGTCGCCGCTGTCGATCGACGATCTGCGTGCAAATGTCCGCGCAAACGTGAAAGTCTCCGCGCAGAGCACCGAAGCGTATCTCACCAGCGTTGCCGGAACCTTGAAGCCAGACCTGATCGTGGTCGATCCTCCGCGAACAGGCCTGGGGACTGCAGTCAGTACGCAGATCGCCCGGCTAGCTGCGCAAGAAATTGTGTACGTCTCCTGCGATCCCGCCACGCTGGCCCGCGATTTGAAGCAGCTTACGTCGGATGGGCGGAAGATCGCGGAAATCCATTTGATCGACTTGTTCCCGCAGACGTTCCATATTGAAACATGCACAGTGCTGCGACGAGATTAGTTTTCTCGTCTCACCCACACTAGGCCCTTCGGGCCTGTCGCTTAACTACCGGTTTCCATTAGTAACGGCTCCGCTGGAATGCACGTGCACGATTTTCTTTCGATCTCGGGGAGTGTCGCCCCTGACGACGAACAGCCCCGGGCCGAGGGCCGGAACCACGTTTGTTCGAGCCGAGCTGCGAAAGAATGCGGTAAACTCTCACCGCCTTGGCCACTGCCGCTTCCCTGATTGTTCCCGCGCAGTCATCCACTTCTTTACCGTCCGTTCTTCCTGTGCCCCGTGCCCTGCGTTATCCAATGCTGTGGGCGGCGTCGAGTCTCGCCTTGGGAACCGTATGGGCGCGTCTGGCTACTGGGCCGGCATGTTGGACGCCACCGAACTGGCCAATGTTCGCGTCGATTCTGCTTCTGATTCTGTCTCTTGGCTGTCTCAAGCTGCGGCCTCGTGCCGCATCACTCATTGCGTTGCTGGCAATCGCGATGTTGGGCAGAGCGCAAGGTGGGCTTGGCAGTATGCTGAAAACAGCGTTGTTGCCTCAGCAGCTCGACAATCAACAGGTTGAAGTGACTGGATTTGTCACGCGGGCCGCGTCTCCTGTAGTTGAAACCAACGCATTAGATCCCGATTCGGAACGAATAACACAGGAGACATATCAGCAAATCGACCTCCGGGCTGATGAGATTCGCTGTCTCGATGAGCCTTGCGCCGCCTCAAACAGTATTTTGGGGGTCAGGATTGGCCTGTACGCGGCGGCTGACGCGGATTCATCGCCCGCCGGCAATTCCGAGGACCTCTCTGCTCGCGAGTTTCATTATGGGCAACGGTTTCGCGTTCGCGGGCGGATACGCGCACCCCAAACTTATGGAGATCCCGGAGTCTTCGACCGGCGGGCTTATCTGCTTGACAACGGAATCGCTGCGACACTCAGCGCAAAGGCGACAGACGTCAAATTATTACCCGGCCGGGGTGGAACACGTTTGGGAGCTCTTCGCGCGCGGGCGCGCCACAGTTTGCTGCAGCATGTGCTTGCTTTGCGCACTCCGCCGGGACCAGGTTGGCGCATTTTCTCCATCAATCAAAGCGATGCGGCTCTGCTTGCCGCAATGATTCTCGGCGAGCGATCGTTACTCGATCAGAACGTGAAGCTTGATTTTCAGCGTACCGGCTCGTATCACCTGCTGGTTGTCTCCGGCATGGCGGTCGCGATCCTCGCCTTTTCGGTTTTTTGGCTGGCACGAATGGCGCGCTTCCCAGACACCGTCGCTACCGTGGCGAGCGTCCTCTTTGTTGGTTTGTACGTTTCTGTTACCGATTTGGGCGCGCCTGTCCAGCGGGCGGCGTTGATGTGTGTGGTCTACATGCTCGCGCGGCTGCTTTATCGTGAGCGAAACCCGCTGAATGCTCTGGGAATAGCTGCGTTGGTGGCGCTAGTTATGGATCCTAAGGCGTTGTTCGATGCCGGGTTTCAGATGACGTTTCTCGCCGTCTTGACGCTCGCAGGGATCGTCGCTCCCATAATGGAACGAATCACCGCTCCCTATCGGAAGTGTCTGCGGCACCTGGATTCCACTGGCTACGATTTGCATCTGCTCCCAGGCCAGGCTCAATTCCGCCTGGAGCTGCGTATGATTCTTGGCCGCATGCAGCTTCTCGTCCCACGGTGGATGGCACGATTGTTCCTCCTCGCCGGACTCAGAATTGCGCTGAGAACAGTCGATCTCGTGCTGATTTCTGCTCTCATGCAAGCGGTGCTGGCTCTACCAATGGCTCTTTATTTCCATCGCGCCACCACGTTGGCGTTGCCCGCGAACCTTGCCGTGGTTCCAATCATGAGTTTGCTGCTTCCGGCGGCAATTGCCAGCACGCTGCTCAGCTACGCCGGAGCCTGGATTGTGTTCATACCCCGCTCTGTAACCGCGCTGCTGCTGCACTTAATCGGCGCCGGAGTCGTCACCTTTGGGCGTTTTCGTGCCGCAGATGTGCGTGTACCTGATCCTGCGACGTGGGCCATCGCGCTTTCGTGCGCCGCGATCACCGCATGTTTCTTGACCGCAAAGCGGAAAGTGCCGCTCATGACTTCTGCTTTTGTGCTCTTAATTGTTGCGGATGTCGTCCTGGTAAGGGGACGTAGGCCGGACGTTGTTGCCGGAAAATTGGAGATTGCGGCCATCGATGTGGCCCAAGGTGATTCCATTTTGGTAATTACGCCTCGGGGCAAGACACTGCTGATCGACGCTGGCGGCGTGTTGGGGGCGAGCAGGTCGGGTTTCGATGTCGGTGAGGAGGTCGTCTCCAACTATCTATGGGCGCGCGGATTGTCGCATCTGGACGCGGTTGCGCTCACGCATGCGCACGGAGACCACATCGGGGGACTGCCTACCGTGCTCAAAAACTTCCATCCAGCGGAGTTATGGGTGGCTCCAAGCCCTCCAGTGCGCGCTTATATCGATCTTATCGCCCAAGCTAAGGAGTACAGAATCGCCGTTTTGCGGCGCGTAGCGGGCGACAAATTCGACTTTGGAGGCGCGCATTTTGAGGTTCTTGCGCCTCCTTCCGACGCTTATCTCGCGCCTAAGCGCGTAAATGACGAGTCGATGGTGCTGAAAATCGGGTTCGGAGCGGCGTCAGCGCTCCTCGAAGGCGACGCGGAAAGGCGCGAAGAGAACCTTATCGCGCCCCAAATTGCTGCCGTGAATGTGCTGAAAGTAGCTCATCATGGTAGCTCTACGTCCTCAATTCCGGCTTTGATCGATGCGATTCGGCCCCAATTTGCACTGATATCAGTCGCCAAATTCAACCGTTATGGCCATCCACGCGCCGAAGTTTTGGCGCGGTTGGGAGACGCCGGGACGTGCACCTTCCGTACCGATTACGAAGGCGCGATCAGTTTTTATCTGGACGAGGGCGGAGTGACATCAGCGCGTTGGGGAAGCCGGCGGACAGCTATGGAATTTCCGCCTCGCTGGATTCCTCCGCAGCAGGCTGGTCATTGCGGAATGTTTCGATGATGAATCGCGCTTCGTCGGCGTCGGACGACCGCACCCGCAATACGACTCCGCCAACGCCGGGAAGAACGTCCTGCGGCGCATCGAGATTCGTCAAAAGGCTTTCAATTTCGTTGGATTCAAGCAATCCCTGCACTACGAGTGCCTCGGCTTCATCGCTGGTATCGAACACCCTTACCAAGCCTCTCTCCTCGCGGATCGGCGTGGGCTGGAAATTAGGATTGGTAGCCATTGTTCCTCCATGAAGGCTTCGATAAAGCGCTCCGAGAGCCAAGTTGAGCCACAGGTGCAGCGAGTTGGATGCACTGAAGTACTCCAACAGTGTACTTCGTTGAGCTAAGCCGTGGGAAAACCGGTGTATTATCCGGCCATGCCTCCAGCGCATCGGGCTAGGCTGATCTGTTGTGGAATTTCTGCGCAACGCGTCGCCATTGCCAGTCCATCCAATTTATTAATGTTCCTGCAAGGAAAGTCGGGCCAAGTAGACTCCGTGGAATCGGGGCCTTCGATGAGCGCGAATTGCCGCGCTCAGGCGAGGGAGCTTGCCCGTGCAGGTTTCGGGAGATACCACGGATGAGTCAGACGAGCCAGAACAAGGAACCGGAGAAACGCAGCCAGCTTGAAATCGAACAGGAAGAAGAAAACCGCAAGATCCGCCGGCTGCAACTGATGATGAACATGGTGATGTCTGTCCTCGCACAGGATGAGGACCTCACACTGGAACAGGCCTCGGAGATGATTGCGAACGCCAAGACCGCCGCCTTGGCGATGTTTCCGGACAAAGAGCTTGCTTACGATCTGATCTATCGTCCGCGATTTCAGAGACTGCTGAACGAGCGATTCAGGCTGCAATAAGTAAATGAGTCACGCGATTCCGGCCGCCCTCGTCGGGAGCTTTTCTAACTTTGGCCGTCCACTCCAGAACTGCGCGGTTGTGCCGTTCTTGTTGTTCGAGCTACTGTTCAGCCCAATCCAAGGTCCGGCCGAGGGCTGGAACCACTTGATCAAACCATCTCGTCGTACTCGAACAATCTTTTCTGTTTACCCTTGAGTTATCAAATGGTGGTCGGCGAAGTTTGTTTTTTAGGCTGGGACACACCCCTCCAAAAGGAAGCCTTTGTCCCGCGCTGACTATTCATGGAATTGGAATTCGCAGATTTCGAGTCTCCCAGGCCTTTGGAATTAGTTTTGCCGCAATGTGTGCATCGGGTTCAAGTTTGAGGCCCGCCAGGCTGGTAAATAACTAGCCAACAACACGACCGCTGCCAGAAGCGCACAGGTGCTGAGCAAGGTCGCGGGATTGTAGAGACTCACCTCGTACAGCAGGCTCGACAGTGTACGCCCGATCACGAACGTAGCGAAGATTCCCAAAACTGATCCGATCACCGCAAGTTCGGCGCCGCTTTTCAGGATCATCTTGCGAACATCTGAGCGCTGCGCGCCCAAGGCCATACGTATGCCAATCTCGCGCACACGCATCTTCACCATATAGGTCACAACGCCATAAAGTCCGAGTACTGCGAGAAAGAGAGATAGGCCGGCAAAGGCCGATAGAAGAACTACGAGGAAGCGCCGGCTGACCAGTGACTCGCCGACCCACTCCTCCATCGTATGAAAATCGTAAACCGGCTGGCTGGGATCGACGGCGCGGATGGCGCTTTCAATCGGCGATCGAAGCTGTTCAGGGTGAGAGAGGCTGGTGCGGACCACAAACGATGCTCCCGAATCGGGAACTTGCGCTATATCAAAATAATAAGTGCCCTCAATCGAATCAGAGTCGAGAGAAGAGACGCGCGTATGATGGACCAGGCCCACAATCGTGTAGTAATTCTTTTCGTCAAGGCTGATTTCCTGCCCGAGTGGGTCCTGATTGGGGAAATATTGCTTGGCTAGCGCCTCGTCGACGATCGCTACCTTTTGTGTCGAGGCCCGGTCTTCAGGCGTAAATTCGCGGCCGCGCAAAATCGGAATCCGCAAAGCGTGGAAGTAACCTGCGGATACTACGCGGATATTGGCGTGAGGGCCTGGATCGCCCGGCGCAGTTTTCCGTCCCTTAATGTCAAACGAGGATTCGCCTCCCTGGCCGGTGAAGGGCAGGGCGTCTGAGCAAGCAGCATCGGTCACCCCAGGAATATTTCTCAATTGATCGAGCGCCGCGGCGTAAAAGGCAGCTTTCTTTTCGTCGGACGAATAAACACTCTGCGGCAAGGAAACGCGGCCGGACATGAGTCCATGAGGATCGAATCCGGTTTCCACCTGTTCAACTCTCTTCAGGCTGCTCACCAGCAATCCAGCGCTGACCAAGAGCAGCATTGCCACGGCAATTTCGCAGACTACCAGCCCGGAGCGTAAGCGCTGGCGCGCGCGGCTCGCGTTATCGGAGCGTCCGCTCTCGCGCAGGGCCTGCACCCACTTGAATCGCGTCATCTGCCACGCTGGCGCGGAGCCGCAAAGCAAAACCGCCAGCAGCACGATACCACTCACGAAGAGAAGTACCGGCGTTTGTAGTTGCATCTGAATATTGCGTACCAGGTTCTCCGGAGCCAACAGCAGCAGGAGCGGAATTACGGTCTTGGCAAACAGCAGTCCGATGGCCAGGCCACCGCAAGCGAGAAGAAAACTTTCGAGAAAAGCCTGCGCGATCAGACGACCGCTGGGCGCACCGAGCGCAACGCGAATCGAGGTCTCGCGCTCACGGTCAGAGGCGCGCGCTAATTGCAATCCTGCGATGTTCAACGAGGCGATCAGCAGAACCAGCGTAACAGCGCCGAGCAGCAGGAAGAGAGGCTTGCGTAGATCGCCGGCGACAAAGTCCACGAGCGACATCGCGAACATGCCCCAACCCGCTCGCCGTCCAAAGCTGTCAGGTCCTTCGCTGGCGATTTCCTCTTGCGCGCGCATGTTCAAGTAAGCGTTCGCCTGCTGCAATGTTGCGCTCCGACGCAGCCTGGCAACGGCAAATAAGTTCTCGTTGTAACGGAAATTCCGGTCGAAGAAACGGTTGGAGGGCAGCGCGAGTGGCGTCCAAAACTCGGCTTGATTGGGCCAGCCAAACTCAGGACCCATTACACCAATCACTTCGTAGGCTTGTCCATTCAGTTGCAGCTTGCGGCCGACGATGTCGGGATCGCCTCCAAAGCGCTGCTTCCAAGTGGGATATGACAAAACGACGGAATAGTTGGCGTTCGGCTGATCATCTTCCATTCGGAAGTTGCGGCCAAGGTAAGGTTTCACCTGGAAGACGTCGAACCAGTGCCACGATACCCGTGCCGCCTGCAGACGCATCGGCTGCCCGTCGGTTCCCGAGTAATTAAAGCTGCCGGGCTGCATGATCGCAGCCGTGTCGAAGAGATTGCGACCCTCAAGGGCGTCCTGAAAATCTGGAGCCGACATGGAAATATTACTCATAGCGCCCAGCGTGTACTTCGCGCGGAGCGCAACCAGTCCTTGCGGATTATGGAGACCGCTTGGGTTCAACAGCACAGCATTCATCACACTGAACACAGCCACATTCGCGCCAATGCCAAAAGCTAGGGTGAGAATTGCAGTCGCAGTAAAAGCCGGAGACTTGCGCAGCTGGCGCAGTCCATAACGAACTTCTTGAATGAGTTTGTCCACTCGCACTCCTCGGTCCCGATCGCATCATCAGATCAGCCCGATCCTGCTAACGAGCGCACGTTTAACGCCAAGTCAATCCAGGTGTGATGTCGAGCAGAAACACGGTCTTGCGGGGCAGTGGAGGCGAGGAATACGTTCATCACTGGTGGTCGATGTTCGATAGTGAACATCTATTGGAGCCCGAGCGAACGCGATTCCGACCGTACAATACAAGCGCGGTCCTGTCTCATGTACTGGATCTATTCGTTTCTGTACGCGCTCGCCTTGACGATCAGCCTCCCCTACTGGCTAATCGGAATGGCGCGCGCGGGAAAATATCGGGCGGGATTGAAAGAGCGATTCGGTGTGGTACCGTCGCGGCTCAAGCTTCCTGAGAAGGGCAAGAGCTCGATCTGGATTCACGCCGTTTCCGTAGGCGAAGTCCTGGCGGTAGCCGGGTTGATTGAGACGTTGAAGGCGGAGTTCCCAGAAAAGCGCATCTTCGTTTCTACGACGACCCTCACGGGCCAAACATTGGCGCGCCGGCGTTTTGGCGAAGAGAGCGTGTTTTACATGCCCCTCGATCTGCCATTCGCGATCAACCGGTATTTGAATGCTATTACTCCTGAAATGCTGATTCTGGCTGAGACGGAGTTGTGGCCAAACGTTCTGCACCTCGCAAAGGAGAACGGAGCGCAAATTGTTGTGGTAAACGCCCGGATTTCCGACCGTTCCTTTCCTGGTTACGTGCGCTTTCGCTCTCTATTGCGCGAAGTGCTGCGGAACGTGGCCATGTTCCTGGCGCAAACGGAAGTCGATCGTGATCGGCTCATCGCGATCGGGGCTGCTTCTGAAAGCGTGGTCGTGGGAGGCAATCTAAAATTCGACGTGCAGGCTCCGTCAGAATCCGCGCTGTCACGCGCCCTGCGGCAATCCATCGCTCCCGATCAGAGAGTGCTGGTCTTTGGCAGCACAGTTGATGGTGAGGAGCTTCTGCTTGTCCGCTGCTTCAAGAAAGTATTCAGCGAATTCCCGCAGGCATTAGTAATTTTGGCGCCCCGCCATCCTGAGCGCTTCGATACGGTTGCCGAGTTGCTGCGCGATTCGGGAATCAATTTCTGGCGACGCTCCTCCTGGAAGTCCTCGCCACTCGGCGGCGGCGTTCTCCTGCTCGATTCCATTGGCGAACTCGCCTCTATCTATGCGCTTGCGGACTTAGCGTTCGTCGGCGGATCTCTGGCGCCACGTGGCGGCCACAACATTCTGGAGCCTGCCCAGTTCGGGAAGCCAATACTGATCGGCCCACACTACGAGAATTTTCGCGAGATTGTGCGCACTTTCCTAGGACGAGACGCGGTTCGGGTTGTCAGCTCAGAACAACTCACCGAAGTAGTGCTAAATCTTCTGCGATCGCCCCAGGATGCAATGCAGCTTGGCGCACGTGCTAAGTGGGTAGTCGAGGGCGGCCGAGGCAGCACCGAACGAACGCTTTCTGCTCTGCGTGAGTTTCTCGGGCGCCATGTTGCACCGCGAGCGCAATTGAGCCTGCCGCCCGCATGAGGGTGCTCGGCCAGATCTATGAGCGAGTTGTCTCCGTGCGCAATTCGCTGTACGACCGTCAGGTATTCAAAGCCCGGCGCCTGAACTGGCCGGTAGTGAGCGTAGGCAACATCTCTGCAGGCGGGTCAGGCAAGACTCCTTTCGTCATTGCGCTTGGCGAATTGTTTCTGAAGAGAGGAATGTGGATCGACGTCCTCTCGCGAGGATACCGGCGTTCCACTTCGGGAGTACTGAGTGTGGATGCTTCCGGAACTCCAGAGCAGTTCGGCGACGAGCCTCTGCTCATTGCGCGCAAGCTACCCTGCCCTGTGATTGTCGGCGAAAACCGCTATTCGGCGGGAGTGCACGCGGAAAGCCAGTACAAAGCAGCAACGCAAAACCCAATGCATTTGCTCGATGATGGCTTCCAACACCGACAGCTCCATCGCGACTTCGACATCGTCTTACTCAATCGCGAGGACCTCGACGACAATCTCCTTCCTCGAGGAAGGCTGCGTGAATCGTTTGCATCACTGAAGCGCGCCGATGCCGTGGTTGTTGATGAGAGTTTCCCAAAAGGCAAGTTGCCCAATGGAAACTTCCAAACATGGCGGATAGAAAGAGAGACTCAAATTCCGGCACTGAATGGGCCGGTGATTGCCTTTTGTGGTATCGCGCGCCCAAAACGATTCTTCGCCGCATTGCGGTCTGCTGGAGTCGATTTGCGCGTAGAAATTGTATTTCGCGATCACCACCGTTACATCGCGGCGGACATCAAGCGCCTGGCCGCTCGCCAAGCTGACCTGCCTGGTTCCATTCTGGTCACAACCGAAAAGGATGCCGTTAACCTGGGCGCGCATTCAAGCGTACTTCGTCCTGTTGTGATTCCGATGCAAATCAAATTGATAGATGCCGAGAGCGCCCTAGAGCACTTATTTGACAGACTAGGGAAGCGCCGCGAGCATCCATAAAGTTTGTGCGAAATTTATGAACGCCCCAGTCGGTATCTCAAACCTGACCTAACGTCCAATGCTCACGTCACAACGTCGGCAAGGACGGTGCTGAAGGCCTACAAAATGCTGATTCGCTCTGCCATGCGTTCCGCGCTGGGTTCATTGCTGCACTTGAATCATTCCCGTCCTAGTGGCTCTTTCCCAGGCAGCCACTGCGGAACAAAATCGGAATTCGCAAGCCATCGCACAGGTTCCACCAACGACTGTATGGCCTGAGTCATGAAATCGAAATCGAGATGGTCGATGTCGTCATCGGGCTTGTGATAGGTGGGCGGCGTTCCCCAGCCTCCGGCGGTCTGAGCGACGACTCCCTTAAGCGCCAAGGAGTAATTGTCTGATCGCTCGAAG
Source organism: Acidobacteriota bacterium (assembly GCA_003225215.1). Lineage (GTDB taxonomy): Bacteria > Acidobacteriota > Terriglobia > Terriglobales > Acidobacteriaceae > Gp1-AA112. The sequence continues at coordinate 11,522 of QIBC01000085.1, forward strand.
AAGTGTTGTTCAGGATACGGATCGTCGCCCAGCAGCGCTCCGTGTTGCACCAGCGTAGGGCCCAGGTTTGAACGATTCCATCCGGTGAAGAGCAATTTGCCTTTTGGCATTTTTGGATCCTGATTGCCGATCATTTCAAACTCGAGGTTGGCAGCGATGCGATCGAGCGGGACTGGCGAGTGTTCGCGGAAATAGGTTGAGCCCAGGCCTCCGAATTCCTCGCTTCCATAGCACACGAAGTAGATGGTTCGTTGCGGCTTGGCGCCACTTGCCAGTGCGTGCGCGAGTTCAAGAACCGCACTTGTGCCAGAGGCATCGTCGTTGGCTCCGTTATAGATCGAATCGCCGTTGACAGGCTGTCCGATTCCGAGATGATCGAGGTGCGCGGAGAGCAAAACGATCTTCGCGTTTCCACTGGCATCCGTTCCAGGAAGCACGCCGACGGCGTTGTAGGTGTACCGAGCAGTGTCCTTAGTATTAATTCGCAGGGAGAGAGCTGTGCCGTCAGCCAGTTTGCCAAGACGGTCAGCGGCGTCTTTCGTGATCGCTAGGACACTGAACTTGCCGCCGCCCAGGGATTGTTCCGTATCCGGAAGATGAGGACTTACTGGCCGGCGTTCACGCCGATTTCGCTGCAGAGTATCAACGTTCAAGGATGCGTCTTCGCGCAGAATGGCTTTAGCGCCTGCACCGTATGCGCGCCTTAGGAAGCTGCTTCCTTGTTTTCCAAGATCGCCAGCGAGCATGACTATTGCTCCGGCCTGAATCTGTGCGACAGCTATGTTTTCCGAATTGATCTTCTGCAGTGGTCCCGAGATGCTGTCGCCACTGGTTCGCAGGAAGCTAAAGTCTTTTCCCTCCTCAAGAGCAATAAATCCCGTATTCTGCGGAGCGCTGATTTGAGCAGGGCCGTCTATCACAGGCTGAACAAGCTCTGCGCGTTGGATGTAAGTCCCGTCCGGAAGCCCTGGTTTCAGACCATACTTCTCGAACTCCGAGGCGACATATGTGGCCGCAATCCATTCGTCGGGCGTGGCGCTACCGCGTCCACGCATAGCATCGCTGGCAAGAAACCGTTCGTGGGCACGAACCCACTCGGGTTTAACCGTCCAATTCGAGGAATCTTGAGTCCATGCTGTGCTGCAAGAGATGGAAAAGATAACCGCTAGTCTAAGAAAACGTGGGCATATAGGCATGTGCGCAGGTATAGCAGTATATAGGGACAGAACTTTGTGCCAGAGAAAGCGCAGCGTGCGCGTGAGAAAATCAACGGTGCAGTTCTTCACTTAAAAGATTAGCGATGCGGATATTGATCGTTCGACTCAGCGCGATGGGCGATGTGATTCACGCGATGCCGGCGGTCGCGGGATTGCGCTTGCAATTTGCAAAAAGCCGCATCGACTGGGCGATCGAGGAGCGCTGGGCTCCGCTTCTGACGTCGCGGGCAATCTCCGATGCGAGTACATCCACTTCTCCCGAGCAGCCGCTCGTGGATCTTGTCCATCGCGTCCATATGCGCCGTTGGCGCCAGCGTCCCCTTTCTTCGGTGACACGCGAAGAGATGCGCGCATTGCGCGTCCGATTGCGCGAGCTGAACTACGATCACGTGATCGATCTGCAGGGAGCGATCCGCTCGGCGCTGTTGGCAAAAGCGAGCGGCGCGAAGGTGAGAGCGGGAGCGATGCATCCACGGGAGCTGCCCGCCCGCTGGTGGTACAACGTGAAGGCACACACACCAGCGCGGCATGTGGTCGATCAGGCAGCTGAGATTGTCTCTGCGGCAGTCGGACGCGTGATGGATGCTCTCCAGCCGCCCTTCCCAGTGTCTGCCGAGGCTGAGCATTGGGCTGACAAGCTGACGAGCGCAAGCTCGTTTGCTCTCATTAACCCTGGCGCCGGCTGGGGGGCGAAGTGTTGGCCGGTGGACCGATATGCGGCGTTGGTGCGTACACTTGGGAAACAC
>QIBC01000286.1 GCA_003225215.1 Acidobacteriota bacterium
ACGCTTCGCTGAAGCCGTGCCCCTTCAAAACCTGAGAAAACGAAGAAACACGCCGGCTAATTTTATAAAGTCTTGCAGAAGCTGCTCTCTACGTCATTCCGCACCGGTAATCGAGATCTGCTGATTTTTTCTCAAAAATCGCGCAACTTTCTGGAAGCGGGCACTCTTCGCATTGGCAACAAGTAAATCCTTCCCCCCAGCCGCTTCGGCCGGCAGCCAACCTTTGCTTACCCCTGCAACTGTCTGAAAGCAGCCGAGCTATCCCGAGCTGCTGCCCCATTCTTTGGTAGGAGACTTGCACTTTGTCACATGCATATGGGAGTCGCAATGAACCCAGCCAGAAAGCTTGCAGTTCAGCAACAACGAAAACCTGGAGAGGTCGTTCCCGAATCAGGCATTTACCACGTCCTGCATAGCCGTTGCACGTCTGACGTGAAAGAGGCTACGTTCGTTGCCGGTCAACAGCTCCCGCCTTGTCGGGTTTGCGGACCGAGGGTCAGGTTTCAGCTCAAGCAGGCGATCCCCCACATATTGGAAGATCGTGATTTCACAAATTGAGAGTCATGCGCCCATCTTGCTGCAGAGTTCCCGCACCGCATCCCGATCGTTTGATGAGAGGCGGAGAAACTCGAATCCATGACGCATCCCATTCCGGTATCGCAGACGCGCGCTGACATTAATTTCCTCGCGCACGCGGGCACCGGGAAAGCGCACTGTAACACTCTTACGCGGAAATTTCAGGCCTCGTTCAATCATTACTCCCAGGCCCCCTTCGCTCAGAGTGGTAGCGTGACCATGCACCAGTATTGGATTTCTGGAATGGCGGGCCTCGACAAGAACGATAGGGAGGTTGACCTCCACACGCCGAAACGCCCGCAAGGTATCGAACTCCGACTGTTTTCGCGGAATGCCAGGATCCACTGGTCCAGCCAGGTCCCAGTCGTGATTGACGTGCTCCGTCTCGCGGACGAGTTCATATTGGACCGCTCCCTTACAGGCGCGGCATATTGGGAATTCCTCTCCGCGGACTACGATGGCCTCATGCGGTGGACGATGACGGCCTGAGTGCCTTACCAGATACACACCGCTCGCAGGCGCGAGCTCACCCGGACGGCAGATCACCTTCTGCGAAAATTCGGCAGCCACAAACCCTCGATTTGCAAAACCAGCCATCCGTCAAGGAGAAACCAGGGAGAAGCCTCGGCCAGAGGGAACTTCCAAGCATCAGCTTGCGCTGCCTTCTTTCAATAATTACCACGAACCGAGTGTCACGGTAATGTTAGTGTGCGCGGTACGGTCGCGGGTTGCTCCCGAGCATACTTCGGCATCACGACTGAGGGCTTTTTGGTTGCGTGTCAATCCCGTGAGTCCCAGTGCGCAGCTCACAATGTGTGGGGACGGCAGTTTTCTCTGATTGCTTTTGCTTAGAGATATATTCAAGCGCCGGGGCAATCGGAATCAGCTCAATAGAACAAATACTTCCGCCACTTGGAATCCGAGCGGCCAATCATCCTCATGATGTGACGACTGGTGTGCAGGCTGAAGGCGCGCGGTTCGCGCATCAAGCGCATATTAATCTCACCCAGCAGATGATTCCCCTTGCGATGGTTGCAGGGATGGCAGCATGCGACCAGGTTTTCCCAGGTGGAAACTCCGCCGCGCGAGCGCGGAATCACGTGATCCAGTGTCAGCTCCGCAGAGGACAACACCACTCCGCAGTACTGGCAGGTGTTGCGGTCGCGCAGGAGAATGTTCTTGCGGGAGAGAGCTCGCGTCTGGTGTGGGATGCGGCGATACTCAAGCAGCCGGATCACCGAGGGCAGGCGAATGGCCAGCCTTGCCGAGTGCAGATAATGTCCGTTCTCTTCCTCTGTGATGGCGACGCCTTTCAGAACCAACACCAGCGCGCGGCGTGCGGCACAGATGTTGATCGGTTCATACGAGGCGTTGAGCACAAGCACCGGGGAATGCATCGGCAGACGCGCCGGTTCATTCGGCGCCACCATCGTAGCCGGCGTCACCGTGACGCGAGGCACATGATGCGAGCCTGAATGACGATGCGATAGGTTATGTCTCGACATGGCCCTTGTCTTATCCAGCAGCCGCCTCTACCAGGGCAGCTGCGTGTCTCTCCTGATTTGAAACCTCATGCAGAACGATCTCCGCGACAGCGCGATAAACTCTGGCCACCGTCGCCACTGCGATCTGCCGCGCCCCGGCCGCGCGCAGCACGCGCGCACATTCATTCAACGTAGTGCCCGTCGTATAAACATCATCGATGATTACTACGTTTCGGTCCTTTACACGCGCGGGAGCAGTCACGATGAATGCTCCGCGGACATTCTCCCGCCGCTGATGACTGGTTAAGCCCGTCTGTGAAAGTGTTGCACGCCCGCGACGAAGATTGCCTGGATGCAGCTCAAAGCGAGAGCCACCCAAATTCTGTACGGCGCGACGCGCGATCAACTCCGACTGATTGAATCCTCGTTGCCGGCGTTTGCTCGGGTGCAGTGGCACCGGAATCACCAGCGCCGGACGATCAGCGGCAAACTCGCTGCCTCTCAACACCTCGGCCAATTTCGCGCCAAGCACATTTGCAGCCGGCCGGAATTGCTCGTATTTGAGTAGATGCACAAGCCGCCGCAGCGCGCCGTCATAGCTGCCGAATGAAAGAGCAAAATCGAAGCGCGGATGCGCGCGGCGGCATACGCCACAAAGTGTCTCGCTCCCGGAAGAACGGAATCCCAGCGCCTCGCCGCAGACCGAACAGGCGGTCACATCGGCAGGAGTCAGTGAATTCAGACACTCAGTGCAGACAGGAATTCTTGAAAGTTGAACCAGTGCGCGATTGCAAATACGACAGTCGGAAGGAAGAACGACAGCGGCGATACTATCAATGGCAATGCGCAGCGGGCGCCACGCCGCTTCAGTCCACAAGCGACTTCGCAGTCCGCTGCCGCGGACTGCCGCGCGCTCCGGAGCTAGGTCACCGCTACTGCTGAAGACGACCCTCCAGGTCCCCGGTAACATCCGCAGAGGCGGATGGTATCGGCCTCGCAAATTCAACCTGATCCCGATGGACGGGACGCATCGGCTGAGTACATGAACAGTATAACCGTACTAGCAAGAGGGCAGTATGAACGTCCAGTCATGAACCTGCGGGGCGTCCGCGAGCACTGTCACTTCCCCTTGATCGACAGCAACTCCACTTCAAAAATGAGAGTGGTGTTGGGACCAATATCGGCGCCTGCACCTCTTTGACCGTAAGCCAGATCGGGAGGAACAAAAAGCTGCCACTTTGATCCAACCGGCATCAATTGAAGCGCCTCAGTCCAGCCTTTTATGACTCCGTTTACGGCAAAGGTCGCCGGCTCCCCGCGTTTATAGGAGCTGTCAAATTCAGTGCCGTTGATCAGCGTGCCGCGGTAGTTGCAGACCACGGAGTCGGCCGCCGATGGCTTAGGGCCACTGCCCTCCTTCAAGATCTTGTACTGAAGACCGCTGGGCAGCGTGACCACGCCCTCTTTGCCTTTGTTCGCAGCCAGAAAGTCTTCTCCTTCTTTCTTGTTGGATACCCCAAGTTGTTGGGATTTCTGCTGCTGTTTTGCGCGCATGTCATTCTGGAGTGCGGTGAGAGTAGCCATGGCTTCGTCGTCGGACAGCAGGGGCTTCTTCCCCGTCAGGACATCTTTCAAACCTTTCACGAGAACGTCCGGTTCCACGTCCACGGCTTGTCTCTGAAGGGTCTTCGCCATGTTCATACCGATCGCGTAGCTGACTTTGTCCTGCTGAGTGGTGAGAGCAACCGCCTTGGGCTTGGCTGCCGGAGCTGGTGTACGTTTTGCGGCTCTAGTCTTCTTCGTTGTGGCGCCCGGAGCGGGTTGAGCATTTTTCGCAGGTGTTTGTTGTGCAAACGCGGCGCCGAGCAGGACAATCGCGAATGTCGATGACGTCAGAAAGGTGGAAAGCAGATTTCTCATGGTTCTATCCTCGCATGAGAACCAGCGACTCGCGGGACAACCAGTGAGGACGCCGGCCCCACATCTGACAAATCGGTCTCCAACGGTCCCATATGCCGGCGAACGCAAATAGCGAGTCGTCTTTCATCCCGAAATGGAAGGGCTGTTTTGATCTGCCACTCCGCCGCCACTCATAAAACCCGTCGGCCGGAATGAGGCACCGCCGCTCGAAAGTTTCCTTGAAGGCGGGTTTCTCAAGGAGCGTTTCGCTACGCGCATTGATTTGCGCCATCGATGTATCTTTCGCCCAATTCGGGATTAGGCCCCACCGCATCGACGCGATCACGCGCCGAGAACCGTTGGCTCGCACAACCGGAACGGGCTGAGTCGGAGCGATGTTGTAGCGGGGATGCAGTTCCTCGACAAGCTCACCATCAAATTGCGCGGCGAGCTTGTCGGCCCGCGTAAGCCTGTAACGTCCGCACATCACCAGAATTGTAACGAGAGTTGGAGGAGATCAACTGGAATTCGTTTACGAGCT
>QIBC01000287.1 GCA_003225215.1 Acidobacteriota bacterium
GGGAGAGTACGTGTGCATTATGGGTGCGCACGCACACTACGCGAAAAACTACATTTCCGTGTGTCTGGATGAGTTGCGACGAACAGGTGCGGCGGGATGCAGCGGCATGGTGCTCACGCGTCCATTGAACAACACCGTTGAAGCGAAGCTGATTGCATTGGCGCTGGAGGATCCATTCGGTTCCTCCACCGGCTCGTGCCGAACCCAGAGTGAGGGTTTTGTGGACAGCATCAGCTATCCGGTCTTCGTCAAACAGGCTTTGCTCGATGTGGGGGGATATGACGAGCAACTGCATCGAAATCAGGATAATGATATGAACCAGCGGCTGCGAGCCCGCGGCCATCACTTATATCTCACCTCCAAGACGCACTGCGAATATTTTGTAAAAGGCACCTTCCGTTCTCTGGCCCAATACGCATTGAATACGGGCTTCTGGAACTTCATCAGCTTTCGACGGAACCGGTCATCTATGTCACTGCGGCATTTCACGCCGTTTTTGTTCGTGCTGGCACTGGCGGGCACTATGATGTGCGCCGTTGTGGCTCCATTTGCGCCCGCTGTTTATCAACGCCCGCTTCTAGCTCCGGCGGTGCTGCTGCTGGGCTCGTATCTTCTGGCCGGATCTCTCGCCAGCGCACGCATAGCAATTCGAAAACGATGGCTATCTGCGCTGTTGTTGCCTCCCGTCTTCTTCCTCTTCCATTTCTGTTACGGCATAGGAACATTTCTAGCTGTAATCAGAAATGCGCGATGTGAGGAGACTGTGCCTGATCCTCGACGTTACGGTCAGGCGCCTGCATGATCGATGTTCATGACAACGTGCCGCAAATTCCGGTAAATATCGTGGACGTAGAAGAAGCTCGGGTGAGGTCTGCCTATGAGCGGCGAAAGCTGAACATTCCAAAACGGCGGTACTCGTACTTCGATTTGGGAAACTTGTTCACGGTACAGGAGCGGGAACGGAGAATGTTGGCGCTCCTTGAGCAACATACTCAGCCGCCGTTGGACAAGCTTAAGATCCTTGAAGTTGGCTGTGGCACAGGTTTCTGGCTGCGTGAGTTCATCAAGTGGGGTGCGCGGCCGGAGCATCTCGTTGGCATTGATCTTCTCGCCGACCGAGTTGCAGAGGCAAAAAGGCTGTGCCCGGCCGGAGTAACGTTGCAGTGCGGTAACGCCGGCCAGATCAATTTTCCTGCGGCCAGTTTTGATGTTGTATTGCAATCAACCGTTTTCAGCTCGATCCTCGATGCACGAATGAAGGAAAGCGTCGCGCGCGAGATGACAAGAGTGCTCAGGAGCGGCGGCATCATCTTGTGGCACGACTTTTTTATCAACAATCCCAATAACCCAGATGTACGGGGCATCGGCAAAACAGAAATCAAAGATCTGTTTCCGAACTGCAACGTAAGCTCCAGCCGCGTTACGGTGGCGCCGCCTCTCGCGCGGGCGCTGGCTGGGAAATCCTGGGCGCTTTGCCACATCCTTGCGAGCCTGCGCGTACTAGATACTCATTTGCTGGCAGTGATCCAGAAGAAATGATCTCCGACTGTGCCAAGGAATACAGCAAGCGATCACGCAGCCAGGTGAACTTCAACCATTTCTGACAGCCCCCAAGTTGGATAATCATGCGTAAAGAATTGTTGTCATTCTCTCCACCTCTCATCGGGGAGGAAGAGATTGCAGAAGTAATAGATACTCTGCGCTCGGACTGGATCACCACTGGTCCGAAGACGAAGCTGTTCGAACGGCAGTTCGCCGCTGCTGTGGGAGCGCCCTCGGCACTGGCCGTCAATTCGTGTACGGCCGCCCTCCACATCGCGCTTGCAACTCTGGGAGTTGGCCCCGGCGACGTGGTCATCACCACACCCCTGACGTTTTGCTCAACGGCGCACGTCATCGGATCGCCTTCTGGAGCTTGCATCGGAATTTAACTTAGTGGTAATCGAAGATGCCGCTCATGCTCTTCCCGCCAAATACAAAGGCCGCATGATCGGGTCGATGGCAAGCACCTCGCAAGTGCCGCTCTTCACCTGCTTCTCCTTCTACGCCACCAAAAATCTGACTACTGGCGAAGGTGGAATGCTTACCGGTCCTCCTGAGCTGGTTGAAGATGCGCGGATCTGGAGCCTGCATGGTATGAGTCGTGACGCTTGGAAGCGGTATGGCTCCGAAGGGTCGTGGTATTACGAAGTCGTCCGCCCAGGATTTAAGTACAACATGATGGATATTCAGGCAGCTATTGGTCTCCACCAGCTGCGCAAGCTCCCGGAATTTCATGCTCGCAGGCGCGAAATCGTCCAGAAATACAATTCGGCATTTTCCTCATTCCGGCAGTTTCAAATCCCGATCGAAAAGAAGAACGTTGAACATGCCTGGCACATATACGTTCTGCGTCTCAACGCGGAGTTCATCGGCATCTCGCGAAATCAATTTATCGACGAACTGCGGGCTCGCGACATTGCAAGCTCGGTGCACTTCATTCCCCTGCACTTGCAGCCCTACTATCGCGATAAATACAGATATCAGCGACGAGACTTCCCAGTTGCCTATCGCGAGTACAATCGCATGCTTTCCTTGCCGCTCTTTGCCGGAATGAGCGATCAGGACGTGGATGATGTGGTCGAAGCAGTCGTCGCGATTGCAGATCAATACGCAATCGGCGCGCGAGCCGCACGCTCGGCATAGATACTTCCACTCCCGAACGAGCCCAACACAACTAGTTGCCGATGATGCAGCGAACTTTTGATTTCATTTGCGCGGCTGTTGGATTGCCCCTCCTCCTGCCCTTATTAGCAGCTATCGCTCTCGCAATAAAAGTTTGCGATGGTGGTCCGGTCTTCTATGCGCAACTGCGCGTCGGGAAAGATTTCAAGAACTTTCATCTCCTAAAGTTTAGGACCATGGTTCCCGAAGCTGAACGCCACGGCCTTTTGACTGCCCCCGAGGATGCACGAGTCACCCGCGTAGGAAAGTTTCTGCGCGCTTGGAAACTGGATGAGCTTCCTCAACTACTTAATGTACTCATGGGTGATATGCAATTTGTCGGCGCCAGGCCTGAGGTGGAACGTTATGTACAACAGTTCCCTCGGGAATACGGCGTGCTCCTGAAGGATCGTCCAGGCATTACAGATCCTGCTTCACTTGCGTATCGTCACGAGGACAAACTCTTTTGTCAGACCGGACTTGAGAATCAATATATTTCGACGATCTTACCCGACAAGCTGAGGCTTTCGTTAGCTTATCAACAACGCCGGAGTTTCTTGTCTGATCTCGGAATTTTGTTGCATACGCTGTTTCCTTTTGCTCCAACTCTATCGCCTTCCCTCGACTTACAAGAGGAGAAGGTAACCAAAAGCAAGCAGGGATTGAACAAAATATAAATCGGTTATGAATGTTCCGTTGCTCGATCTTAAAGCACAGTACAACTCGATCAAAGACGAAATAAATGCTGCTGTCGCGGAAGTGTTCGAATCCCAGCATTTCATTCTGGGACCCGAGGTGGAATATTGCGAACGAGCAATCGCAGCCTATTCGGAGTGTTCACATGCGGTCGGCGTGTCTTCGGGTAGCGATGCTCTCCTCATCTGTCTGATGGCCGAAAATATCGGTCCGGGGGATGAGGTCATCACCACGCCGTATACCTTTTTTGCCACTGCGGGCGCGATTGCACGCTTGGGTGCGACGCCGGTCTTCGTCGACATTGACCCGATCAGCTACAACATCGATGCAGCAAAGATCGCAACGAAGATTAACCACAGGACGCGGGCCATCATTCCCGTTCATCTCTACGGTCAAATGTGCGACATGGACGCCGTTGCGAGCCTGGCTAGAAACCATGGGCTGATTGTGATTGAGGACGCGGCCCAGGCGATCGGCGCGGAGCGCAACGGCAGACGCGCTGGTTCGATTGGATCCTACGGCTGCTTTTCCTTTTTTCCATCAAAAAACTTGGGCGCTGCCGGCGACGCTGGCATGGTGGTTACCAATGACAGCGAGCGCGCCGACAAATTGCGTGTCCTTCGGGCCCATGGATCAAAGCCGAAGTATCACCACAAAATCATAGGCGGCAATTTTCGCTTGGATGCGCTGCAGGCAGCGATTGTCTCAGTTAAATTGTCGCACCTCGACGACTGGACAGCAGCACGCCAGCATAATGCGAAGAGATACGATCAGCTGTTCAGTGAGGCAGGCTTGCCGGTTAGCGTGCCAGCCGTTATCGCCGAGCGCCACATTTTCAACCAGTATGTGGTTCGAGTCCAGCAACGCGATGAACTTCAGGAATGGCTAAAGAAAGAGGGAGTAGGCACAGAAGTTTACTATCCCGTCCCCATGCATCTACAAGAATGCTTTGCGTATCTTGGCTATCATGCCGGGGCCTTCCCGGAGACTGAACGAGCCGCAAAAGAGACACTGGCCTTGCCTATCTATCCGGAACTCAAGCAATCACAAAGTAACTTTGTCGTCGAGTGTATATCCAAGTTCTTCGAGAACGGGAACATAACAAGATCGGACGTAGTAATACAGAATTCCAAATCTACCGTATGACATATCCTGGGAGAAGTGCATGAAGGCTGCTTCGTATGATGTCTACTCATCACTTAATCAGAAAATAATCGACGCGTTCATACTCGGATTCTCTTGCTATTGGGCATATTGGATCCGCTTCGAGGGAAATATTCCTGCTGCGTCTCGATACCAAATGTGGCTTCTGCTGCCGGTATTTATGCTGGGCCAGGTATTGGTAACTGCCGCGATGGGTAACTACCGCCTGATTTGGCGATATCTGAGTTTAACGGACGCCATAATTCTCGCCCGCGGCTATGGAGTGTTTGCCGCTATTCTCCTGCTGCTTCGATTTGGCGTATCGGAACGCTGGGCGATTCTGCGAGTTCCTCTGAGTGTCATAGTTCTGTTCTTCTTGCTTTCATTGTTGTTTTCCCTCGCAGTGCGGGCTCTGCGAAGGCGTATTTGTGAGGGCATAACTTATCGCGCGTTGAGTGCGCGTCAGAGGATCCCCGTATTGCTGCTGGGAGCTGGACGTGCTGGGGCCATGGTTGCAAGACAAATTTCGTCCCGATCAGACCTGCGCCCAATAGGCTTCCTTGACGATGATCGTAAGAAACAGGGCGCGCTTATCTGTGGACTTCCGGTTCTAGGACCGGTGAGTGCTCTGGTGTCTATCGTGCAACAGCACAATGTTCGAGAAATCATAGTTTGCATTCCGAAGCCGCCGCGAGAGATGTTGAAACTGGTGTGGGCGGTTGCAGAGCAGGCGCTGGTGCAAGTCAAGGTGGTACCTACTCTGGAAGAGATCTTGCACGGAAAACTAAGTGTTGCCAGTTTTCGGGATGTGCAGATGAAGCACTTACTTGGGCGGGAGAGCGTGGAACTCAGCTGTCACGACGAAGTAGCTTCAGTCTATAACGGTAAGACCATTCTAATTACTGGGGCTGGTGGATCCATCGGTGGAGAGCTTGCGCATCAGTTGGCTAAGTTAAGTCCGCGGCATCTGATCTTGCTGGACAAGGATGAAAATGGTCTTCACGATGCCTACTTGAGCATAAAGACAAACGCAAAGGACTTTCCGGTATCGCCGATCATAGCCGATCTGCGATGTTCTGAGCGCGTGCAGGCGGTTTTCTCATCGATGTGTCCGGAGGTTGTTTTTCATGCGGCTGCGCATAAGCACGTTTATCTGATGGAAATGAATCCATCGGAGGCGGTGTTGAACAATATACTCGGCACTCGCAACCTGATCAGCCAGGTCGCCAGCTGCGGAGTAGAGCGATTCGTTTTCATTTCCACCGACAAGGCGGTTAAACCCACGTCCATCATGGGTGCGACCAAGCGTATATGCGAAATGATTGTGCAAGCTGCGCAACAGCAGTCAGAGACACGTCTCTGCTGCGTGCGCTTCGGAAACGTCTTGGGCAGCCGCGGCAGTGTAGTTCCGACCTTTATCAAACAGATTGCAAATGGTGGGCCGGTTACGGTAACGCATCCGGAGGCAGAGCGCTTCTTAATGACGATTTCCGAAGCGGTCGGTCTGCTGATTCAAGCGGGCACATTAGCGTCTTCTGGAGAAATCTTTACCTTGGATATGGGTCAGCCAGTGCTCATTCAAAGGCTGGCAACAGATTTGATTGAATTGTCAGGTCTCCATCCCGGAAAAGATATTCAGATCCATATAACCCGCCTCGGCCAGGGAGAAAAACTTCGTGAATTGCTGGTGGACGAAGATACCGAGGCGCTCACTACAACCGCTTTCGGGAAAATTCACTTGATCGGCAGCCGTGCATTCGATACGGCAAAATTTATCCACCAACTGGAAATGCTGGAGAACGCAGCACGGACACAATCCTTCCAGGAAATTTGCAGCATTTTCAATCAACTAGATATCGGCTTTCAACCTCAACAGAGTGGGGCCTTTTGGCATGCTGCAAAGCCTGTGCAGCCTGTATTGTCGCAATCGGCTTGAGACTAGCCCAAACAGCCGAGCGATGAGCTCAGGGCTGCTGCCGAAGGATTTTTGCGCGGATGCCTGGAATTTCTGAAAGCAAGTGGAGTATCAGCTTCAGCCTGCATCCGAAGCATGGCGCATGGCAGGGACGCTGCACTCTGCATCCTAATGTTTCCGGGCGTCCCATGCTGATGGATTTGAGTTTGTTCACCAGCAGCGGCTTCTCGACTGCGCTGGCAGAGGGTCTTGATTGCGCTATCCGGAAGCATACAATTCTAAACGACCGAGCAGAGCCGGCGCGCTCGCCGGTACTGCTGGGCGCGGCGGCAGGCGGTGACCGAGCTTACCTGGGCGAAGCCTCATAAGTTGGATTTGCAACATTCATAGTCGGTAGGGCATTTTACGAATTTCGGCCTGTGCAGGCCTAGAACGTGGAGCGTTAGAAAATGATGAAAGCAGTGGTTACTTCGTTTCTCTTGATGACCTTGCCGTACACATTGCTGGCTGCAGACACAAATACAGCCATGTTGATCAATTCCGGCAGCGTCGAGATCAATGGCCAACAGGCCCCGCGGACCTCGACGATTTTCCCCGGCGATCGCATCAAAACAGGGCCAAACTCTACAGCCCAGGTGAAAGTGGCCGAGACCGTGATCTCGATCCGCAATGATTCGTCTGTCCAATATCGCGGCGACAACATTGTCTTCGAGCGCGGCGTCGTGGCGGTCAAAGGTGCGAAGGGACCGAAATTGCAATTTGGGGATCTTACGATTTCAGCCGAGCGCCCCGCCAAGTTTGTCCTGATAAACAAAGACGGGGAGGAAAAGCTGGCCGCACTGGAAGGCCCGCTCAATATCACAAGCGGCGGCAGGAACTTCACGCTGAATCAGGGACAGATGATGACCCGCATGCTTCCTGCAGAGTCGAACGGTGGCGGAACGACTTCCGGTCAGCCGGCCAACGATGCGGGACAAGCGACCAACCAAAATCCCGGTGTGATCGCGCAAGCGACGAGCAGCGGCTTTTTTGGGAATTGGAAGGTTGGGGCCATTGTCGGTCTTGTCGCAATTGGCGCGGTGGCGGGCGCGGGTTTTGCGGGAGCGTTCGATACCCAGCAGGCAAGTCCGTCGACTGTTCATTGAAGTCGGAGCCAGATCGATGCGGAAAACTGAAGCTTTCTGCCACAATGATTGACCTGCACTGCCATATTTTGCCGTTCGTGGATGACGGTGCTGCCTCTTGGGAAATTGCCGAACAGATGTGCCAAGTGGCACTCGATGACGGCATAACCCACATTGTGGCGACTCCACACGCGAATTCCGAGTTTGAGTACAGCCGGGCAGATTTGTCGAAGCACTTGATGGAGCTTCAGACAAGAGTCAAGGGCAAGATGAAATTCAGCTTGGGATGCGATTTCCACCTATCGTATGAAAATATCCAGACGCTCTGGGCTAATCCCGGGCGGTTCTTGATCGAAGGTACTCCCTATTTATTAATCGAGTTCAGCGACTATGGATTGCCGCCGAACTTCGAGCATCTGCTTTTCGGAATGACTACTGAGCTGAAGCTGCATCCGATCATCACTCACCCGGAACGTAATCCAATTCTGCAGCGACATCCGCAAACTGTCCTTCCTTGGATCGAAGCTGGGTGTCTTATTCAGGTGACCGCGAGTGCTCTTACCGGGAGTTGGGGAAGAGCGGCCAAAGAAGCAGCCGTTTGGCTACTTCGGAGTAGGCACGTTCATCTCTTGGCTACAGATGCTCACGATCCCAAACATCGTCCGCCGATTTTGTCGCGTGCACGAGACATTGCCGCCAGGATTATTGGAGACGAGGCCGCTTGGAACCTGGTGGAAACGACTCCTTCTATGATCCTGGACGGTCGTATAGTCCAAAGCGTCGCTTAGACCATTCTGGTGGAAGCCTCCAACTAAAGTCGGAGGCTTCTATCTATTGCTTCTTCTCCGCCACTACATCTGCCGCATTCGTGGTGCGCGCAAGGTTGGGAAACATAGGCGTAACTTCAAACGGCATCTTGTCACGCGCGGTCAACAGCGGAACTGGTTTGCTCTTCTGCAAACTCACTTGATCGTCCCATGGATCGAGTTTGACTCTGCTGCCAAGCGGCAGCGCTGCCAACTGATGCACGTCCCCACGTTGCAATTGGGGCGCCGACTGCTCGAGAGAAGCCATCCGGAACAGTTCTCTTCCCTTAGCCATGCGGTTGCCGAAGTTAGGATCAATAAGCCAGGTCAGCTCGTGCGCA
>QIBC01000288.1 GCA_003225215.1 Acidobacteriota bacterium
TCTCCAGCGGAGTTGTGAGCAGCACTCGGCAACGGACATCCGGCTGGATGTTGAGACTGTTAGTGACTTCAAAATTGTTCACCACCGCCTGCAGTACTTTGGAGGCTTCCCCATCCGGGGCCAGGACGCCTGCGCGCTCCATGCGATCGAGCACACTATCTTCGGCTTCGCGTTGCCACTTCTGTTGGCTCTCGATCGGGCTGATCTCGTTAGCGCCGTTACCGCTGTGGTCCGCCACATCCTTGGCGGGCGATTCAACTTGCATATCGGTGAACTCCG
>QIBC01000289.1 GCA_003225215.1 Acidobacteriota bacterium
AGCATCACAAGAAGAGCACCACCGACACGGGAACCAGCACTACCGGTACCGGCAGCTCCAACCCAAAATAAGTCGTCTGCAAATAAAGACAGGGCCTCCCGATTTGGGAGGCTTTTGTTTTTGGGTTGAGCTGATGGGCAGAACAAAATCGGGTGATCGGGTGATCGGGTCATCGGGTGAAGTAACAGCCAAAACCAGAGTGAGTGGATCAGTCCCTGACTGCATCGTAGAGACGCAGCATGCTGCGTCTCTACGCTTTGGCTGTCACTTCTCCGATGACCCGATCACCCGATTTCTCCCGGGTGTTATTCTTTGCGATTCTATGTGCCGAGCAATTTTCCGCTTTTCGTGTTTTCTCCTCCTCTCGACCCTAACGCTGGCGCAGACTCCCGAGCAGCGAACTTCCAACTATCTGGAATCGATTCGCAACACTCCTCCATTGCTCGAAGCCTTCCTGCGCGAAATGCCTAAGGGTGGCGATCTTCACAATCATCTGATCGGCGCGATCTATGCCGAGAGTTATCTGCAGTACGCGATCAATGACAAGCTCTGCATCGATCAGAAGCAGCTCACGTTCGTACAGCCTCCGTGCGATGAGTCGCGGAACATTGTGCCGGCCCAACGGGTGACAACAGACCCGACACTGTATCGCTTGATGATCGATGTCCTGTCCATGCGCGATTTCGTTCCTTACTCGATGGCGGGACTGTCGGAATCCCGCGAAGATCATTTTTTTCAAACCTTCGGGCGATTCGTCTCAGTAGCAAATGCGCATACCGGAGAAACGCTGGCCGAGGTGGCATCGCGGGCGGGACATCAGAACGAATCCTATCTGGAAATGACCGTCGGATTCGACCGGAACTCCGGCCAGGTCGGTTCCAAAACGGGCTGGACCGACAACTTCGATGAACAACGCGAGAAGCTCAATGCTGCCGGCATCCAAAGTGCTGTCGCAGGTGTTTTGAAGATTCTGAACGACGCGGAGGCCGAGAAAGACCGGCTGCTTGCCTGCCAGGACGTCGCTCATGCCGACCCTGGTTGTAAGGTAACGATTCGATACATCTACGAGGTCTATCGTGGCACGCCTAGGGAGCAGGTGTTTGCCGAGATTATGACCGGCTTCGCCGTAGTTAAGGCCGACCCGCGGTTTGTAGCGGTGAATCCC
This sequence comes from Acidobacteriota bacterium, assembly GCA_003225215.1. Lineage (GTDB taxonomy): Bacteria > Acidobacteriota > Terriglobia > Terriglobales > Acidobacteriaceae > Gp1-AA112. Next base: position 1,166 of record QIBC01000289.1, read on the forward strand.
GTAATGCCGGAAGACGGCTATACATCGATGCACGATTACAGCCTGCACATGAGGATCTTCGATTACTTCCACAACCTGCATCCCGACGTGCATCTCACCGAGCACGCCGGCGAACTTGCTCCCGGTCAATTGCCGCCGAACGGACTGCGCTCGCATATTCGCGAAGCCATCGAGACCGGTCATGCGCAGCGCATCGGCCACGGCGTAGATGTGATGCAGGAGGATCGTCCGCTCGAGCTATTACGAGAGATGGCTCAGAAGCGAATCGCAGTCGAGATTTGTCTCACCAGCAACGATTTAATTCTCGGCGTGAAAGGTGACGGACATCCCTTCCCGGTATACCGCAAGTATGGAGTGCCGGTCGTGATCGCTACCGACGACGAAGGCGTTTCACGAAGTGATATGACGCACGAGTATCTTCGCGCGGTTCAGGGTTATGGATTGAACTATGCGGAGCTAAAGAAGATCGTGCGCGATTCGATCGCATACAGCTTCGCCGAATCGGCTACCAAAGCGAAGTTGCTGAGTGATTTGGATGCTCGATTCAGGGATTTTGAGGCGCGACAGCACTGATCCAAATCCTTTCCCATGGACAACAGACACTGCCGAAATAAGTTGAGTAGGGACCATGGACACTGTCATTTCTCGCGCGTTCTTTCGCGCGGGAATCTGCTGCTCTTTGTCGACGACTCAAGCGCCAACAGATCTCCCGCTGCGCAGACTCAGACTGCCGGAATCACAAACAGCATGGCGCGCAGCGAGGGATGACAATAGGTTTGGCAGGGATAACCTGAAAAGATTGCCAAGATTTTCCGGAAAAATCTGAGTCTTCGCCGCTCCCTCGGAATCTGATGTAGTTGACAGAACCGCCCCTGTCCGGTAGTTTAGTTCGCTAATGCAAAACCTCTCCATCGCGAGCATGTGTTGTTGTTGTCAAATTTGTGTGCGCTCGTGTGTGGAGGTGCATTCCTAGACTTTCTTAGCGGTTCTCGATAAGTCTCCAAGCCCATCCACACCGGATGGGCTTTTTACTTTCCAGGCACAAATGGAGCAGCTATGACGCAGATTCGCAAACGTTTTCATCTGTCGCTAGATTCAATCGCCGTTTGGACGGCGCTCGCCCTGGCTGTAGTTGTGCGCCTGGGACTGATCAAGAAAGTTCCCTGGTAAAGCGAGGAGATCGAGATGGCAACCGCCGCGCTACCGCAACCTAGATTGGTTTCCTTCCCACAACGGCTCTTTGAGCCCTTGCCGGGTATTGCCTTGCTCGCCGCCATCGGACTGCTCGGGAAATTCATCGAGCAGCGAATCGCGATCTATGGCAGGACGCATCATTTGCACCTTCCCAATATTGAATATGTTCTATGGGCGATCCTCATCGGAGTCGTAGTCGCCAACACAGTTGGGGTGCCGAAAGTCTTTCGTGCCGGAATCGCAACGTATGACTTCTGGCTCAAGACAGGAATTGTTCTGCTGGGAGCGCGGTTTCTGGTCGGCGATTTGGCGCTCATGGGCAGCGTGAGTCTGGTGCTTGTCGTTATCGAATTGGCGCTTGCGATCAGCTTCATGACCTGGCTTGGGCGGCTTTTTGGGTTGAACCGTAATCTGAGCGCGTTGCTAGCCGTGGGATCGTCGGTTTGCGGAGTCTCCGCCATCATCGCCACGCAGGGCGCAATCGAGGCTGACGATGAAGATGCCTCGTTTGCTATTGCTGCGATTCTCGCTCTGGGCGCCATCGCGCTCTTCACATTCCCCCTCATAGGGCATGCGCTCGGCATGTCGGACCATGCGTTTGGACTGTGGTCGGGCCTGGCCGTAGACAATACCGCAGAGGCGGTCGCGACCGGTGCGATTTACTCCGATACCGCGCAGAAGTTCGCGGTGCTGGCGAAGACCACGCGGAACGCCATGATCGGGTTCGTCGTGCTTGGATTCGCCCTGCGCTGGGCCGCAAGCAAGGCCACCGAATTCAAGCAGAACAAAGCCCAATTCCTGTGGACAAAGTTTCCCAAATTTGTACTCGGCTTTCTGCTGATCTCGGCGCTTGCCAGCTTGCACATCTTTGACAAAGGACAGACTGCCGCGCTTGGTAATCTCTCGCGCTGGGCTTTCCTTCTAACTTTCGCCGGAGTTGGTCTGCGGACAGACATTCGCGCAATGGCGAAGCAGGGGTTCCGCCCGTTTGTGGTTGGCGCGCTTGGCGAAGTTGTGATTGCAACTCTGACTCTCGGATTGGTGCTTGGCGCCAGCCGCGTGGCTCATTTCTAAAGGACTTCGATGGCCGAGGCGACACAAGTCGTGAAAGAGACCAAGGCGCAGAAGATCGAGCGCCTCAAACGCGAGCTCAATCCCTGGGACCAGATTGAGCAGATTCGGCAGTTTGCTCGCGAAGGACGCGGCAGCATTCCTCCGGAATGGGCCAATGCATATTTCAAGTGGTGGGGCATCTACACACAAGGCGACGGCGTGGGCGCCGTGGGAGGCAAAGGCGGCGAGGGACTGGCGACCGAATACTTCATGATGCGTATCGGATTGCCCAACGGCATTCTGCGCTCGCATCAGTTGCGGGCCATTGCGGCGGTTACTAAGAAGCATGCTCGCAACCTGGCCGACATTACTGTCCGGCAGAACATTCAGCTGCACTGGCTCACCATTGAAGGGCTCGTCGAAACGATGGACGCGCTTGCGACCGTGGGACTCGGTCCCAAGGGCGCCTGCGGCGATGTGGTGCGTAACGTGACTGGCTGCCCGCTGGCCGGAGTCGCCGCCGATGAGATCTTCGATGCGTCGCCCATCGCGCAGGGAATTGCACTGGCACTTTCGGGCAATTCGGATTTCTACAACCTACCGCGCAAATTCAAGATCACGGCCACGGGCTGCAGAAGCTGGTGCTCGTACCCCGAAATCAACGACGTCGCACTCACCGCGACCGAACGCGTTCGGAATGGCCAAAGAGAACAGGGCTTTTCATTGCGAGTGGGGGGCGGTCTCTCGGCCGATCCGCATCTCGGCGTTCGGCTGAACGCGTTCGTGCCTGTGGAAAGAGCGATCGAGGTGGTGCGCGGCGTTGCCGAACTCTTCCGCGAGCAGTCGGGGTTACGGGAAAATCGCGAGCGCGCGCGGCTGAAGCATCTCTTTCTCCAGCAGGGATGGACTGAGGAGCGTTTTCGTTGCGAGCTCGAATGGCGACTGGGCTACAAGCTCGAAGCTGCTGAGTATGAGCAGTTTCCGGCGGACATCTATCGCGACCACGTGGGCATACACCCGCAGAAGCAGCCTGGGCTCGCGTACGTCGGGGCGTCGGTGCTGCGCGGACGAGTCTCCGGGGATCAGCTTGCCCAGGCGGCCGAACTCTCTGAGCGTTTCGGTACGGGCGAGCTGCGCACTACGACGATGCAGAACGTGATCTTCGTCAACGTGCCCCGTAGCCGCGCTGCTGAACTGGCGCGGGAGTTGCAGCAGATTGAGCTGCAAGTTGA
>QIBC01000290.1 GCA_003225215.1 Acidobacteriota bacterium
GGAAGCCCTGGGACAACGTATGCAAGTAAATCAATCGAGCCGCAGAGCGGCGATACTCTGCTAAACCGGAATCTAACCCGCCGTGTATGTGGGCGAGAGTTCGCGCAAACGAATAATCGTAGACGGAATCACAGACAAGGCAAACTCGACGTCTTCCTCGCTATTCTGCTTGCCCAGACTGAAGCGAATACTCGCGCGCGCTCTCTCCGGTGGAAGCCCCATCGCCGTAAGCACGTGCGAGGGCTCAATGGCGCCCGAAGAGCAGGCCGCTCCGGTAGAAACCGCGAGACCCTTCAAGTCCAACGCGATTACCATCGCCTCGCCCTCAATGTGATCGAAGTAGATATTGCTCGTGTTGGGAACCCGGGGAGTCTGGCCGCTATTCACCGCGGCGGCATCAATCTCGTCGAGCAACGCCGACTCGAGGTGATCACGCAGTCTGGCAATCCGATCGACGCTGCCATCGCCAAATCCACGCAGTGCAATTTCAGCGGCGCAGCCCAGTCCAATGATGCCCGGCAAGTTCTCCGTCCCGGCTCGTCGCTGGCGCTCGTGATTACCTCCAAAGAACAAGGGCTCGATTAAGGTTCCGCGCCGAACATACATCGCCCCTGTGCCCTGCGGACCATGGAACTTGTGTCCCGAAATGGAAAGCAGATCACAACCGATCTGCTTCACATCAATCGGAACCTTACCTGCCGCCTGCACAGCATCCGTATGGAAGTAAATGTCAGCTTCAGAGGCGATCCGTCCGATCTCCTCCACTGGCTGGAGAACACCGGTCTCATTGTTCGCCATCATGATCGAGATGAGTTTGGTGTTCGGGCGTATCGCACGCCGCACCTCATCGGGATCGACAAGCCCCTGCTCGTTCACGCACAGATACGTGACTTCGAAACCGCGCTGCTCCAGTCGTTTGCAGGCGTTCAACACCGCATGGTGTTCAATCTGGGAAGTAATTACGTGATCGCGGACTCGGACTAGACCAAAAATGGCAAGATTGTCCGCCTCAGTTCCACCGCTTGTGAATACAACCTCGGCAGCACGGCATCCCAGCAGCCTGGCAACTGACTCTCGCGCCCGCTCTACCGCCGCTCGGGCATGTTGCCCGTGATGATGGATAGACGATGCGTTACCGAACTCCTCGAAGTAATACGGACGCATCGCCTCAAACACTTCGGGCAGAAGCGGCGTGGTCGCATTGCTGTCGAGATACACCCGGCGCATGGGTCTATTTTAGTTCGAATGGCTTACGCCTTGCCGCTGCTGCGCTATTAGCCTGGGAGGACGATGCGATCGACGAAATCGACAGGCGCAAGGTTCCTGAAATGCTTCACATTGAAGGTATACAACCGCTCGCACTTCGACTTGATGGCTGCTTGAATATGAAGCGCGTCGTAAATTCTTCCCCCGACTACCCCGAGAGAAGCACAACGCTCGAGAAAAACTCGGTAGTCGCTTGCAGCCAGGGGGACAAGCGAGAAAAACGGCAGAATGTTGGTGGATACGGCATTCCAAGCTTCCAAGGGAGATAGCAGATCGGGGTACAAAGCACGGCTTACGAAACCGTAGGTCTCAGCCAAGCCATGAGCGCTTACCACCCCGTGGACCGTGCCCTTCCTCGCCGTCAGAAGCGCCGACAGAGAGGGCACATGATGTTGGTGGCTACGAACGATTGAAGCGATCAAGACGTTGCTATCGAAGTAGACTCTCACCGCTCCCATAGCTCTCGGAGTCGAGCCTCACGCTCGTCATCGCGAAATCTTTCCCAATCGAAATCCTTAGGAACGTCCCCTACATAAACCAAAACGCCATGTTCATTGGCAAACTTGGGCGTTGTTTTCGCGGGGCGAAGGGTCACTCCTTCCGGACCTTCTTCCAACGTAATTCTGCCGCCGTTCTTTAACCCGAGGCGTTGACGAATCGCTTTTGGAAGAACCAGTCGTCCTGCCTTGTCGACACGAACATTCATGGCATAAATTATGGCACGTACCATAATGCAATACCACAAGAAAAACATGCCTCTTAAGCCAGCTTGCTTCAACAGAGTTTACCGTCTGTCTATCGGCACGTACTTGTTCGGATAACGCGGGCCGATGTACTCGGCCCGCGGGCGGATCAGCCGGTTGTCATCGAGTTGCTCTATGACGTGAGCGGCCCAGCCTGAGATGCGGGAAACCGCGAATATTGGAGTGAACAGATCGACGTCGAGTCCCAAAGTGGTATAAGTGGAGGCGGAGTAGAAGTCCACATTGGCGTTCAGCTTCTTCTCGGCGTTGATGTACTTCTCGATCTTGCGCGACATGTCAAACCACTTTGGATTGCCGCTGGAGCGGCCCAGGTCCTCTGACATTTTGCGCAGGTGGGTGGCGCGCGGGTCTTCGGTGGTGTACACCCGATGCCCGAATCCTGAGATCTTCTTCTTCTGCGCCAAGAGGCCTTTCACATGCTCCACCGGGTCCTGCCCGGCTTTATCCAGCGCAAAGAGCATGCGCATCACCGCTTCATTCGCTCCGCCGTGCAACGGCCCTTTCAAAGCGCCGATTGCACTGGTGATCGCCGAGTGCATGTCCGAAAGCGTTGCCGCGGTCACGCGAGCGGCGAACGTTGAAGCATTCAATTCGTGGTCGGCATGAAGAATAAGAGCAATGTCGAGGGCTTTTTCGGCGGTAGGCGAAGGCTTTTCGCCGGTGAGCTGCAGCAGGAAGTTAGCTGCATGGGAAAGCTTCGGATCGGCATCCACGACCTTCTTCCCTTTTCGGATTCGATCGTAAATCGCAACGATCATCGCAATTTGCGACGTAAGCGCATATGCCTTGCGCACATTCGAATCGTGATCGACGGCCTTCTCATCGGGATCGTAGAAGGAGAGCGCAGAAACGGCAGTGCGCAGAACTTCCATCGGCGTCGCTCTCTTGGGAAAGTTCCGCATCATCTCGATGATCGCGGGATCGACCTTGCGCGACTCCGCCAGTCGCTGCCGGAAGTGCTCCAGCTCCTCCCGCTTGGGAAGATTTCCAAACCACAGCAGGTAGCAGACTTCCTCAAAGTTGGAGCTCTGGGCGAGTTCGTGGATGTCGATGCCGCGATAGGCGAGAACGCCCTCGTCTCCATCGATGTAACAGATCCCCGAATTGGCGGCTACGATTCCTTCAAGACCTTTTGTGGCGGGCGTTGTCGACATTTAGACCTCGAACGCTCTCGATTCGAGCGAAAGCAAGCACGCGACCACAGTGAGCCGCATCGCGCAGAGAGCAACCCTTTGTTATATCCGAAAACCTTTTAGGGCGGCAAACCGGACGAAGCGAACACGAAGGTCACGAAGGCGACATCAGAGTTCACGAAGCTGAGTTTGAAGGACCTGCGGCCGCCCTCGGCCGGGTGTTTGTCGATCCATTCAAAACCAGGAGAGCGAGACTATGACGCATGTGGCTTCAGAGGGAGATTTCTCATTGCCTAGGCGAAACCCGCGCGAGGGCGCGCGTCGGTCCTTCGAACTCAACTTCGTGAACTCTGATGTCGCGTTCGTGACCTTCGTGTTCGCCTCGGATTTTATCCAGGCCAGATCGACAACGCCGTCTTGCCCAGAATCTGCTGCTTGGCTCCCTCGCTAATTGGCAAGCTGCGAAAGTCGTCAAGGTTCTGCTTGATCTCGGGCACGCCCGGCCCCGGCCAGTCGGTGCCGAACATCGTTTTGTCTGCGATCTCTTCCAAGCGAGGAAAGTACTTCAGCAACGTCTTAGGAGGAATTCCGCTTATGTCCAGGTAGACATTCGGATGCCGCCGCACCAGAAAGAACGCCGTATGCATCCACAGCGGCCGCCCGCCGTGCGCCAGCAGGATTTTCAGCTTAGGAAAATCGACGGCCACATCGTCAACATAGATCGGATCGCCGTATTTGTTCCGCGCTCCAGGAAAGATTGATGTCCCAGTATGCACCATTACGGGAATTCCATTCTGCTCCGCCACACGATAGATCGTTTCCAACTCTTTCACACCGTTCAAATAATCGTTGGGATAGAGCA
>QIBC01000086.1 GCA_003225215.1 Acidobacteriota bacterium
ATAGTACGACCATTGCAACCACACCCACGCCAAACAGGATCAGCACAAAAGTGCCCAGAAATTCTGCGATCAATTGTGCAACTAGTGTCGGCTTCGGACTCAAAGACTCACTCCTTTATTAGTTGCGGTATTAGTTGGGCGGTGGGGAAGTAGTGTAGCAAGGTCTAGTCGCTTGCTGAAAAATGTTGAAAACGAGATTCGCGATCAATTGCCAACTGTCATCCTGAGGCCCGCTTTTGGCCGAAGGATCTCCCGGAATGTATCAGTGTTAATTGCACTTTCGAGGCTCTTTCACGAGAATTCTAGCCAGAGCGCCAGGACGCGCTAATCAAGTCCAAAGTATTCCGGAAGATCCTTCGCCCAACCGCGGGTTTCAGGATGACAGCTGTTGAGACTCGACAACCGACTTTCGGCAGCCGGCTAGTCAACCAACGCTCGCAATGGCTAGAATGACAGTTCTTCTTAACGCTTCCCGATGCCTCAGATAATAACAATCATGCCGCTGCGACTAATCTGCCTGGCTATGTCGCTCGCGGTGGGTGTTCTGGCACAGGCCGCCCCGGATTGGACTGAGCCTTTCCCGCCGCACCATATTGCCGGCAACCTGTACTACGTGGGCAGCAGAGGATTGGCGTCATACCTGATCGCCACTCCGCAGGGCAACATTCTCATCAACAGCAGCCTCGAGAGTTCTGTTCCGCTCATTCGCGACAGCGTTGAAAAATTGGGATTCCAATTCAACGACATCAAGGTTCTGCTGATCAGCCACGCACATTGGGACCACAGCGCAGGCAGCGCACAGATCAAGAAATTAACGGGTGCTCGGTACATGGTGATGGATGGAGACGTAGAGGTAGTCGAGTCCGGCGGAAAAACAGATTTTCAATACGGCCAGACTCCCAGCTCTCTATTTCCCGCAACCACCGTAGACCGTGTGCTTCACGATGGTGATGTAGTGAAGCTCGGCGATACCGTGCTTACCGCCCACCTGACACCCGGCCACACCAAGGGCTGCACAACCTGGACTCTGAAGGCGAGAGAAAATGGAAAGTCCTATGACGTGGTAATCGTCGGCAGTCCCAATGTGAACCCGGGATACAAACTCGTGAACAACATGCAGTATCCACAGATTGCCAGTGATTACGAACGCACCTTCCGGGTACTGCGCTCATTGCCGTGCGACATTTTTCTCGGAGCTCACGGCAGCTACTACGGAATGGAAGCGAAGTTGGCAAAGATGAAGGCCGGCGATCGCAATGCATTCGTCGATCCCGATGGTTATAAGAACTACGTATCCGATCGCGGGCAGGCGTTCCGCGCAGAACTGCAGAAACAGCTTCAGGCTGCAAATCGAAAGCCTTGATTCAGTGCGGAGCGGAAGGTGTGAGCTTAAGGAAGGACGGGCAGGTCTTTATTTTCGAGCTTTGACGCTTTGCCGGTCTCACGCTCTGGAGTTGAACGAGCATTCTCAACGTCACTGTCTCGGGTCAGGGAAACATCGATTCTATGGTTCGGCATCTTCACATAGATGGACTTTTCGGTCTGTCCAATCTGGACGATCGTTTCTCCTAGATACCGTGGAGCTTGCAGTGGTTTGGGTTGAGAGCTTACGTGAGGAAGCGCCCACACGCCGGCGCTAAGAAGGGCAAACCAGGCCAGAACCGAGAGTGCTCTGATCAGCTCCGACAAATTGCCTTCCACCACGTAGGTGCCGGCGCAGATGTCACCCAGGCGCCGTCGAAACTTTGAGCAGCTGGCGATTAGCGCACCCAGTAGATAAAAACCGAGACCGTCCACAACACGCAGAAGGTTACGGATCGCCGACGCCGCCAGGGAACTCCGGCTGGAGTTGTTGACCACTCCGATTCCCATTATGGCTTTTCCCAAGGTGCTTCCAAGAGTTGCTTCCAGCACCCAGAGATAAAGAAAAGCAAGTACGACATCCAGGCTCCCCCCGGCGAGGATGGAAGCGGCGGTGACTCGCAGTTCCCCACCGGAGACGACTCCCCACTGCATGAATACCCAAACATCGACCAGTGCGCATGCGACCGCGAGAATCGCCATGTCCAGCACTACGGCAATCAGACGATCACCCAGCGTGGCCAGGCGTGGAGTCGAGGAGCTTGAGCCTCCGGATTCACTAGCCCGGATGGGCACTACCACTCCGGACTCCTCCAGCATGTGCTGTCCAGGAGGCACGTTTACCCCGCACCAGCTGCAACGACGCAACTTCGAATCGACCGTTCTCCGGCAGCGTGGACATTCCATGGGAGGGCTCGCCTAGCTTAACCACAGTGGAAGATAACTCGGATTCGCCTGTTCTTTGAGACACGGAAGGACAGCGTCAATAGTGGTATCGACGCAACATCCTTTGGTTTTCTCGTCAACGATCTACTGAGTCCAACGGCGGCCCGGGCAGACCGGTCATTGTTGCTGATGCTGCTTCTTCTCGCGCAATCTTCGTGCATATTCACCCAGCGAGAGCGGAGCAGCACTTTGCTGTGGCTGCGCCTGTGGAACCGCAGCAGCCGGCGCTGAGTAACTGGATACGACCGGGCGAGCTGTCGCCGCAGGTTGCGCCTGAGGCGCCTGAGTTTGCACTGGCGCCTGAGTTTGCGCTGGCGCCTGAGTTTGCAGCGGCGGCTGCGCTTGAGCGGCACGGCTCTGGCTGAGGACGGCGGCCGGATTCACTACAGATGGTTGAAACTGTGCCACGGTCGGAGGCGTAGTCGGCTGCGAAGGCGCGACCACCGGCTGCGAAGCCACTACCGTCTGCTGGTGGACAGGCTGACTTTCCGTTGCTGCCTGAATCACAGGTTGCGGGCGGGGCGCTGGGGCCGGTTCCACGCGGGGCGCTGGGGCTGGTTCGACGCTGGGCGCTGGTGCCGTTGCAACCATGGTCGTGACCGGTGCAGCCGATGCAGGAGCGGTCACCACCACAGGCTCTGCCGATGCCGTTTGCGTATCAGTTGTGGGGGAGGGCACGGGAGCAGGTTGCTGATCGACGATGATCCGCCGATCTCGCAGGTTCGACAGTCTGAATACAAGTCCGGCAGAGATCTGAAGATGAGAAGGCGTCCATCCCAAGATGGCAACGGAGTGCTGCGTATCAAAGTAGTGACCTTCAACGTTCAGGCCGACTCGCCGGCTGATATGAATCTGCGCGCCTCCGCCGAAGGCATAGGCGCTCTGCAGTTCCCTGCCGGTCACAACTGCGCCATTGCTGGTGAACTTCGTCGTAGCGTAGTCAGTACCGCCGAGTCCTTCGATGAATGGATTGAAGCGGCTTCGCGAGGCAAAAGTAATTCGCGGTCCTGCCATCATCGAGTAATGGTTAACCTTTCCCGCGCCGCTGTAGCCAATGAGCTGGATTGCGTTCGCCGATGCATAGCCGGCGCTGAAATGGCTGGTCAGCCCCAGCCAGCGAGTGAAGTGGGAAGTCCCGGACGTTTGCCAACCCAACGCACGCACGTTGCCGCTGCCGGTTGTGCCGGGAGCGCTCGCGAACTGCGAATTTCCGAGAGAGGCACTGCCGGTAAGATCAAAACGGGACGCCATCTGCGCGAGCCCAACTGAGCTGAGCACGGCCGCTGAGAGCATGGCCAAGCAAACACGGTATTTCACGTTGTCTCCTAATTAGCCCGGATCAACCACTCACTAAAGCGGGAACTAGCTTATTGTTCCGCAACTTGAATCGGACCGGGATGGGAAACGTACGTGACGAAGGTACAAAGGTATCGGGAGCGGCAACGTCCTTCTCGCTGCGGTACTGAAGTACACCGGCCAGTCGGGCCGATGCCCCAGCGCGCCGGGCAGGCAGCGGAGCTTCCATGCGGACAAAATTCGAGTCATTGACCCGCCGGGCCAAGCTCACTAACATGCTGCGCCAGCGAATTGCAGGAGGTTGCTTATGTCACTGAAAGGAAAAACTGCTTTGATCACTGGAAGCTCCCGGGGAATCGGTCGCGGCATTGCGCTGAAGTTAGCGGAGAAAGGAGCGCGCATCGCCATTCACTACTACCGGAACCGAACGGCAGCAGAGGCGACTCTGGAGCATGTCCGCAAACTCGGAGCAACCGGAACGATCGTGCAGGCCGACGTTTGCAAGCCCGATGAGATTCGGCGGATGTTTCGTCAGGTTCGCGATGAGTTTGGCACGCTGAACATCTTCGTCAGCAACGCCCGAACAGAGGCGCCGACCTTCTACGAGCCCCCGATGGAGTTGACTCTGGATAAGTGGGATACGGCCGTAGATTCCCAGGCAAAGGCATTTCTCGTGGCCGTGCGTGAGGCTGTTGCATTCATGCCGAACGGAGGCAGGATCGTCGCTATCTCGTTTGCTCCAGGTGGACGCTTCGGAAGTTGGCAACCCTGGGTGGCAATGGGAGCTGCCAAAGCAGCGTTGGAAGTCCTGGTTCGCTACTTCGCCGTGGCTCTGGCAGGCCGCGGCATCACCGTGAACACCATCAGCCCGGGCTGGGTTGAAGACAGCGTGCTGAACAGTCTCCCGGAAGTGTTCCAAAATGGGGTGCGGGAGTGGCAGGAGCGTGGATGGACTCCGATGGGACGCCTGGGAACTCCGGCCGATATCGGAAATGCGGTCGCCATGATTTGCTCGGAGGAAGCGAATTGGATCACCGGCCAGTTGATCGATGTCGACGGAGGCGCCTCACTCGTCGATGCCCATCTGCCGCTGGAATTCCAGGGTATCGCGAGACCGACGCACGCCGGAGCAGCATAACCTTTTCGTGGCGTCACGCCGTCTATCGCACCGATGCCGCATTTGGTAACTGCGGCGACCGTCCATACTTCTGTGTCGCATAGCCCACGATCAGTCCGACCATGCCGCCGGGAAGCATGATCTGGAAGTAATAGCCGTGCTGGAGTTGGGCGATGATGAAGGCAAGCACGAGTCCAACGCTCAATCCGAAGACGATTCCCAGCGCCAGGGAGTGAACCTTGCGCGCGAATACGCCGATCAGGACGCCCGCGATGATGCCCTTGAAAGTCGATCCGAATACGATCCCCACATTCCGGCCCTTACCGCTGGAGTAAACCAGGCAGTCATTCCGTCGAGCGCTCCAAGAATGGCGCCGAGAATGATTCCGATCATTACCTTGTTCATATCTGTCTCCGTCTGAGAGTGTTCTCTCTGGAAGTTCTGTTACCCGTTTCTAGCAATTCCTTTAAGGGCGAGAGAACAAAATGAACAGCAGCCTCATCACCAGATACGCCGCGATGAGAATGACGGCCGTGCGGTGACGATGGAACAGCCTGGCCAAACGTTCAAGATAGCTCTCGGAATACGCGCTTACAGCCGAGTCTGCCAGATAATTTGCGAGGTCCGCGGTGAGAGCCTCCACTGTGCCATACCTCAGATCCGGATCGGGATGCATAGCCTTTGCACGGATCGCGCCGATCGGCCGGTGGCCTCGCGTCACGCGGCCCTCCGCTGGGCTGCCCAGCATGACGCTCAAGATCGCACCGAGACCATAGATATCGGTGCGCTGATCCATGCGCGCAACATCTCCGCGCAATTGCTCTGGAGCCATATACCCTGGAGTGCCCAGGACACTCCCATGATTCGTCGAGCCGGGAGCCGTCGCCCCCGGGCTTCTCTGTTGCTCATCAGCATCCAAACTTGCAGCTGCCAATTGCGTGGAACGATCGCTCAAGAGCTTGCCCAGTCCCCAGTCCATCACCAGCACTTCCCCAAATGGACCAATCATCACATTCTCGGGCTTGAGATCGCGATGGATAATGCCGCGCGCATGCGCAAATGCCACCGGCTCGGTGATGCGCAACATCAAACGCACGCGCTCTACAAGACTGGGAACGCTCGGCAGAAACTCGTCGAGTCGCTGCCCCTCGACGTACTTCATGCAGTAGAACACTCGGCCATCCTGAAGGGTTCCTGCGTCATGAACCGGAACGATGCCCGGATGTTCCAAAGCAGCCAGAATGTGAGCTTCGCGCAGCAGCCGGGACGCCAACTCCGGTGAGTCGTCCGCATCGAGCACCTTCAGAGCTACGTTGCGCTGTAGCACCGTATCCTCAGCAAGCCAGATCGCGGCCATGCCTCCGCCCGCCACGTAGCGAATAGCACGATATCGTGTGCCGCTCAGATCGGGAACCTGCATGTTGGCCCGCAGCCGGTCAACCGTGCCGTCACCAAGCCATTTCATTTTGGATCGATTCCCAGAATGGCCTTCGCCTCGCGGCGAAATTCTTCGTCGCTGGCGCTCATCTCGCGAAGCTGCTGGAGCACACACGCGCGGAATTTACGGCGTGCCCATGCCAGGTAATTTGTCACATCGGTCGCGCTCAGCTCATATTTCCTGGCAAGCGTTCCGTAGGAAGATCGGGTTCCGGATTCGGGATCTAGATCGTAGTCATGAAAAACCTGGAAGTGAACCGCCTTTCCCGATGAGTCGCACTTCGTGCGCAGCCGCTCTACGGCGAGAGCCAGCAGGTGCCGCACGCATTCTTTTTCAAAATATTGTTCCGGCGACATCGTCTTGCTGCGCTTTGCAAATTCCTGCTCAGCCTCATCAAAATCCAGCGGGATCGCGGCGCCGCCGTTCCTCTTTTGACGCTGTGCATCCCGGACTTGGTTAAGGAAGAGGCGATCCGCGCAGGTTCGCATGAAGGTCCTGAGCCGAGCTTTTGCCGGATCGAACGATTGCAGGAATTCGTTCTCTATCAACCGCAGCAGGAATTCCTGCGTGAAGTCCTGCGCATCCTCAGACGGCAGGTTCCACTTGAGACGAACGTATTTGTAGATCGGCTTCCAGTACGCGGCAGAGATCGTCTCGGTAGCCCGTGAGCGCTGCGCCGGATCGTCGCTGCGCATCGCCGCCAGCACAGAGTGACGCGTGATAGGAAAATCGTCGCTGCGGGCAGGATTAGGCAAAGCGATTTCCAGCGATAAAAGATGAGGATTCCAAGCCGAGAGTGTAATCGCGTAATGTCCGCCACTCAAGCACTCATGTAGAGACGCAACATGCCGCAGGACTGTCTAAATCAAGTGACCCCCGAGCCAGCGTTCGAGAGCAGTGCCGCGCCTTGTGCGGCACGCCTGAAAATACCCGGAGTGAAACTCCGGGTTTGCAGATCGGGCGTTCGAGTCCCGCGTCGTTTGCGGGACGACTGAATTGATTTCCGAAGGGAACCGCAATTCAGCCGTCCGGCTGGAAGCCGGACTCGGGCTGGAACAACCCGGGGTTGCGCCCCGGACTATTCTCAACCGTGCCGCAAAATCTGCGGCACTTCTCTTAGACGAAGAGCTAACCCGGACAAGCCTGGCGCATGCTGCGTCTCTGCGTGCAGCGTCTCAGCAGACCGTATGAAGCGAAAACTTTCATTGGCGCCGGGTTGCTCTAAATTTTTAGCGCATGGAGACAAAGTGAGGCCCTCTAGTTCCCGCGCAGCTCCGGCGAAGTGGACTCGGCCAGGTATTTCTCCAGTACCTGCTCGAGCCTTCCCTGCGCTCGCAAAACGAATTCGATGGCGTCACGAGCGGCTCCGTTGCCGCCGGCATGGTCCGTCACGACGTGAGATTCGTCGCGAACTTCCTTGCGCGCATTCGGGACGGCGATCGCCAGGCCACAGCGCCGCATTACCGGAAGGTCGATAATGTCGTCGCCCACATATGCGACCTGTTCGTCCGTGATCCCCTCCGCGACGAGGATTTGATCCAATGCCAACAGCTTGTTGTCTTGGCCGAGAAATACGTGATGAATGCGCAACTCGCGGGCACGCATCGCCACTGCTTCCGAAACCCGTTTCGTGATAATCCCGAGCTTCAGGCCGGCAAGCCGCGCCAGCGACATGCCGACGCCATCGTGGGCGTTGAAACCCTTGCCTTCGAAAGTATTGACCGTGACGATCTCATAGCCGCTGGCATCGGCTTTCGCCTCCCCCGCGGTAAGTCCCTGCGAGCCATTTTGTTTAGGCGTGGGGAAAAACCACAGTGTGCCGTCCGTAAGAACACCGTCGACATCGAAAATAATGACCTTGATTTTCTGTGCGCGCGCTTTTGACATGAGTTTCGCCCGTCGCCGACGGGAATTCACGATTCTAAATGGCGGCGCCTATTCCGAACTCGGAACCATTTCCGCGGCGCGCACGGTTGCATCCATCATCTGCCGCAAGATCGACTCGCCTAGCACTTGCTTAAGGCGGCTCTGAGCCGATTGCTAGTAGGGAAGCGCTTGTTTGTATTCCCGCCTGCCGGCCAATGTAAGCGCCAGGCGCAGCTCACGGCGATCAAAGAGTGTGTCGGCATCAGCTCACAAACGGGAGAGTCTTAGATTGATCTAAATTGCGATCTTGCGAGTGACCTGGCGCTCGGCGATCCACTGCTCCAGGTGACGGCAAAGCGCGTCGCGGGAATCGAGGGACGCCTTGCTCATGTCGGAGACCGCGCGCCACAGTCCGGGACGAACCGCGATGTGAGCAATGAACCGCCAGGCGCTGAATTGGCCATTGCGATTGAACCGATTCATGTCGGGCAAACGGGCGTCGTGAGCGTCGGAGATCGCCTTAAAACAATGGAACGGAATGCCGGCTTCCGCGGCGCATTGCGCAACCGCTGCAGCTTCCATATCAACATAGTCACCCTGATACTGCTCGCCGAGCCGCCGCTTCTCTTCCACCCCGGCGACGAGTTGGACTGTAACCAACGTACCGCCTTCGCCCCCGGCGGAGTACCGCTTCCCGGAAAAGGAATCGATCACAGTCATAGGGTGAACGACTTTTCCCGCCACGGCGCTTGGATTTAGTCCTCCAGCCCATCCGACGGAGACGAGCGCGTCGATCTCTCCCGTAGACAACGCGGCATGCGCTGCTGCCGCGGCGGGCTCGTGTCCCATTCCGGCATAGGCGATCACCGCATTTTTGCTTTGATATAGCTGAACGCGCCGATCAGGAAGAAACTTCAGAGGCTCCATGTTGCGCACCAGCGGATGCACTTCACGGAACATCGCGGCGATAATACCCACTCGCGCCATCAGCCGGCAGCTCCTAACGCCACAGGGAGCGGTTGGCGGACATACCCGTGCTGCACGAACCACGCGGATGCGCGGCGCAAGGCATCGTGCACCGGTAGTGCGCGATATCCAAGTTCGCGTTCTGCTTTGGCCGAGGAGGCAAACATCTTCTTGCGTCCCATGCGCACAGCCTCCACCGTGGCACGCGGTTCGTTGCGGCGCAGCGTGCCGGTGAAGAATTGATCGAATGCAGCAAATCCAAGCGCGAGCCAGTGCGGCGCCTTCATGTTCGGCGACTGCAGTCCGGTAATCTCCGCAAGCATGTCCAGAATCTGCTTCAGAGTGAGGTTCTCCCCTCCGAGAATGTATCGCTCCCCGGACTTGGCCTTCTCCATCGCTAACAAATGGCCGCGCGCGACTTCCTTCACGTCGGCGAGGTTCAATCCAGTGTCCACGTACGCGGGAAAATTGCGGTTGAGAAAATCGACGACGATTCGTCCAGTAGGAGTCGGCTTTATATCGCGCTCGCCAATCGGTGTCGTTGGATTCACTACCACGACCGGCGCTCCCGCGCTGCCTGCGGCCATAACGGCTTGCTCAGCCATGAACTTCGAGCGCTTGTAGTGGCCGATCATGTGCGACAGATCGACCGGCGTGCTCTCATCCACGACACTGCCGTCAGAAAGAAATCCCATAGTGGCAACCGAACTCGTGTAAATGACGCGCTTCACACCCGCCTGGCGCGCGGCATCGATCACCGAGAGCGTGCCGTCAACATTCGCGCGATACATTTCGTCGGGATTGCGCACCCACAGCCGGTAATCAGCGGCGACGTGAAAGACAGCGTCGCATCCTGACATGCCGCGGGCCAGTGCCGCAAAATCGCCAAGATGGCCTTCCACGCGATCGGCGCGTAGAGAATCGATGTTGTCCGTGCGACTTCCGCGGCGCACCAGCAGACGCAGCTCCGCTCCCTGCTGCAGCAGCAACTCGGCAACGTGGCTGCCGACGAATCCGGTTGCACCTGTGACGAAGGCCTTCAAGCGAATGTCATTATTGTTTCACAGCGCGAGGGTATGTGATCGGCTTCGTAGAGACGCAGCATGCTGCAAGACTGTCCAAATTAGCTGGCGTGTTTCTTGGTTTCCTCAGGTTTTGAAGGGGCACGGCTTCAGCGAAGCGTAGCCGTGCCGTTAAGACCGGCCTGAAATCCGGCTTCGGCCGCTGAGGTACTCTTTCTAAATTGGAAAAAAAGCGCCGGGGGCTGAAGCCCGATTCCAGGTCTGGGCTGATGGCACGGCTCCGCTTGCGCTGAAGCCATCCCCCTTCAAAACCAACTCCGCAAAGCTAATTTGGACAAGCCTGCCGCATGCTGCGTCTCTACTATGCAGATTGGATCGGCGATTACCGCAGGCTCTCCATCACTTCGTCGAGCACGCGCTTCGGCGGACGCACAGCATCCTCTGTCAAATGCGCAAGTGGCGTCTCCGTGACGTGGAGCAGATCGACGAAGTTTGGCTTTTGCGTGTCGATATAAAAGACGCCGGTGAGGACCTCACCCTTCTCGTGCGACTCCATCAGGTTCCTCACCGCGTTTGTCTTGTTGGTGGGATCGTAGTCCTCGTGCAGCTTGCGCAGACGCAGATGGGAACCGTCGTGCATCTGCACATCAAATGTGGATCCCGGATCGTAGTCGACGGAGATGTCCTCAAAGTGCGGCACGAAACCCGCCTCAGCGATGGCCTCCTCATGCTCCTGCACGTATTTGTAAGACTTGGTCGAGCCCTCGTGGTCATTGAACGTGACACACGGCGAGATCACGTCGAGCATCACCGTTCCGCGATGCGCGATCGCCGCTTTCAGCATCGTGAGCAGTTGCTTCTTGTCGCCCGAGAACGAGCGCGCAACGAAAGTAGCGCCCATCTGGACCGCCAGCGCGCACGTATCGATCGCCGGCAGATCGTTGATGACTCCGGACTTTTGCTTCGAACCCAGATCAGCGGTCGCGGAAAACTGGCCCTTAGTCAATCCATACACACCGTTGTCTTCGATGATGTAGATGATCGGCAGATTGCGCCGCATCAGGTGAATGAACTGTCCCATGCCAATCGAGGCGGTGTCGCCATCTCCACTCACTCCGAGCGAGAGCATGTTGCGGTTCGCGAGCACTGCGCCAGTGGCGACCGATGGCATGCGGCCATGCAGCGAATTGAAGCTGTGCGCGCGGCTGACGAAATAGGCGGGCGTCTTGGAAGAGCAGCCGATTCCGGAAAGTTTGAGAACGCGCTCGGGCTGCACGCCCATTTCGTACATGGCGTCGATCACGCGCTCGGAGATCGCGTTATGGCCGCAGCCGGCGCAGAGAGTCGTCTTGCCGCCGCGATAGTCGATCACTTGCAATCCGAGCCGGTTCGTCTTCGGGACTGGAGTCGAGGTTGGAGTGGTCGCCATGAACTACTTCCCTTCCTGGGAGATGATGTCGTCGGTCACCGAGCGCGCATCGATCGGCAGGCCGTTGAAGTGACGCACGCTGCGCAGCTTCTGAGTCTGCGACGGATTGAGATCGAGTTTCAGCAGACTCAGCATTTGCGCATCGCGGTTTTGCTCCACAACGTAGACACGATCGTGCTTGGTCACGAACTCGTGCACCTCGCGACTGAACGGAAACGCCCGAATGCGCAGATAATCAGTCCTGATTCGGTACTCGTGCTGAAGCTGATCGCGGCTTTCCCGCACAGCAAAATCGCTGCTGCCGTAAGCGATGATCCCGATCTTCTCGCCGCGATCCGCCACAACTTCAGGACGAGGCACATAGGAACGGGCCGTTTCAAACTTGCGATTCAGACGCTCCATATTGTTCTGATAGTCGTCCGGACGCTCGCTGTACTGCGCCTTGTCGTTGTGTCCGGAGCCGCGCGTAAAGTACGCCGCCGCGGGATGATCGGTGCCCGGC
>QIBC01000291.1 GCA_003225215.1 Acidobacteriota bacterium
TCTTCGCTTGTCGCTAATCGTTTATCGGTAATCGTTGTGTTTCACGCACATACCAGCGATCCCACCTTTTCGCCTGTGATCACCCTTCGGATGTTCCCGTGCTTGTTCAGATTAAAGATGATCATCGGTAGATTGTTGTCTTTACAAAGGCTGATGGCCGTGGTGTCCATGACTTTCAGGCCGCGTTTGATGATTTCCATGTAGGTGATCTGCTGGAACATCGTGGCGTCCTTCACCAGGAATGGATCGGCGTCGTAAATACCGTCTACCTTGGTGGCCTTCAAGATCACGTCTGCTTTGATTTCCATTGCCCGCAGCGAGGCAGCGGTGTCGGTCGAAAAATAGGGGTTTCCCGTTCCCGCTCCGAAGATGACGACGCGATCTTTTTCAAGGTGGCGTATTGCCCGGCGCCGGATGAAGGGCTCTGCCACCTGATTCATCTCAATCGCAGACATCGCCCGCGTATGAATATGCTGCTTCTCAAGCGCGTCCTGTAAAGCCAGGGCGTTGATCATAGTAGCTAGCATGCCCATATGGTCCGCAGAAACGCGATCCATGTCGCGCGCCTGTTCAGCTACCCCTCGAAAGAAATTGCCGCCACCTACGACGATGGCCAACTGCACGCCAAGCGCATGGACGTCGGCGATTTCTCCGGCGATTTCATGGACGCGGTGTACATCGACGCCAAACCCCTGGCCAGCGGCCAAGGCCTCGCCGGATAGCTTCAAAAGAACGCGTTTAAAGACAGTCGACATTGTGATTTCAGTATAGAACGACCAAAGTTGCTCCTAAATGCCGTGGCAGGCCATCTCCAATCTTCGAAGAAGCTCAGCATGGTCATTTTGACGCGCCGTAAGTCACAATCCGGGGTAAGATTCCCCTCCGTACATTCCGAGGACCCCGATTCTGGACGGCCCAATGGCCACAAAAATTGCGCTGATCGATTTCGACGAAGGCTTGCTGGAATCCAGCCGGGCTGATCTGGAAGGCAGAGGCTATAAGGTCCGTACTGCCACAGATGGTGTTGCCGGACTGCAATTGATCGAGCAGATGCAGCCTGAGATCGTTGTCCTCGAGCTGGTTCTCCCCAAGCTGCACGGATTGCAGCTGTGTGCGCGTCTGCGCAAGCATCCCGATCTGCAGGCCAAGGTGATTGTCGCAGCATCGCCGACGTTTGCTATCGACATCCGCAAGGCTCGAGAGATGGGTGCGGCGTCCTTCCTCAACAAGCCGTATACGGTGGAGGATCTGGCGCGGGCGATCAAATCGGTGGAATCGGTTCCGATTCCTCATAACGAGATCCAGCGCATCGCTGCCCTCAGGTCGTACGACATTCTTGACACTCTGCCCGAGAAGTCCTTCGATGATCTTGCGCAGCTTGCTGCAATTATCTGCGAGACGCCGGGAGCAATGATAACGTTCGTTGATTCCGACCGGCTGTGGTTTAAGTCCATGGTTGGATTTGTTGCCAATGAGGTACCCCGTGAACTTTCGTTCTGTGCCCACGCGATCATGCATCACGAAGTAATGGTTGTGGAGGATGCGACGAAGGACGAGCGGTTTGCTGGAAACCCACTTGTCTCATCCGTTCCGCGGGTGCGCTTCTACGCGGGCTCGCCGCTGCATACGCCTGATGGCGAAGCCTTGGGAAGCGTTTGCGTGATTGCACAGGAGCCACGCTCGATGACCGATCAGCAAAAGCGAGCGCTGCGTCTTCTCGCCAACCAAGTGCAGTTGCTTCTGGAATGGCGGCGGTCCATGAATAAGCGTGGAGTGACTACTACCGCTGCCACCGCGTAGTTCGTGGTTAAGACGCAGCATGCTGCGTCTCGACCATGTCGCCTGCCGAAAAAATTGGGCGGAACCTACATTCTGGTTCCGCCCTCTCCGGTCAGGGGTGAATTTGAAGTTATTCGTTGCCGCTGGGCTGTTCCATGGCGGCGCTCATGCGATTGTTGCCTTCGAAGCTCACGATGCCTTCGTAAAGGCTGAGCGCAAACATTCGATCCCGCATTGGAATTGCGCGGTGCAATGGCAGACCTGCGTCTTCCATGCGATGCCATTTCTGTCCGTCGGCGCTACCGAACACTTCGCTGGAGCCATCGACAATAGCGAGCAGATGATGACTGCTCTGGTCGTAATCCAGTGAAGTAATCTTCGCCTTCGGCAGGTCAGTGGACATTGGCTCCCAGCTTCCGCCCTTCTGTTGGCGGAAAAGGCCTTGGGCCGATGAGATCCACAAGTTCTGATCGGTATCGACCGCGATACCCGTGATTAGCGTTACAGGCAGGCTCTGCTCAACGTTGAAGTGTTTACCTCCGTCCGCCGAGACCAGCAGGGTGGTGTACGTCGCTGCGGCCACCATTCCGTTGTTGGCGCGAACCTTGAGAAATGGTTCCTTCTTGGCAGCGTGCTGTTGAGTCCAGGTCTTGCCCATATCGCGTGAGATGAGCAGTGCGCCCGATGTAGTGGGCACGAACATACTATTGCCAGCGATTGCAAGATCGGGAACGTTGGGCATCATTCCCGGCAGAGCCACGCGCGTCCACATGCGGGTGTTCTGCGCTAGGCGAAAGAGACCAGCGTTGGTTCCGGCGTAGACGTTGCCCTTTTCATCCTGGGCCAGCGTGAAAACGTCGCGCCCGTTGAGTCCGTTGCTGAGCTGGGACCAGCGCTGTCCAGCGTCACGAGTGACGAAGACACCGCCGAATTCCTTATCATTAACCATGCCGGCATAGAGAACACTGGAGTTCTTGTTGTCAGCCAGCAGAGCGCGCACCTGACGGTGAGCGAAGCCTTCGTTCGATGCACTGAACGATGCCGAGTTGTTGGTGCTGATCAACACGCCGCTACGATCGGTTGCGAGCATCACTCGAGTGGAATCGCGCGGATCGATCATGACGTCGTTGACGATGATGTTCGGAGCAGTTACACGGTGCCAGGTTGTGCCGGCATCCTGCGTCTTCCAGAGACCTTCGGTCGTTCCAGCGAAAACTACTTCCGGATGATTCGGATCCTGTTTCAGCACGCGCGTACGGCGCGCCGAAAACGGGATTCCCTGAGCCTTGCGGAAGAGATCGCCGCCGCTCGTGCTCTTGTAAATGCCGGAGCAGGCGCTCAAGTACACGGTCGATGGCTGGTTCGGATCAATGATCAGCGAGAAGACGTCAGAATCATCGATGACGCCATTTTTGATCTGATGCCAGTTGTTTCCACCGTCTTCGGTTTTCCATGCAAGGTGCCACGTGCCGGCATAGATGACATCTGGATTCTTGGGATCGATCGCAAGCGATTCGATGTTCTTAATGTCCTTATGACCTTCGGGTGAGATGCGGGTCCAGCGATCGCCAGCATCCTCGGATCGGAACACGCCATCAAGTGCGCCGGCTATGAGAATCTTGGAATTGGAAGGCGCCATGGCGAACGAACGAATCGACTTGCCCTTCATGGCATTCAGCGATTCAAAGGACTTTCCACCGTTGTGCGAGCGGAACAGCTCGCCGGTTTCACGTTCAATGCTCCAGGCCGCAACGTACAGTTTCCGAGAGTCGCCCGGATCAAAAATGATGTGGTCGAGCACGTAGTCAGGTCCCGTGCCGACATGAGCAAAGCGCGCCCAGGAAAGTCCGCGATCGCGCGATTCAAAAATTTGTCCGGAGCTGGTACCCAGCAAGATACGGTCGGGATTGTGGGGATCGTAGGCCAGCGAACGAACATCGCCCCCATCGGGGCCGATCATATGCGGCGTCGCGCCATGGGCATAGCCGATGAAGAAGGAAACAACGCAGGCCGATGCCAGGGCGAACCACCATCGTTTGCGCAACATTGACACTGTCCTCCAGTGACTTAGGTAACTCGCGAGTTTAGGGAGAAGGGCGCGTTAACAATGCCACCGGCGGCGCAGGGTGGATAGATGACGAAAGGTACTCAGTTTCTAACTGGACCTTGGTCACTCATTGGCAAGTCATTGAAAGCAGAGTAGATCATGAGGGGTTTCTTTCGATTCAGGGAAATACCTGAAGTTACGGCTTGCGTGGGAAACGCTTGAAAGGAACTTAGAAGCG
>QIBC01000342.1 GCA_003225215.1 Acidobacteriota bacterium
CGTTGAACTGCCATCCGCCGAGCAGATTGCTCGCCAAGTTGTCGCCCGATACGAATCGCTTCCCTCTGCCGACGGGTAGATCCCAGGTGAAGTTGCTGACAAAGCGATGGCGAACGTCAAACGGCGAGTTGCTCATTTCGGCGCCGTAGTTGTATGCATTGGCCGGTGTGGAGCCTCCGGTTAGATTGTCCTGGAAATTTGCAAGTCCATGGCTGTAGGTGTAGTTGACGGCGTACCCAAATCCCTTGGACATGCGCTTGCGAAGGGATAAGTCGAGGCCGTTGTAGTCCGTATTGCCATCGTTCGTGGCGAGTTCAAGGAAGCCGTGCTGGCCCGTCAAGCCGCAATTGGGTCCTGCGGCGCGGGTATCAACCGTGGAAATTGTGTTCAAGTTCGCAAATGGGAACTGAACGATCGGACAACCGTTATCGGTGCCGCTGATCAGGCCTTGATTGCCGTTCCTGAGACGGTTCATTTTTCGGCCCCAGTTGCCTACGTAGGTCGCCGCAAGCACGGTGTCCTGGAAGAGCTCATACTCCGGACCGAAGCTTGCCTGTTCTACGTAGCCGGACCGCTGGTTGGGATCTTGAGCGCGTAGTTGCAGCTTGGTGAGATCAAGCGCCGTGCCAGTTATGGAGCTCAACGGGAATCCATTCTTGAGCTGGAAGATTGGAGTCGAACTTCCGGTGCCCTGATTGAGCTGTATATCCTGCAGGAACGGCGGATTGAGTTCGAGCAGGCTCTCCGATCCGATGCGGTTGTAGTGCTGATAGAAGACTCCATAGCCGCCACGCACGACCATTTTCTTCGTGAACTGGTAGGCGACTCCGACGCGCGGAGCGAAATCATTTTTGTCTGGTTGGATTAATGCCCGGTTGGCCCAACCCGATGCGTTGCCCGGGGCGCTGACGATACCTCCACCATTCGCCGAAGTGAAGTTGGAGACCAGGTTGTCGCGGCTCATGATGGGAGCAAACAGTTCATAGCGCACGCCATAGGTGAGGTTCAGCTTGGAAGTCGCTCGCCACGTGTCCATGGCATAGAACGAGTGTCCGGGTTGGAAGTAGTGGACGACGAGAGGGGTGGTGAAGTGTGTCGCGTCTACGTCGCCTAACAGAAAGTCGGGCAAGCCAAACGAACTGGCGGCAGTGTAGATGCCGGTGATCATCGGCTCTCCCTGTGGAGCTCGTATATCGAGGAAGTTGTCGCCGCGCTTGACGTACTCGTAGCCGAACTTGAAGCTGTGGCTGCCTTTGAGCCAGCTGAGATTCTCGATCAGGTTCCACGCCTGCGAGATCTGGTATTGCGGACGCCATGGCGACGTGCCTAGCCGTGTAAGGCCATTAATCTCGATTGGCGGCAAACCTGCCGTGTTGGGTGTGTTGGGAATGCCGTTAAGACCGAAGTCGGGCGCCAGCGACTTGCCAAGCGTTAGACCAACTGGATCGCTGTGAGCGTAATCGCGGTTGAAGCCAAATCGCGCATCGCTCAGGAAGTTGTTCGAAAGGTTGTGTGTCCAGCCCAATGACACAAGCTGAGTGTGTGTGCGATATTGCGTGGCGAAATTCCCATTTCCCGGAACGGGATCGCTCGTCCAGGGTGGATCCTGGCGGCTCACGTGGTAGTAGCTGTAACTGCCCGTGATGTGATCTTTTTGGTTCAAGGTGTGATCGACACGGCCATCGAGCGACCACGTGTCATTGGGTACCACGGTGGAAAATAGATAATTTGGAAGGCCCGTCCAGCTGCCGGGCGTCCCGAACGCGGGTCCGGAATTCGGGTTGGGAAACAACGCCGCGATCTTCGCTCCGACAGGATCGATGCACCCCGACTGAATGATGTTTCCCACCACACAGCCGGATTGACCCGCTACCGGAGAATTAGTGAGTGTGTTCTTAAGTTCCGTAAAGTTGCCTTGCTTCATCAGCGGAGTCGGCACGGTGCTCTGAACGGTTGTAGCGCGCCGGCTCGTGAATCGCTGCATGTCGAAAAAGAAAAACGTTTTATCCTTGATGATGGGGCCGCCGAAAGTTCCCCCAAATTGATTCTGAGAAAATCGGCCTTTCGGTTTGATCTTGTCGGGGGTTGCGTGTTTGTTTACCCATGAATTGGCGTCGAAGATGCTATTGCGAACGTATTCAAATAGATTGCCGTGATAACCGTTTGTGCCGGACTTGATCGCAGTATTGATTACAGCTCCGGCGGAGTTCCCGAACTCTGAGGAGTAGGTTCGTGTCTGCACACGAAATTCCTGCACGGCGTCCGGCGGCGGCTGTACTACCTGCACGGAGAATTCCTGAAGGTTCTCCGACCAGGAATTGTTGTCGATGCCATTTAATCGAAAGTTGTTCTGAAGCTCGAGATTTCCGTTCACGCTGAAGCGGTCTGGAGCTGGATTTGCGGCTCCGTAGAACTTTTGCACTCCCGGTTCCAGGAGCGCGAGGTCTGCATAGCGGCGTCCGTTTAGGGGAAGATCGTTAATCTGTCGTGAGTCGACTACATTGCCGATGTCCGCCGACTCGGTTTGCAACAACGGCTCGCTGCCAGTGACGACTACCTCCTGATTGACCGATCCAACGCGCAGTGCCACTTCAATGGAAAGACGATCCTGCACATGCAGCTCGAGATTGTCCCGAATAATAGTGTCGAATCCCTGTGAGCTGACGCGTACGGAATAAGTGCCAGGGATCAGCGCCAAAACCTGATATTCCCCGGTGTCGTTCGTCGTTGTGTTAGCTACGACGCCGGTCGCTTTATTGGTTACAGTAACGGTCGCCCTGGGAACCACGGCGCCAGAAGCGTCGACCACCCTTCCGACGATTGCTCCACGATCGATTTGAGCATAGGTGCAGAGCGCACCCGTGAGAAACAGCACCAAGCTGAGAGCACTATGGAGAAAACGTCTCTTCGTTTCCAATCGAAGATGCATTGCAGCCTCCTACGCACTTCACAAAACGGTTCATCCCTGGCAATGTCACTCTCAACCCGGCTCTCAACCGCAACAAGTGTGATGGAATGAGGTGGACGGAGCGACTGTCGCCATTCAACGACCTCTCGAATATCGAAACGATTCGGTCTTCTGTGGGCTCACATCTAACACCCGACAAATTCTCACTGTCAAGACTGTTGAAGACCTCATTCGCGCAATCGAGTTCCTCAATCCATGCGCAAGCGATTTTGAACTAGCGTTAAGGTGCCAGACATCGTTCGGAGTAAGTGCGAACGCTATGCCAAAACGTTTTGGCATTTCTCGTGGCAAACCGTACAATTCCGTTGCTTTGAGGCGTTGTGTTGGCGTCCTCAGCTAAGTGTCTGCGTCCGCAACGTGTCAAACCTATCATTGGCTTCAACTCATTGGCTTCAACTGCTACGAAATAGGCAAAGGAGATCTATGACATACAGATCGAATCGTCTACTTCTCGCTGTGATCGCGATCCTCGCGTGTATATCGCCTTTTTTCTTTTCCACTTCATCGGCAAGAGCGCAGTCCCCGACGGCCGTGACCTCCTCGCCCGATGTGACGGCGCAGCCGATATCATTCGATCGCGGCGCGGCTGCTGTTTGGCAGAGTCTGCAAAAGCTGCACACGCGTGCCAGCCTGCTGATGGTGACCGCTCATCCTGACGATGAGGATGGTGGAATGCTGACCTACGCGTCGCGCGACCAAGGCGCTCGCGTCGCGCTCCTGACGTTGAATCGCGGAGAGGGCGGCGCAAACGTCATGTCGTCCGACTACTTCGACGCTCTCGGACTAGTCCGCACCGAGGAGCTTTTAGCAGCAGACCAGTACTACGGCACGCAACAGTTCTGGACGCGAGTGATCGACTACGGTTTTTCAAAAACCAAAGAGGAAAGCCTGGACAACTGGGGCCATGATCGCGTGCTTGCCGATGTTGTGCGCGTAGTCCGCATGACGCGCCCGTTGGTAATCACTTCAGTTTTTGTCGGCGGCCGTACAGACGGCCACGGGAATCACCAAACGGCCGGCCAGAT
>QIBC01000087.1 GCA_003225215.1 Acidobacteriota bacterium
CGTTAACGCGAAGGATGTTGCGACCGGCAAAGATCAGAAGATAACCATTACGTCCTCTTCTGGTCTAAGCAAAGAGGAAGTCGAGCGCATGGCAAAGGACGCCGAGGCCCATGCTTCGGAAGACAAGGCCAAGCGCGACGAAGTCGAGGCGCGCAATCAGCTTGACTCGATGGTGTACCAGATCGAGAAGATGCTGAAGGAGCACGGTGACAAGATCTCCGGGAGCGAGCGCAGCGATGTGGAATCGGCTTTGGCCGATGCCAAAAAGGCACTCGAAGGTATCGACGCAGCCGCGATGAACTCGGCGCGCGAACGGCTCACGACGGCTTCGCACAAATTGGCTGAGGCGATGTACAAGTCGGCCCAGCCGACTGGCGGCGCTCAAGCCGGAGGCGCAGCTCCAAGCGGCGATGGTGCTCAGTCCGGCCAGGAGCAGAAGAAGGACGAAGGCGTGATCGACGCTGAGTATATCGATGTGGAGCCGAAGAAGGCTGGGTAATCCCATTCTGCACAGTAGAGACGCAGCATGCTGCGTCTCTACCGTGGGACAAACAAAACGCAGGCTTTATAGCCCCAAAACGATTCGTCGAGTTTGGGGTTTGTAGCAGTAGAAGGGAACCAGGAGCACAACATGCTCCGTATCAGGGACATGAAACAATATTTGGTGGTGAAAATCGCGCAGCAGTTGGGATCTCTGATTGAGTTGATCCCGGTTGCTGGACTTTTTCCGCTCGAAGCCGCCGAACAGTTTGTGCGCAACGCTGTGGTAAACGAGCCGGAATCATTATTTCTCATTCAGCAGGTTGGCACCGCATAATCTCGATCGAAGGGCTGGCTAGGCCCTTCTCACGGAGCTCAAGTGAGTGCAGGACAAAACGTTGCTTGGAAAACGATCCCGCTGTGCGGGATCGTTCTTGTTTTGGGAATGCTTGGCTGTGGAAAAACTTCGTCTTATAGCTATACAGCAAACGCATCTGTGCCAGTGCAGAGTGGCACAGTTCCCGCAAAGCAGGAGCTGATTGCTTTGATTCAGCAATTCCTCAGCGATGCTTCGGGGAATGACCCGGCCGCCTACCATCGTTTCTTCGGCGATGACATTCTCTACACACGCGGCACCGGTGAAGTCGTCATGAAGAAGGACATGGATCTCCCGGCCGGCAAAGTATGGCCGATTGGATTTCTTAGTACCGTGAAGTATGAGGGAGACGACTTTCGAGTTCATCAGTATGGCGATATGGCGATTGTGAACTTTCGGCTGTTCATGCGTGCGAGCGAAAACGATCAGCCGACGACCCGCACTTTTCGCAACACCGGAACCTTCATCAAGCGCGACGGGCAATGGCAGGCGATCGCCTGGCAGGCCACGCCCATTACGGAAAAATAGATTGAGCTGCGGAGCGTCTAAACTCCACAGCCTGTAAGCTGAAAATGGTTACTCAGACCAAAGACTATTACGCGATCCTCGGCGTGAAAAAGAATGCGTCGGTGGACGATATCCGCAAGGCCTTCCGCAAACTTGCGCGTAAATATCATCCTGACGTTAATCCTGGCGACAAGAAGGCAGAGGAGAAGTTCAAGGAGCTCTCTGAAGCCAACGATGTTCTCAGCGATCCGAAGAAGCGCAAGATCTACGATCAGGTGGGCTTCTATTCCGACAACATCGATCCCGCCACGGCGGAAGCATACGCTCGGGCAGGTGGCGCAGGCGGTTTCCCGGGCGGAGGGGCATATACACGCGGCTCCGGCGGGCAAGGTGTCCCGTTCGATTTTGGCGGCTTTGATTTTTCCGATTTTGCGAGCGGCGGTTCGAGCCAGAAATCGAGCGGCGGATTCCGCGATATTTTCTCCGGCATTTTCTCGGGCGGAGGCGGACGCGTGGAACCGCAGGGTCCCGAACCGGGAACCGACCTTGAGTATCAGGTAAATGTAGGATTCTGGCAGGCGATTCGCGGCAACGTACTGCGTTTGAGCATTACCCGCCAGGACGTGTGTCCGGTTTGCAAGGGAACGGCTACGGTTGGTTCAGGACAGACATGTCCGGAATGTAAAGGGAGCGGGCACATTACTCAGACCAGCGGTCGCATGAAGTTCAACATGCCCTGCCCGCGATGTCACGGAACCGGGCAGATTCAGAATGAGTGTCCGAATTGCCACGGTCAGGGGTTGATAAACGTTACCGAACCCCTTGAAGTCCGTATCAAACCGGGAACCCGCGGTGGTCAACGCATCCGCATCGCTGGAAAAGGCAATGCCGGCCGTGGGGGCGGCCCACCTGGCGATCTGTTCATTATCATCCGCATAGAAGAGCATCCGGTGTTTCGCCGCGAAGGAGACGATATCCACGTGACCGTGCCCATCTCGATCACCGAGGCATCGCTTGGAGGGAAGATCGATGTGCCGACCATCGATGGGCGCACTCAGCTCAAGATTCCACCGGGTACACAGAGCGGGCAGAAGCTGCGCATGCGCGAGAAGGGCGTGCCATCGGCTACCAAAGACGGAGCCCGCGGGGACGAGATCGTCGAAGTAAAGATTGTGGTTCCGCAATTGCGTGACGAGCGCTCGAAGGAGGTCATGCGAGAATTGGCGAAGCTGAATCCAGAAGATCCCAGGGCGGAGTTGTGGGGGAAAGCTAGTTACTAAGCTGCTTCTGAGCTGCTAAGCTCCCGAACTTCCCGGTTCTTGATTGGAATTTCGGCTTGGCAGCAGGAGCTCAGCAACTCAGAAGCTTCCTTTTATGAAACGACGCAAACAAGGGGCGTACATGATCTCGGCCGTTGCCGAGATGTACGGCATTCATCCGCAGACGCTCCGTCTGTACGAGCGTGAAGGATTGCTCAAGCCTTCGCGCACGGAAGGCAATACTCGTCTTTACACCGATCAAGATATTGAGCGGCTCGAATTCATTCTTAGCCTTGCGCGCGATTTGGGCGTGAATATTTCCGGCATTGCCATCATCTTGAACATGCGTGAACGCATGGAAGAAATGCAGCGGCAGATGCAGGACTTCGTCAAGTTTGTTCAAAGCGAAGTCTTTGCCCGGGCTGCTGCGCACCATTCTGACGCGACTAAAGGCGCCTTGGTTCCGCTCCGTCGCCCGATTCCCGCTACAGGCGGGCGCGATCGGAAAGGGTGAGAGTTGACGCCTTAAATCATTCGAGAGCTCCACAGCATCTTGGCGTGTTCCAGACCCCTGAAATCGAGACTGATCAATCCATGCCCCTGGACTTTAGCAAAAGAAATGCGAGCTAGCGCGACAGCAACGAGTTCATCGGCACAGGCGTGCTTGGCTGCTGTAGCGCCACCGAGGTCAGCTCGCTGATTCTCCGTGTCGCCTGTTCCCGCATTGGTTGTTGGTTGCACTCTGCGATGAATTGTCGGTACTCGGATACTGCATAGTCCGGCTGGTGTAATGCTGCGAATGATTCCGCGGCGATCACGTGCACTGTCGCCCAGTTTGTATGGGACAGTGCGTGAGAGGCCTTGGCCTCGCGGATGGCCTCATTGTATTTGCCGAGCTTCAGAAAGGCTTCCGCTTCCATTGCGTGAAGGTCTGCGATATCAGGAGTCCCGATTCGGTATCGTTCCAAAATCATCAGAGCCTCGTCGAATCGCCGTTCCACGATCGAGAGTTTGGCCAAATTCATCAGCGCAGGCTTGCTGTGAGGATTCAGCTCCAGGGCCTTTTCAAGGTACTGGCGTCCGCTACGGTGATCCTCCAGTTGATTGCAAATGACTCCGAGGATGTTGTAGGCACGTGACAATCTGGGAGCAAGTTTCGTCACTTCTATGAATGAGTCCCTCGCCTTTTGCAATTCGCCGCGCTCGAACTCGGCGAAGGCGCTTTGGAACAAAGACCTTACGCGAGAGGAGATTCGTAGGTCCTCAACTTCAACATCGTCGTCTGCCAGAGTGTTGTGCGAGTCCGCTCGACCAACGATTGTGAAACCGAGTTCGCAAGGACCGGAAGATGGGACGTGCAGAGGTCCAGCGGTGAGGAAGTTTGTATCTACACCGCCGGTTTGCATCCGATAGTCACCGGGTACGAGGTCTGTAATGGTGGTGGAACCCGTCTCCGGGACTCGAACCTCACGAATACGACGGTTCCCGTCAAAAATCTGTAGCTTTAGCTTTGCGGGAACGGCGCCGCTGGACATTACAACTTGAACATGACAACTGCGAACCTCCGAATCGGATGCGAGAGAGAAGATCGATGAACCAAGTAAAAGCAGAGCCGAAACCAAACTGCGTTGCATAATGGGCCTCGCGAGAATGACGCGGACCCAGTTATTTCGATAGTCAAGTTGTGATTAGTAGTATGGGAACGGTGATGTTCAATGCGCGAAACGGTGCGGTATTCGCGGACGGACTACATGAGGCTGGCAGATTGCGCAGGCGACGTGGGAAGAATGGGATCAACTATCTCGACGCTGGCAGGAGTTGTCAGCAGGGGAATGCGGACTACAAGCCTCACCCCTTCCCGGAAATTTCCAAGTTCCATTTTTGCACTTCCCTTGTAGAGCAGTGAGAGGCGTTCCATCGTGTTTCTCATCCCAATGCCGCCGTGAGCCTTCCAATCGGGACGAACCGAGGGTCCATCGTTATAAATCGAGATGACAAGATCTTCACTTTCGGCCTTCGCGCGGAGTTCCACCCGGCAGTCGCCCCGAGTGCGAGCCACCCCGTGCACGCACGCATTCTCAACCAGAGGCTGCAAGAGCATATTCGGAACGCGCGCTTCTAAGACGTCGTCGTCGATATCGATCTCCAGCTTCATTCTGGAACCAAATCGAATCTTCTGGATTTCGAGGTATTCCTCCGCAAGCTCCACTTCCTCAAGCAGACCGATTTCCCGACTGTCGTCACGAGCTAATGTGAGCCGAAGCAGGTTGGCTACGCGCGAGAGCATCTGGTCGGCTGCGGCCGTGTCCCGATGGAGAAGGCACGAGACCGAATTCATGGCATTGAACAGAAAGTGAGGGTTCAACTGCGCACGCAAGGCCTGAAGCTTCGATTCTGTGAGAGCGTGCTGCAGCTGGAGCTTTTCGCGCTGGTCATCGCGATGTCGCCGATAGTATTCAACTGAGGCAAGCACGGCCAGGATCGTAAGGTATTCAATGATGTTCTGGCCAAATTCACCACGCAAGTTGTATTGCAAGCGCGCCTTCACACTCATGTCGCGTATTCCTAATTTCGCGATTGCGACGCCACCGATATAGAGCAATGTCGCCAGGGGAGCGGTGACGACTGCGATGCCGATATGTACCGCTAAGTCGCGCTTCCACAGCGGACCCTGAAGCGAGAACACGCGCATATACTGCCAAATGGCGAGCGCGATGAAGCTCCACACGTAAAAATCGATCAGTTGATTAGCGGCCTGTTCGCTGAAGTAGTTGTTCGGACGGTTCCACTGCTTCATTACCTGGTGCGCTTGCCAGGCAAGCAGCAATGCAAGGCCTGTCATGATTGCGAACAGATAGGCCACGGGAATGACGAAGATTCCTCGGCCGTTCTTGCCCGGGTAACCCTGCATCTGACTTTCAGCTTTCTGGCTGGACTCGATCATCTTTCTCTCATTCGAGATCCCTGCTGGGACTCGATCAGATTGGACTCGGTGAGTCCTCGCATGTGAGTCACAGAATTGTAATCTTAGTCTCCGCTATCTTCCGGAGAATAGGCTTCCTCGTCGAATAGTCCCGAAAAGCTCGGTATTCGTCCCTCGCATACAGCTGTGTGACGTAACTGCATTCCAGAAATTTTCAAAAGACCGGTGAACCGGCGCCTGCCGGCCGAAGAATCCCTCTTTCTGGAGACAGCTTGGGCCGACTATTCCAGATTCTGTAGCCAGCGCGCCCATTCAAGGCGCAGTTTGCTCAGTTGAAACCAACTGCCCCTATCCAACCCGGTCCGACTCGTTATCGAAGGATGCAATTTCGTACCTAACAGACTAAGGAACGGTATGGGCTGGCTCGCCGCATGCATCGGTGGGAGACGAACGCACTTGCGTTCTGGAGGAGAGATGCACCGCAAAATTACAGGTCTACTGGCAGTAATGCTATTTGGGTGCACGTTGCTGATTGCTCAGGTTCAAACTGGGAACATCACAGGCACTGTGCGGGATTCTTCGGGGGCTGTAGTTCCTAATGCGACTGTAACAGTGGTGAGTCTGGGAACCCAGGCGCGGAGGACCGTTCAAAGTGGCTCGTCGGGAACCTACACCGTTACCGGTTTGCAGCCTGGAGAGTACGAAGTCACGATTAACAGCGGGAATTTCGCACCGTTTAAACAAGACGTAACCGTGGCCGTTGGAGGCAACGCAACACTGGATGCCACGCTGGGAGTTTCCGCCTCGACCACCGTTGAGGTCGTCGCAACAAACCCGGCGATCGAGGTCAATACGCAGTCACAAGAGCTCTCACAGGTAATCAGCTCTCAGCAGTTATCACAGCTCCCGAGCCTCACGCGAAATCCATACGACTTCGTGATGCTGTCCGGGAACGTGAGCGCCGGCGATCGCACTGGTGTGGGAACAGTGCAGGCTGGTCAAAACGCTGGGCAGAGTATGACCGATCGGGGCGTTGGATACTCGATCAATGGACAGCGTTCCTCCGGCACCGAGATATTGCTTGACGGCGTCGAGAACGGCGATCTGTTCGCCACCGGCGCGGCGCAGATCGTTCCACAAGATGCCGTTCAAGAATATCGGATTTTGACGAGCAACTTCGACGCGCAATACGGCCGCGCCTCCGGCGGAGTGGTGAATCTAACTACTAAGTCAGGGGGAAATTCCTTCCATGGCTCGGCGTGGGAGTTTAATCGCGTGTCAGCGCTGACGGCGCGCACGTATGACAACGCCGCCAACAACCTTGCCTCAATTGCAAGCGGTAACGGTTCCATTCCAAAAGGGAGCTACACGCGCAACCAGTTCGGGTACGTTGTCACTGGCCCAGTCATCAAGAACAAGCTGTTCTTCTCTCAGATCACGGAATGGATTCGCGTTCGCAGCGCTGCCAGTCTGAACGCACTTGTTCCAACACCGCAGCTGATTTCCTTTACCGCTCCGAATGTTCAGCAGTACTTCCAGGGAGCAGGGAAGAACGTGCGCCCGTTCGGCAGCACGCTCAGTGCGGCACAGGTGGTTGCAGCTACGGGAGATACTGGCGCGTTTGCGACGCATGTACCAGGGAACACTCCCGCATTCGGCTTAGTGAATTACAGCGCACCGGCCGACGCCGGAGGCGGTAATCCGCAAAACACGAAGGACATCATCGGCAGGCTCGACTTCAATCCGACTGAAGCCACGCAGATGTTTTTCCGCTATGCACTCTATGACGAGAGCGATTTTCCTGGTGTCATTTTCAACAGTCCGTACACCGACTTCAACGTAGGCCAGGCTAGTTTTGCGAACTCGGCGCTTTACTCCATCAATCACACCTTTTCTTCCGCACTGCTGTCGAGCAGCAAGATCAGCTACGCGCGAGAGCGGCTGAATCAGAGCTTCGATAAGGCCTTTGCCAATATCCCCACGCTCTACCTCGATGGAGCGCCCACGATCGCGAATCAGCCGGTGAATCTGCCTGGGTTCTTCAGTCTCACGCCTGGAGCGGGAGGACTCCCGTTCGGAGGACCGCAGAACGTGATTCAAGCGAATGAGGATCTCTCATGGGTGAAGGGAAATCACACCATGCGCTTCGGCGGGCAATATAGCTATCAGCAGGTGAACCGCGCATTCGGGGCCTTTGCCCAGGCCACTGAAGTACTCGGCGCTAACGCTTCACAAGGGCTCGACAATCTCATCAACGGCAACCTCGTGCAATATACGAAGGCGGTATTCCCTCAGGGCAAATTTCCCTGCGTACGGAATACGAACACGAACGCGCTGGTGGTGACTCCCGCTTGCAGTCTGAATCCTCCTCTAACGCAACCCAACTTTGCTCGCAGTTTCCGTTATCGGGACTGGGCTGGGTACGCGCAAGATAGCTACAAGTGGAGTCCGCGACTCACACTCAACTATGGATTGCGCTATGAGTACTACGGAGTGCAACACAACAATCATCCGGAACTTGATTCCAACTTCTATCGAGGAAGCGGATCGAACTTCTTTGAGAAGGTAGCGAACGGCGCTGTGTTTACGGTTCCGAACAGTCCGATTCATGCCCTGTGGAATCCAAGTTACGGAACGCTTGCTCCTCGAGTCGGATTTGCCTGGGATGTGTTTGGAACAGGCACGACAAGTCTGCGCGGTGGGTATGGCATCAGCTATGAGCGGAATTTCGGCAATGTCACTTTCAATGTGATCCAGAATCCGCCGAATAACTCAACCATCAACCTCCAGACCGGAGGAGGCATTCCGTTGTTCGTGAGTCTCGACCCTCTTGGTCCGGTTTCGGGCGGAGGGGGAGCTACGATTCCGCTGCCTCCAGCCAGC
Source organism: Acidobacteriota bacterium (assembly GCA_003225215.1). GTDB lineage: Bacteria > Acidobacteriota > Terriglobia > Terriglobales > Acidobacteriaceae > Gp1-AA112. Next base: position 8,429 of record QIBC01000087.1, read on the forward strand.
TTGAGGAATGTGGATCAGGACATTCGAACTGCTCAGACTCAGTTCTACAGCATGGCGCTGGAGCGCAGAGTGGGAGCGAGTTCGTTGGTCGCTATGGAGTACAGCGGCGCGCGCGGAATCCACCTATACGACATCAAGAACATCAATACGCTTGGCTCGGGACAGGCGTACCTTGGACAACCGTTCAACGGAACATTCCTCACTCGCGTGAACCCGCAATATACCGGCATCAACAACCGCGGAAGCAATGGCGACTCTTACTATCATGGGCTCAATTTCCGATTCCAGATGCAGGACATCTGGAAGTCCGGCTTGAGTATGGTCGCCAACTATACCTTTGCACATTCGATCGACGATCTAAGCTCGACCTTCGCCGATAACCTCCAGGGAGCTTCGGGCGGAATTGGGAATTTGGGATATCTGGATCCACGCAACCCTGGGCTGGATCGCGGAAATTCGGATTACGACATCCGCCATCGCGTGGTGGTTTCGCCGATTTATGAAACGCCATGGTTCAAGCAATCGGGTGGCTGGTCTCATCTATTGCTTGGTGGCTATACCTTTACGAGCATCTTCACCGCGCGCACCGGAACTCCGTTTGGCGTCTTCGACAGCACAAATTCTGCGAACGCGGGAGGTGGATACGGGTGGCCGCGATACGTTCCCGGCGCATCGATCACTGGTTATTCGACGGGAACTCCAATCAGCGTTGGCGTGGACAGCTTCAACATGCTCAATTTGCCGGCAGCGAATACTACGGTATTCAATCCGACAATCGGGTTCTCGGATTTTGGTCCATATCCCGTGACTATGACTCATCGCAATGCGTTTCGTGGTCCTGGTGCGTGGTCGTTCGATCTCTCGGCAGCCAAGAACTTCCGCATCGGCGAACGTATGAGTCTGGAATTCCGAGCCGAGGGATTCAACATTCTCAACCATCACAACTTCTTCGTGAACGGCGCGAATCTCGATGTACCCAACTTCGCTACCGGCGCACCCATCCAGGTGCTGGCGAAGAAAGGCGGACTCGGAACGCTAGCGACCGGCGGCAATCACGATGAGCGCCGCTTTGGACAATTCGCTCTCCGATTGCACTTCTGATCCCTAGCTGTTCTTTAATTAATTCTTAGGGAGCCGCCCCTGCGGCTCCCTTTTTCGTGCCTCGCGGATTGTTTCTAATCATCAACAGCCTCCATGAATTAGTAGTTTGCGTCTATCTCCTCCAGAAATCCATACTCACCCACCGTCAACTGATACCAAGCTGTTGTATTGGGTATTCAGTACCAGTAAGTTCGTGACACAAATCAGTAGTTTCATCACTACGAAACTGGCATTCGTCACTGGGAAGCTGATTTCGGTCATCTTGTACTCAAATAGTACCGTTTTAGGAAGCCCACGTGCACTCATTGTTCCAGAGTAAAACGCAAAGCGTCAGGAGATGTGAATCAAGATGAGTTTCAGACTGTCAAAAGTGTTTGCGCCTTGCATGAGCACCCTCATGCTGCTCACAAGTTTCCTGCTGCTCGTCCCAATGCTAGTGGGACAAGGAATCACGACCGGTTCGATTACCGGTACCGTGCAAGATCAGCAGCAGCAGGTGATCCCAGGGGCTAGAGTGACCGCCATCGAGAACGGCACCAATACCTCTTTCAATGCGACCACCGATGCCACCGGCTCATTCGAACTGCGAGGATTGCCTGTGGGTACTTACAACGTAGCCATCGAGGCTTCCGGATTCAGCAAGAAGCAGGTGACCAATGTGGGAACGAGCGCCGGACGCGCCTCCTCGTTGGGCGTGCAGATCTTGGGAATCGCCTCGACCCAGGAATCTATAACTGTCGAAGGGACCGCCCCCATTCTGCAGACTGACACGATGCAGATTGGCGAATCATTCGAGACGAAAAAGCTTGCGGATTTGCCTGTAGGAAATGGACTCGACATCGTCACTCTGTTCACGCCGGGCGTTGTCCCGGCTGGCGACTCCGGCTTCAGCAATCAAGGTGGAGCACAGTTCGCCGCGAACGGTCAGCGAGCTCGCGACAACAACTTTCAGCTCGACGGACAGAGCAACAACGATACTTCCATCGGCGGCCCCGTGGTTTTCTTCGGCAATCAAGACGCCGTCGCCGAAATCCAGGTGCTGACGAACTACAGTGCGGAGTATGGACGCAACACCGGAACCGTGGTGAATTATGTCACCAAATCCGGGACCAACAACTACCACGGTTCGGCCTTCGAGATCTACAACGGGAATTGGGGTGACTCGCTGGCGAACCAGGACAAATCGCCACTGTTCGGCATTTGTCCAAAGGGAGTTGCCAAGGGAACTGCGACAGCCTTTGCGAGCTCCTGCACTGAGCCGGTTGTTCCGCGGAACGTGGATAACCGCTTCGGCGGCACAGTACAAGGTCCAATTTTGAAAGATCGACTCTGGTTTTTCGGCTCAACAAACCTGGAGAAAATCCGCACGGGCCCAACGCTAGCGTCGTCAGGCGGCCAGCTTACTCCTACTCAAAACGGACTTGCGCAGCTCGCAGCCGCGTTTCCGAACAACCCTGCGGTTGCGGCGTTGAAGGCGGTCGGACCCCTTGCGGTGACAAAAGGAACGCTCACTCTGGGAGCGCCGCAGATCGTGACGGTGAATGGAAGGCCGATCGAGTTTGCCACGGTAACTCGCAACCTCGATGCCATTGCCAATGACTATGAAGGCAGCGGGCGCATCGATTACCAGCTTTCCCAAAACGACAAAATCTTTGGGCGGTATTACTACCAGAAACAGTTATTCACGAACGTCTCAATAAATGGCCTTGCCGGATTGGCGGCTGGACAGTTTATTGACGAACCGAGCCGCACTCACTCAGTAGGAGTTGATTGGTCGCATACTTTTTCTCCGATGTTCCTCAACCAGGCTCGCTTCAGTTACTTCACAACGACTGTGGGCTTCGAAAACGGGGGGTTCCCCGACTGCAGCCGCACCAACTTCGCCAAATGCCCCACCTTCGTTAATTTCAATGACAACACCCTGGGATTTGGAGAGGTAAGCGGGTTCCCGCAGGGACGCGATGTAATCAATTATCAGGTCCAGGACAACGCCATCCGACAAGTTGGAGCGCATGCTTTGAAGTTCGGAGGCGAGTTCCAGCGCCAGCGTCAGCCAAATTTCTTCCTGCCCAATTCAGCCGGGACATTTACGTTCTCTTGCCTAGCAGCGTGTGCACCCGGACAGACTAGCGATTTCATTAGCAACACTGCAGCGCAGTTCCTGTTTGCAGATGGGCCCCCGCAAATCAACTTCGAGGAGAATGATGGCGCCTTCTACTTGCAGGATGATTGGAAAGCTCGAAGCAATCTCACTTTGACTCTCGGATTGAGGTACGAAATAGGCTCACAAGCCGTGAATCTGCTGCACGACATTACGGTGCAGCGCGAGAGCAATCCGGCGACGGCATTTTGGAACACATCGTTGCCATTGTCGCGGACGACTTTGCCTGCGATTCCTATCGCGAACAAGAACTTCGCACCGGTTGTGGGATTCGCGTATTCTCCAAGCGGCGGATGGTGGGGTAACAACGCAACCGTCATTCGCGGCGGTTTCAGAATTGCCTACAATCCGGAGTTCTACAACCTCTTTACAAACGTCGCTGGAGGCGCGCCATTCGTAAACCTCGGTCAGGTTTCGAATTGTCCAAATTGCTTGCCCGCTTCGGGAAACGGCGCCGATGTTCGATCTAGCGATTTGGCATTGATTCCGCGAGGCGTAGATCCAGGCACACGCAAGCAAACGTTGGTGGCGCCGAACCTGCACAATCCATATGCCGAACAGTGGAACCTCGGTGTGCAGCGCCAACTTGGTTCTCGCATCGTGGGCGAACTCCGGTATGTTGGAAACCGCGGCGTAGGACTATTCCAGGACGTGAATACGAATCCAGCGCTGAACGCGCTCATTGCTGCCGGATTTGGAAAGTTTATCCCTTCCAACTTCACCCCTTGTGCTACTCCGGGAGCGCCAGGCTTCTCAGCTGGCTACGCGAACTGCAATCAGACTCGCGTTCTCTCGCGTAACAACATCGGTATGTCCTACTACAACGGACTGCAGTCCCGTCTCGATGTGCAGGGCTTCCGTGGCATGACGGCAGGAGTGAGCTACACCTTCAGCCACACCATTGATACTTCCAGCGAAGTATTTAATAGCCTGGGTGGAGGAAGCACGCTCGCTTATCCGCAGAACCCATTCAACATCACCGGAGGAGAGCGCGGGACCAGCGGTCTCGACTATCCGCACGTGTTCTCGCTCTACATTCTTTACGATCTTCCGTTCTTTAAGGATCGAGGAGGAATCATGGGCAGAGTGTTGGGTGGATGGCAGGTGAATCCAGCTTATCGTTTCACCAGCGGTCAACCCTACACGCCGGTTGAGGCTCGCGGACTGGGAGCCGGCACGACTCTTTGCGATCCAACGGGAACGTTCAGCACGGCGAATTCGCCCTGCCGGCCGATCCTCGCAAATCCAAATGCGCCGGTCGATACAGTGGGCGCATATGATAACAACTTGCAGCTGACAAACTTCTTCACTGGAGCTCCGATCAGCGGTAGCGCCGTGCATTGGATTCTCAATGACAACAACGCTGCCAGAGTACTCGGAACGCCTTTTGGAGGAGCAGCCCGCAACACCGTGCGCGGCGACACCATCAACCAGTTGAACCTGTCTCTCTTAAAAGACATGAAGCTTACAGAGAGATTCACGGTCCAATTGCGAGGAGTCGCTTACAACGTGATGAATCGTCAGTATCGTGGGGTACCCGATCCGCAAATCCGGAACGGAAACTTCGCCGATCAGAACGCTTCATTCGGGAACACCTTCTTCAACAGCAATGGTGGCAGCCCGCCACAAGCTAACTCGATCTTCTCCGGAATCGATCGCAGGAGGATCGAGGTCGGCGCGAAGGTTATCTTCTAGACGTCGGTACGTCGGTCGGCGGCGGTGAGGCTAGTCCTCACCGCTTTCTTTTTTGTGGTATTGAAGTCTTAAGCAGAGTATTCATAGTCCCTCTCTTATTTTGAACTCGCGATCGAGGGACATCGCGATTGAGGTGCACAGATGGCCGAGACCGTCAGAACCGCGCCGGAATTCACGGTGAAGCCAGTGGCCGCTTTGGAGCCCTCAGAATCGTCACGAATTTGGTCAGTTGATGTGTTGCGCGGACTTGTGATGGTCGTGATGGCCCTTGATCACACGCGTGATTACCTGACTTATCTGCGCTTCCAACCAGAGGATCTTGCGCGCAGTTATCCAGCGCTCTTCTTTACTCGTTGGATCACACATTTTTGCGCTCCCCTATTCTTCTTTCTCGCAGGAACAGGCGCCTATCTTCTGCGATCCAAATCCGGAACAACAGGAAGAGTAGCTACGTTCTTGTGGACGCGCGGTGTGTGGCTCATTGTTCTCGAATTTACAGTCATCGAGTACGCGTGGACATTTGTGCCTTGGCATTTCGGCGGAGTGATCTGGTCACTGGGATGCGCCATGATCATCCTGGGCGTATTGGTATGGCTGCCTGAGCCAGTGATCCTCGCGTTCGGATTGCTGGTGGTCGGGGCACACGATTTAACCGATGGAGTCAAATTGCAGAGCCTTGGCTCTTTCGCGCCACTGTGGTCCCTGCTGCACCGAACGTGCACAGTTCCGCATACTGAATTCTTTGTGTTATTCCCCATACTGCCCTGGGCTGCGGTGATGGCTCTCGGCTACGTGTTCGGAAGAGTGTTGCTGCGTTCAGGAGAGAATCGCCGGCGCCTTACGTTACGATTGGGCCTTGTGGCGACTCTACTGTTTGTTTGCCTGCGCGCCTTCAATGCCTACGGAAATCCAACCGCAGACGTGGCGTTCAATAGTGCTGGAGCGTGGCATTCGCAGGCGAGTTGGGCGATGACACTTGTGGCATTTCTCGACGTAGAAAAGTACCCGCCTTCATTGCAATTCCTGCTCATGACTCTCGGTCCATCGCTGATTTTTTTGGCCTATCTCGATCGAGTCCGGCCTGGCTCGACTATAGAGAAGATCCTGCGTCCACTTTTGATATTTGGTCGCGTGCCGTTGTTCTTTTACGTTCTGCATCTATATGCGATTCATGTGCTCGCGATAATCCTGGCTCTTGCGTTCCACCAACCTGTGCAATGGTTGTTGCACGGTGCATTCTGGATGAACCGGCTGCCGGCTGGATACGGCCATGGTCTGCCGATGATCTATGCGATGTGGATTCTGATCGTCGCTCTGCTCTATGTACCGTGCGCGCGGTTCGCGGCTCTTAAGCAGAGAAAGCGGAGTTGGTGGCTAAGTTATCTGTAGCGAGCTGATGCTGAACGTGTCGACGCTCAGTTGGAATCAGCGCCAATTTCTATCAGCTAACGCGGCGATACCGGAACACTGTTCATTCCTGAACATTCATACTCCAGCTATGGACAATGGTTTTCCACGAAAAGCCAATTCCGTCGCAAGAAATGCCATGTACTTTCGACGAACTGGTGCACTATTGGGAACTTGTAGCGTGCTTGGATAACGCGCTATCACTCCCCGTCGAAGACTGTACCTGAATCCCAACAACTTATCCCAACCTAGGGACGAAATCCATCCTGCTCCGTCCAAGGCTTAGCTCCTGCTAAGTGAGAGGCTAGTAACTTGCACTGATTCATAACAGTGATGATTGCCGGTGCGCATGCCGGCAAGGGAGGGCTGTCGTGGGGATGCCAAGTACTGCGGAGGGCCAGATCAATATGATACTCGCCCCCAAGATGCGAGCCGTCATTGCAGACGATGAACCCCTATCGCGCGAAAAACTGCGCGTCCTGCTGGAGAGGGAGTCAGACGTTCAGGTCGTGGCCGAGTGCACCGGCGTTGAAGATACGCTGAATGCGGTGCGAAGCCATCATCCGGACGTGCTCTTGCTTGATATTGAACTCGAGGGCGGCAACGGATTCGATATCGTTCGCAGCATCCCGGGCGAGATGCCGATCGTGATCTTCACCACCGCGTACGACAGCTATGCTCTCCAGGCTTTTGAGGCGCAAGCGCTCGACTATCTGCTGAAGCCATTCGATCAGGAGCGCCTGCATCGCGCGCTGGAACGCGCAAAAGGCGAAATGATGAAGTCGGCCAAGGGCGCGCTGAACGACAATCTCGCCAATTTACTTTCTGCCGCGCGGAAGCCCCACGCCGAGAACCGGCTGATTATCAAGTCCGGGGGACGTGTGGTCTTCATTCAGATGGATGAAATCGACTGGATCGAGGCAGCAGCAAACTACGTCCGACTGCATGTTGCCGGAAAGAATGCTTATCTATTCCGCGAGTCGATCGGCCGGATGGCGGACAAGCTCGATTCGTCGCAGTTCATTCGCATCCACCGTTCTTTTATCGTGAATGTCAGCAAGATCAAGGAGCTGCAGCCATGCAATAACGGTGAGTTCATGGTCTCACTGCGCAACGGCAAGGAACTTCCATGCAGCCGCTTCTACCGCCACGCGCTGGAATCGCTCTGGAAGGGAACTCAGTAGATCCGGGCACTGGGGAAAAACCCGCAAAAGTCGATTTAGGAACAGTGAAGAACAGCGAAATATCAGTGAAATCTGTTTCGCCTGCGATCTATCCTTAGCTTTCTTCGGCACTAGATCCTGGTGAATTCACGCTATAGTGTGGACGTGAATTCTAGCGACACGCTGACCGAGGTTCCTGCTCCCAGGCAAGAGGATTCCAACGCCGCAGCTTATTGCCCCAACTGTTCTTCGCGCCTGGAGGATTCGCGCTGCAAGATGGTATGCAGGAATTGTGCCTTCTACCTGAGCTGCTCAGATTTCTACTGATCTATCCGCCAACACACGCCAGCTCTCGATTGCGAGAAATCGCATGCTTGGAATCGAGCCTCTCACTGGACACACGCTGAGTCTCCCTCAGCCTCTTTACACTAAGCTTGTCTCCTTCAATTAGGGCTCCGCGCTGCGGGGCCATTTTTCTGAGTAAAACGCTCAAGCTCCTATCTTCTGGCGTCCTGCTATCGTTAACCAAGATGAAGCTATGAAAAAGCCGAAACTCCTGACCATCTTTGCCGCTTTCGCCGCTGTGTTCACGATAGCTCACTTCTTCGGCGCTCAAACGCAGAAGCCAACGACGTTCAGCGACTACCGCACTCAAGCTCCCGGCGTGATGCACAAGATCACCGTTGCCGATCTCCCTGAGCCCTATGCCACGACGGCAGTCGACAACGGTCCGCGCCTGGTTTCACGTCCGAAGGACGCCTGGCCCAAGGCTCCCGCCGGGTTCAAAGTCGAACTCTATGCAAGCGGCCTGGAGAACCCGCGCGAGATCCGCACCGCTCCCAACGGCGACCTTTTTCTGGCTGAGAGCGATCCGGGAGTGATCAAGGTATTCCGCGGCATCGGGAAAGATGGGAAAGCGGAGCACACGGAGACATTTGCGACCGGTCTGAACAAGCCCTTCGGAATAGCGTTCTACCCGGTCGGACCGAATCCGCAGTGGATCTACATCGGGAACACGGATTCCGTGGTTCGCTTTCCCTACAGCAATGGCGATTTGAAAGCTCGCGGCGCCCCGCAAAAAATCGCCGATCTGCCCGGCGGCGGCCGCCTGCGCGGAGGCGGGCACTGGACCCGCGACATTGCCTTTTCGGGAGACAGCAAGAAGATGTACGTCTCAGTCGGTTCGCACTCCAATGTGGACGATACCGACAACAATCCCGTGGAATTCGAGCGCGCCGACGTGCTCGAGTTCAATCCCGACGGATCGGGACACCGGGTCTTCGCCTCCGGCATTCGCAACGCCGTAGGCATCGCCGTAGATCCCAAAACGGGAGAGCTGTGGGGCTCAGTGAACGAGCGCGATAATATCGGAGACGATCTTCCACCGGAATACATCACACACATTCAGGACGGAGGCTTCTACGGCTGGCCGTGGTACTACATCGGCGGCCACCAGGATCCTCGGCGTAAGGGCAAGCATCCCGAGTTGAAGGACAAAGTGATTGTCCCCGACGTTCTCGTGCAACCACATAATGCCTCTCTGGAGATGGTCTTCTACGAAGGCAAGCAGTTTCCGGCCATGTACCGCGGCGACATCTTTGCCTCCGAACACGGCTCCTGGAACCGCAAATTACGCTCCGGTTACGAAGTCATCCACGTGCCGTTGCACCAGACCGGACACGCCAGCGGAGAATACGAAGACTTCCTCACCGGCTTCGTAACTCCAAACGGCGACGTCTGGGGACGCCCGGTGGGAATCGCAGTGGCTCCGGATGGAGCGTTGCTCGTAAGCGACGACGGATCGGAATCGATCTGGCGCGTGAGTTACTCGGGGAAATAGCTTAGGCGCGGCAGACGGCCTTCAATGATGAACTGTCATGCTGAGGCCAAAATCCCGAACCACGTTGTTCAGCCGCGTTAATTGACCGGCGTAAACTGCTAAGAATGACGCCCTTTGGTTGCTACCGGACCTTGTTTGGAACCAATGCTAATGCTGAAGATTGGTTGCGATTCCACTTCGCCCTTGCCCTGACAGGCCTGACAGGCACGGCCATTACCGTCGGTGCAGCGGCCTTTGCAGACGGGGCATCGTTGTTTCATTGACATTACACCATCATACCTGAGTCGGAGAATGGCTGGTTTTTGGCGCCGTTTTACGGCGGTAAACCGTTTTACTCTTGCCTTTCCGCCCCGACATTGCGATTATAGCGCTCACTTTTCGCTCCAATTTGGGAACCAGACACCTTCTGTGACCTTCGTGGGTCGAGATGGAAAGGGCGTGACGCAACCGTGCCTCGCGTAGAGACGAAACTGAGCCGAGCAGGATTGTCTGTTGTCCGCTATGCATTGCCGAGCAAGAGTACTTACCATTTGCTCGGATCCGAAGGCCGCACAGTTTGCGGAGTGAAGGCCGGAGGATCGCGATGGAAGCGAGGCGGCACATTTAACCTCGACCAGGATTGCAAGCGCTGCGCCAAGCGGGTCCGGGGAGGATTTGAAAAAGTGCTGAGCCACTGTCCCAAATGCGCCCTCGACTTAAACGCCAGCGTCGCGCTCCTGCCGAATCGCAAATGCCAAAACTGCGGTCTGGAATGGACGTAGCCTCGAACGGCCAATGACGAGAGTGTCTGGCTGCTCTAAAGCTGCAGGATCTCTCCTGGGGACACCCGGGCGCAGCTTGGCGCTTCCAACGTCGCTGAAGTAATTGCAAACTACTTGCAATTCGCAACCGTAGGAGACGGCCAGTACCGGTCCTGCGGACGTGCCCTCCAGGCTGCGTGACCTTGCCCGCAAGGACGAGCGCCCCTGGAGGGCTTTCTGTCTCTACCGTCCCTGGCCCGGCGGCGCGTCAGGTTGAAATTGCGTTGGGCGCAATTCGGCGCACGAGTTTACCGAAGGCGGGTGTACGCTCTCCGCAGTTCTCCTCTTCCACAATTCAGGCGGGTCTGCGATGCCAGGAAACGTGCAGAAGCGCAAAGCGCGGCCGGCGCGGTCTATTGCCAGGCCCGGCACTGACGATGACCTGGGTTTGTGGATTGACTATGACCTGCTCCGCAGGCACCGGCATCACTCGCCAACCATCCTGTACGATGCCTCGGCAACCGTGAACAACCGTTACCTCGAATTGGCCGATCTTGCCCTGGGAACCAAGCTCAGGAAAAAATCCAAAGCGGCGGACAAGGAGTAATTGGCAAGCCGCCGCATAGGATTCACTCAAGGGTTCCCCGCGCAGCAAACGTGTTGTGCATCGGAATAACGATGCCGCGATGCAGACGCGAAGGCTAGTTTTGAAAAACGACGGGTGGCCCACCATTTCCCATTTCGGTATTTTGGATGGGCGGCGCAGCCTTTCCCGTTTCGGTTCTTGTGCTCCATTTCAAAAGCTGGGTGCCCGGTTGTTGGCAGGGTTTGAGGAAAGGCTAAATATTTAGGCCAACTAAATCGCGCGCCCTTTAAAAATCGCAAAGGATGCGGCATTCGGCATGTTCCTTTTTCACGAAGAGGAGTATCCTGAAGACTTTCTGGGCGCCCATGCATCGCCAGCTCGGCACTCTCGCCGCTGTCAGCAGTGTTCTGGCATCTTCCCTGTTACTCGCACAGCAAGTTACTACTTCGCAGTCCAAAGTCTTCCACGGCATGCCTGCCGAGGAAGTTAAAGCAATTCAGGACTCGCGTAGAGCGGCCGACGACGAACTTTACAAAAACGATTCCGAGTATGTCGCACCAGAGATTTCGATTCCCCTTGCAGAGCCGACTTTCTTAATCGCCATCGCGAGGATTACTTCAGTTGAGTCGCAGCCCGGTTCTCCTTATTTATTGGTCGGTCTCGAACTGGAACAGATGCTGCGTGGAACCCCCGAAAAGACGCACATCTATGTCGAATCTCACTGGACTCCGCCGCCTGAAGACGGAAAGTTCAGCATTAACACACACCGAGGCACTACTTTTGATCGAACCGAACCGAAAGTTGGCAACCGCTATCTGATCGGATACGACACCCATGTTTACGGTCAGAGCAATCGCGCTTGGATCAGTGGAGCCATTGACCTCAGCGTTCCCGGCCAGGGAAAAACCTTCGTAGAGCTCCAGCATTTTTTGGACATCGAGGGCACTGCTGCTGGTACTAGTTTCGAACCTTTCGTAGCCGCGCTGAAAGATCCGATTCCCTGGATTCGTGATGTTGCCGCCAGGCGCCTAACAACCTCTGATGCATGCCATGCCACTCCCGCCTGCGGCGAAGCATTACTCTCCCGCGCTCAGAAACTTCTCCAGAGTAAGACCGCTCGCGAACGCCTTGAAGGACTGCAATGGCTCGAACACCTTTCGATGGGAGCGGGACTTCGCAAAGCAGAGACCTCGATGTCGAATGCTACTTTGCAACAACTTCTTGAGCTGGCGATTAGCGATCCGAATGTTTCCATTGGGGACAAAGCCTATAACGACCTTGTCAACTGGAACTTTCTTCGCACAGCACAGCCCGGTCACTGCCTGGAGATAGTCCCGGCAATGAGAAAGTCGGCCATCTGGAGTTATGAAGAGAGCAAAGACGTTAAGTTTGGCACTCCGTTCGGCCTTTCAACGACATGCCTCCCACCTGCTCCGAAGATAGGAAACTAGGGATGGGCGCGCCGAGTCCCCGTACTGATTGACTGTCAACTACTCGCTTCAGAATTTGCCAGGGCCTGCCCTTGCTTTTGCTTTTCCCGAAACGAACCCACTTTATCGGTTCGCCATCAAAATCAAAATGAAGAGTGGCGCACCTGGCCCTTAAGCTGCCGCTCACGCTCCTTCGCCGCCTCGGCGTCTCCGTACTCTTCGTAGTACACCAGCGGTCAAGCGTGATACTTCGATGTGAAGCAGGCAGGGTGGTCCATTCTTATTGTTTTGCTTTTTCCATCGAACTGCTAACCAGCGCCGCAGGCGCGGCACTCCCGTAGCCCATGAGCGATGGAGCCATGGGCACCCCAGATGAAAAACACTGTGAGCCCGCTGGGCGGTATTCCTATGCCACGCGATATCGTCCGCATCGAACACCTCCAATGAATGCCGCCCTAACGGGCTCGGACCGGATCTGGCAACGCATTCCCATGGCTCGTCCGCACATGGGCTACAGGAATAGCGCGCCTTCGGCGCTCGGGCGGGTGGACCAGCCTTCGCTGCGTCTTGATTTTCTTGCTTGTGATACCGAGGAAGTGGGTGTCGCATCCTTTTGCGGTTTTCAAAAGGGTGCGCTGACGATGCATGTTGTCGATCCGACTTGCCATCGAAGCATGATGCGAGACTCGGCCCAGGAACAACATCAAAAGCCAGAGTAGTTCCAACAGTTCCCGTTTGCGCACGCGCGATGTGTGGTTCGCTTACGTGCTGCGCCGGAAATCATAGAAGACACGAATGAGGTTGCCATCAAGATCGGCGGCCATGAACTCGCGCAGCTTCCACGGTTTGTCCTCGGGATGGGAAACGATCTTCGCTTCGGCGGCCTTCCACGGGGCGAAGAGTGCATCCACTTCAGCCGTGCTTTCCAGATTGAGCCAGAAAAGGATCGGGGCCTAGGTTGCCGTGGGACTCGCGGAAGGAGTGGTGATAAACAGTCTGCAATTTCCCCTGGAGATGCCGGCGATGCCGCCTTGGTCGTCCCCCCACTCGAGGGTGAAGCCCAGCGTGTTGACATAGTAGGCTGCGGCTTGGTCGACGTTGGCCGCGGGGATTTCCGGG
>QIBC01000343.1 GCA_003225215.1 Acidobacteriota bacterium
AACAGCAGGTTGTGAAACACCCTTTCGAGCTTCCTGATGTCGTACTCCCCTTCAACCGTTTCGTGCAAACCCATTTCGATGCCTATGTTGCGGAACTCCGGCCGCAATCGAATCGTACTGATGGCCGCACGAATTGCCTGCTCGGGACGCGAGGGGCTAAGGCGAAGCGACTCTCGCGTCCTCGAAAATTCGAGCAGAGAGTCAATCAACTCGTTCATCTGGTGAACAGCAGTTTGAATCTCTTCGTACAACTCTTCCCGTTCCGAACTCCTGCGGCGGTCGTCACTTAGGAATTCGGCATTCGCGATGATGGCCGACAGGTGATGTCTTAAATCATGGGATATGGAACTGGCCATTCGACCGATCGTTGCCAAGCGCTCGCTATCGATTAAGCGACGCTGACTCTGCTGCAAGTCCGCGCGCATTCGTCCGAAAGCCGACGTGAGTTCCGCGACTTCATCTCGCCCGTAATGGCTAACAGGGAACTCGAAGTCTGATTTTCCCAGGGCTCGCACCCCGGCAACTAGCAATCTCAAGGGCTGTGTTATAGTGCGCGAAATAATCCAAACCAAGCCGGCGCCAATCAAGAGAGCGATAGCTCCCAGGCCGAGCAAGACTCGATCAAGGTGGCTTATGAACCAGCTTGACTGGTCGAGTGACTTAAGCACCATCAACCTTACCGCGACCGGAGTCGTTGAAAGTCGTACTTCTCTGGCGAGAAAGCGTTCGTTATTTAGCTGAATCTCCTTAGGTCTTCCAACGGCAAATGCAGCCGAACCGTTCGTTTCCAGCTCTGTCTCCTGCGCCGGGGTCAAAGTAGTGCGCACCAACCGATCACCGGCCCGGAAGATAACCTGGCTCGCCGCGACCTCGCTTAACTCGCGGGCAACCTTCTCATCGATTTCTGAGCCTAGCGCGAGGAACCCAACGACATGGTTCAACTCTTTGGCGCCAAGATAAATCGGGCGAACCGCAACCTGGAATAGGTGCCTTCCACAGCTCCACCACAAGGTGGGAGTACCCGGAGGAGCCATTGACTGAGATAACTCTTGCTGAGCTTCGGCAAGCGGAACGTCGACCGAATTCGACTGAAGCGCCATCACATTTCCACCTACATCCGCAAGTACGAGCAGGTCGCTGCCTGAAGTTCGCCAAAGCCCTGTGGAAGCGTCCTGAATAGTGGCAGCATGTTGAGTTGTCATCAGCGCGCGCACAATCGGCAGATCGGCCATTAACTCCGCGGAGTGCGCGAGCGTGCTCTCGCGCTGACGCTGTACGTTCTGAAACGTCGCAACAGAATTCTGCAAGTCCTGCACGATTTGCGCGCGGATGTGGCTCGTGACCACGCGCCTGACAACCACCAGACTCGCGGTGGTAAGACCACCGGAGATCAGCAGCAAAGCAAGTAGATATTTGGCGCGCAGACTCACAGTTGTGTGCTAAGGAACAAAACGATACCCGACTCCATGCACAGTGAGAAAGTGCGCTGGATTCGCGGGTTCTGGCTCAAGTTTTTGCCGGAGTTTCATGATGTGGTTATCCACGGTACGCGTGCTTGGGTAATCGCTGTAACCCCAAACTTCGTTGAGCAGTTCGTCGCGGGAGATTACGCGTTCCCGGTTCTCAACCATAAACTTGAGAACCTTGAACTCCTGAGCAGTCAACGGGATCGACTCACCGGCACGCGTAAGTTGCATTCGAGTAAAGTCCACATCAACTTCGTCGAAGACAAACCTTTCTTCAAGCGGAGCCCGCGCGGAACGACGCAGCGCAGCCCGAACTCGAGCGAGCAGCTCGCGCGGGGAAAAAGGCTTGGTAACGTAGTCATCGGCTCCGAGTTCGAGCAGAAGCACTTTGTCCATCTCATCAGAGGTTGCGCTCACGACAATGATAGGCACCGAAGCGGAAAGGCGCTTGATCTCACGGCACACATCCCTGCCCCCCATTCCGGGCATGCGGAGATCGAGAAGCACGATGCTGGCAGGCCGAGCGGAAAAGGTCTGCACGCCGGCAAGTCCGTCGCCGGCAATTTCGACCGTGAATCCCTCGGGCTCAAAGAGCCGCGTCATGGATTTCTGAACCTTCGGATCGTCTTCAATGACTAAGATTCGTTGCATCAATGCAAAATGGAGCCCTGATGAGTCTACGGAACTATACCGAAGCCGAAGCAGGCGAGCGGAAAGCCATCCCGCTTATTTCGGGCATTGCTCTGGTGAATGCTCATTCACCATAACAACGCGGTTTAATGCGGTTGTCATAGATTTGTAAAAACGATGCTGCCCAAGCCTTCGCAATAGTCCTTGCGGCACAGGGACGAATAGCGAAATTAACACTGAATTTTCGAAATCGGGATCCGCGAACGACGGATGATTTTGCCCAACTGCCGCACTCGCAATCGCTTGCGGCGATCGCGCTGTTCCAGCGCAACTCAGGAATAGTGAACAACCGTGAATTAACAGCGAATTTTGCCATCCTCAATCCGTTGCTCGTCTCAGGACTTTTGCCGGGCGTCCGCCTCATGCTCATAGAGGAATTGAGAATTGATCGCTAGAAAGCTCGTCAGATTGCGCGGAAGTGGACTCCGGATTTTCTAGCCGAGTTCCACTGCGATCTGCTTCGCGACTGGATCGAGCGTGGTAATCCGGAAGCTCCGAATCTGGCCGGTAGCCAGCGCTTCGGATTGCGGTCTGCTCGTCGGAGTCGAGCCGCCTTTCCAGCGTGCGCTCAACATGGAAGTCAGGGCCGACAAATCAGCTCCGGTAGCCTGTGATTCCTGTTTTTGCGGTGCCGGGGCGATGACTCGGCAGGTCGCCTGAATGCCGGCGCCCAACTCAACTCTCGCTTCCTGACCCGATGCCTCGATCACCCGGCCTGTGACCACATCTCCCTCTTTGTGCTCTGCAATGTACTCATCGAGACTGCTAGGCACAAGCTGCTTCATGCTGAGGCGAAGCTGGCGTTTCTCTTTGTCGATGGCGAGCACCTGGGCCTTCACGGTCTGTCCGATCCTCAGCACATCGCGCGGATGATTGATGCGCTTTTCGGCGCTGATCTCGCTGACGTGAACCATCCCCTCGATACCTTCGGCAAGCTGCACGAAGGCTCCGAAATTCGTGATGCTGGTGATTGGACCCTCGACTGCGGTTCCGGCTACAAATCTCCGCGCAGCGTCCTCCCATGGATCTCCAAGGGCTTGTTTGAGTCCCAGCGCGATACGTCGTTCAGGCAGGTTGACGCCGAGAATCACCGCTTCTACGGTGTCGCCGGGCTTCACCACGTCGCTGGCGATCCTTATCTTTTTTGCCCACGACATCTCCGAAACGTGAATCAATCCTTCAATGCCGGGCTCGAGTTCTACAAAGGCTCCGAATTCCATGACGCGCGTAACCGCGCCGCGAACACGCTCACCGGGCTTGTATTTATCCGAGAGCGACTCCCAGGGATGCGGTTGAAGCTGCTTCATGCTGAGCGAAATGCGCTTCTTGTCAGAATCGATCTTGATGACCCTGGCTTCGACCTGCTGGCCGACAGATAGCACGTCGGAGGGTTTGTTGATGCGGCTCCAGGCGATCTCGCCGACATGCAGCAGACCGTCGACTCCGCCAAGATCGATAAATGCACCGTAGTCCGCGAGGCTCCGGACTTCGCCGCGCACGATGTCGCCTTCCTGCATCTCGGAGCAGCGGCGCTCCTTGACCAGACGCTCTTCGTCTTCGGCGACTGCACGCCGATCCACCACGACATCTTCTTCGGCAACATCCAGCTTGATGATGCGGCAGCGAATCTCCTGCTCAACCAGCTTCTCCATCTCAGCCGCATCGCGCACTCCGCTGCGCGATGCCGGCATGAATGCGCGTACGCCGACATCGACGCTCAAGCCACCTTTAACAACGCCGGTGACCGTTCCCGAAATGGTCGCCTTCTCGGTGAACGCCTTCTCAAGCGAGGCCCAATCCATTGGCTGAATCACTTTGAACAGTGAGAGCGCGTAATAACCTTCCGGATCCCGTCCTTTGACGGTAACCTGGAGTTTGTCGCCGGGCTTGGCGGTTTTTCCCGCCTTTTGCAGATCGGCTAAAGACAGGATTCCTTCCGTCTTAAAGCCGATGTCGAAGAATACGGATTCCGCAGAGACAGCGACCACCGTGCCCTCGATCTGGTTGCCGGATTCGCGTTTGTGCGAGTGGCTTCGTTCGTACTGCGATAGGAGTCCGTCAAACGATTCGTTTGCGTCGGGGTTAGGTTGGGATTCGGGAATGCTGGGATTGGACATAACCAATTCTTTTGTTTGGCCTGTTATTAAAGCTTACACCGCCGACAGCCGAGGTTCGTATCGAGACGCTGTTTGAGCGAAATCGGAGCTGTGCATTCCGAGAATTCAGGGACCTCCGCGCGCCCTCGCGCGGGT
>QIBC01000088.1 GCA_003225215.1 Acidobacteriota bacterium
GGATCTGGCTGTTGGGAAGCCGGATGATCTTTCCGTACTGGCTGATGAGCATGCATTCGGAATCTTCTTCTACCTGCATGATGGCCACGACCTTCCCATTGCGTTCCGTCGTTTTAACGTTGATCACGCCCTTGCCGCCGCGGGATATCAATCGGTATTCCTCGGCATCGGTGCGCTTTCCGTAACCGTTTTCCGTCACCGACAGGATCAACGATGGCGCCGGTTTGGCCTCACCCTCTGCGACTTCCTTTCCGTCTGCGGCCTTCTTGGCTCCAGCTGGGTCTGTAAGCGCCATTCCCACGATGTAGTCCTTCCCTTCCAGATGCATGCCGCGCACTCCATAGGCGGGACGGCCCATGGGGCGTACGTCGGCCTCTTCAAAGCGGATCGCCATGCCGTCGTGGGATGCGAGGAACACGATCCTGTTTCCGTCAGTGACGCGGGCCGCAACCAGCTCATCATCTTTGTCGATGCCGATGGCAATGATGCCGCGCGACATGACGTTGGAGAAGTCCTTCAGAGGAGTCTTCTTCACCGTGCCTTTGCGCGTAGCGAAGAAGACGTGCTTGCCTTCCTCCTCGAGGTCGCGCACGTTGAGAATGGCACGCACAGTTTCGCCCGGCTGCAACGAGATCAGGTTGGCGATGGCCTTGCCTTTCCCGGCGGGTCCCACATCGGGAACCTCGTACACTTTCAGCCAATACACGCGGCCGGCGCTGGTGAAGATGAGCAAGTATGCATGCGTAGAGGCGATGAGCAGCTGCTCGACGAAGTCCTCTTCGCGCGTGCTCATGCCCTTGCGCCCCATGCCGCCGCGGCGCTGCTGGCGATAGGTTGAAAGCGCGGTACGTTTGAGGTAGCCGGAGTGAGAGACGGTGACTGCCACCTGCTCATCGGCAACCAGATCTTCGAGCGTGATTTCGACGCCCTCGTCGGTGATGGTAGTGCGGCGCTCGTCGCCGTATTCTTTCTTAATCTCCTCCAATTCCTTCACAATCAAATTGCGCAGCTTCTTCTCTGAGGCGAGGATGCTCTCGTACTCGGCGATGCGCTCGCGAATTTCCGCAAGTTCGTTGAATATCTCGTCCGTCGAGAGCCGCGTCAGGCGATAAAGCTGAAGATCGAGGATGGCATCCGCCTGCCGGCCGCTCAACTTGCCGGTGGAGTGAATCAGCGTGTCGGTGATCTTGAAGTTTGCCGCAAGCAACGCCTCGCGAGCTTCGCCGCGCGAACCCGATCCACGAATCAGCTTGATCACCTGGTCGAGGTTGTCGAGCGCGATCTTGTAGCCTTCGAGGATGTGCTCGCGTTCCCGGGCACGCGCCAGCAGATACGCCGTGCGTCGCCGCACCACATCGACACGATGATCGATGAAGTGCTGAATGGCCTGCACCAATCCCATTTCTTTCGGCTGGTTGTTGACCACCGCGAGAAAGATCATGCTGAAGCTCTCTTGCATCGAGGTGTGCTTGTAGAGCTGGTTGAGCACGATCTGAGATTCAGCTCCGCGTTTAAGCTCGATTACGATCCGCATGCCATCGCGATCTGATTCATCGCGCACATCGGAGATATCGTCAATGACCTTGTTGTTCACCAGTTCAGCGACGCGCTTGATGAGCGCGGATTTGTTGA
This sequence comes from Acidobacteriota bacterium, assembly GCA_003225215.1. GTDB lineage: Bacteria > Acidobacteriota > Terriglobia > Terriglobales > Acidobacteriaceae > Gp1-AA112. The sequence continues at coordinate 1,633 of QIBC01000088.1, forward strand.
CCTGATATGGAATCTCGGTAACGATGATTGCCTGGCGTCCCTGGGTCAGGTTCTCGATGGCTGCTTTCGCGCGCACCATGAAGCGACCACGCCCATTGGTGTAGGCCTGCTCGATTCCGCTACGGCCATAGATAAAGCCGCCGGTAGGGAAATCCGGCCCCTTCACGATCTTCAGAAGTTCTTTGAGTGTGGTTTGCGGAGTTTGAACGAGAGTGATCGTTGCATCTACGATTTCCGTGAGATTGTGCGGCGGAATATTCGTCGCCATACCTACCGCGATACCGTTCGAACCGTTAATCAGCAGGTTAGGAATGCGCGTAGGAAGAACCGTCGGCTCGGTGGTGGATTCGTCGTAGTTAGGAACGAAATCGACGGTGTCCTTGTCGATATCGAAAAGAATTTCGCCGGCGATCTTCTGCAGGCGGCACTCGGTGTAACGCATCGCCGCCGGGGGATCGCCATCGACTGATCCAAAGTTCCCCTGGCCGTCAATGAGTGGATAACGCAGCGAGAAGTCCTGTGCGAGACGAACCAGCGTATCGTAGATCGCGCTATCGCCATGCGGATGATATTGACCCATCGCCTGTCCAACGACCTTGGCGCACTTTGTGTACTTCTTGTTATGCTGCAGGCCCATCTCGTTCATCGTGTAGAGCACACGACGATGCACTGGCTTGAGCCCATCGCGCACGTCGGGCAATGCGCGCCCGATAATCACCGACATGGAATAGTCGAGATACGAACGGCGCATCTCCTCTTCCACGTTAATGGGAATAATGTTGGCTGCGCCTGGTCCTTGCGGCGGCTCACCGCCCGGTGGCGTTAGGGGAAGTTGGGGGTTCTGTTCGTCAGCCATTCTCGAAAGCTGCTAGCTACTGGCTGCTAGCTGCTGGCTCCTTTGCTGAGTTGTCGCGGCACTCTCTTTGACCCAGCGGCGGTCCGAAGATGGGCATCAGCAATCGCGTCCATCGCGGCTGGCGAGGCCCGTCGGATTGCCTGTAAAGTATTGGTTTCTCAGGATGTTAGATGCCCAGTGCGCTGATCAGATTATAGCATGAACAACGCTGCGCAGACCCGCTGCTGGCGGGCATTCTGACTGTTTAATTCTTCGCAGAATTGGCCGCAACACAGCTGAGGAGCTGAGCCGCTTAGAAGCTTCTTACGGCAGATGGAAATCCACGCCATTGTCCTCGTTCTCGCGATGTGTGGCTTCGAGGTCGAGCGATGACAAGGGGATTTTCTTCAGCAGCGAACTCTTCGTGAGGTCGATGAGATTGCTGCCTACAATCGCATAGTTGCGGACTTCGCCCTTGTGTCCATCGCGATATATAAGAGTGGTTACTGGAAGTTCCTCGGCCGGCGTTGCAGGGGCGGAAGCGGGATTTGCTCGCGCTACTTCCTTTGAGGTTGGGCGCGCGGTTGACTCTTCGTCGAACTCATGTTGGCCGTAATGTGAATCATCATCGGCTGACGAACGCTCATCTTTAATGATAATTACTTGGGGCGGAGGGGCCTGCTGCGCTGGCTGTTGTGGCTGGTCGTAGTCCGATGCGTCGTAAGAATACGGGTATCCATAGTAGCCGTAGTATGGAACTGCGTTGGCGGGACTGAAGGACCGGTCGTGCCCATGCCGGCAGCAAGTGCCGTGCGCAAACGGGTGGACATCTACTGACTGTCTGAAAGTCGGATCGGTAACGCTGGCGGGAATCCCACGGAACGTGCCATCGGACCTGGGAGAGGTCACGGAGGCCGGAATGCCGTGGAACTCAATCGCGCTTCGTTGAGCAAAGAGTGCAGGAGCGGAGCAAAGCGCGGCAGCAAGAACAGCGACCTGGAGAACCCTGCTCATTACAATAGTTTAGACGCTCCGCGAAGGGCAAAGTTGCGAATCTTTACCACACGGCGGGAGGAAGCGACCGGAAACTCCAGTGCACCTAAGCTGGTCTGGCGGCATCCAACAGCTTCGTTTGTTGCCTTTTATCGATAATTGTGAGGAGTCTCGATGCGACTAGCCGCTATCTCTCTAGGAGCAGCGCTCCTTTCTGCCTTTGCCTTGGCTCAGCTGCCCGCAAACAAGTTTGATGCCGCCAACAGCACCGGAATACCCGTTTACCCGAGGGCAGTATCGAGCGAGCATGCGGATGGTCGGGGAACTGTCTCGCTCGTTGATGGCACCGCACATCGCGTTGCGGCAAATGCATACTTCTCGCAGGACAAGCCCGACAAGGTTCTGCAGTTCTATAGAGATCGCCTGAAAGGCAAAGGACAAGTCATCGAGTGTTCCGGCGGAAAGAACGAGGAAGTGGACGTGCAGCTTGACGATGTCGCCTTCACCGATCCTTCAGCGTGCCATGCAGACAATATCGCCGCCGGCGGCACTGAGTTAAAACTGATTGGCAATGATGAACAGAAGATCGTCGTAGTGCTCCCGCATGGCAACGGCTCAGAAATCGCGCTCGTGAGCGTGAAGCCGTAAACAGACCGCAATCGCCCAACACGATACCAAAACGGGGCACCCGGAGTTCCGTTTTGGATCAAATTCTCATCGGCATGATGATGTAGCGGTACTTGTAATCGTCAGCGCCGCCTTCTGGACGTACTTGCCCCGCCGATTGCGCGTCCTTAAACTCCAACCGTACCTCTCCAGAGTTCGTAACCTTGAGGAAATCGAGCATGTATTGCGAGTTGAAGCCGATGATCAGCGGATCGGATTTGTAGCTGGTTTCGATCACATCCTCGGATTCGCCGGCATCGGTTGATGAAGAGGAAATCCGGATCTCGTCCTTGTCGAGCTTCATGCGAATCGCGCCGGAGCGCTCGTCGGCGAATTGCGCAACGCGCTGGATAGCGCCCATCAGGTCAGCACATCCAACCACCACCGCTTTGTTGTTGTCGCGTGGCAACACGGCTTCGTAGTTCGGGAATTGCCCGGTGAGTTGGCGTGAGGTGAGTAGTCGTCCACCAATGCGGAAGAAGAGCGTGGAATCATCTTTCGCAAATTCGATGAAGTCCTGATCCGTCTGATCGAGCAGCGACTTCAATTCATTCATCGCTTTTCGCGGCACCAGGGTTTTCAGCTCCCCATTCACTCCCGGGAAAGCAGACTTAGTTTCGATGTGTGCCAGTCGATGCCCGTCAGTCGCAACCATTGCAATCGACTCAGCCTTAATCACCATCAATGCGCCATTCAGCGTGTAGCGTGATTCTTCGTTGGAGATAGCGAAGATCGTCTTCGCAATCAGGTTGCGTAACACCAGGACAGGAAGCTTTGTCGCTGAGCCAGATGGAAACGTTGGCAACGCAGGAAAATTTGCTCGCGCCATACCAACCATCTTTGTGTTCGATCGACCGGCCCTAATCTGCACCCAGTGATTCTCCATCTGCTTGATGGTGATTGCTCCCTCTGGGAGAAGCTTCACGTAGTCGTAAAGTTTCCGAGCCGGGATGGTGCAAGAACCTTCTTTTTTTACCGTGGCAGCGCAGGAAGTACGCAGACTGAGATCGAGATCGGTTGCTGTAATACTCAACCGATCACCCGCGGCCTCAAACAAAAAGTTAGAAAGGATGGGAATCGTCGTCTTACGTTCAACCACGCCCTGCGTCGCTGTGAGCTCCTTGAGCAATTCCGCCTGGCTCAAGACGATCTCCATGGCTGCACTAGTAGCGGTGCTGATTTTCTCGACGTTCTCCACGCTGACTCCAGACGAAGGCATGATGACAGAACCCCCTGCAATGTATGGGTAAAACTTATATCAGCTACTGCTTTTACTTCAATCAGAGAAAAGAACAACTACTCTAGAAGTAGTAGTAAATGCTCTGGAAAAGTGGACATTTATCGCTAAATTGCATTCTACGCGCTGCGCAAAGGGTCCACGATTTAGAAATCGAAGACGGAGAACTGGACAGGTGATGGATTATCGAGGCAGGCCATGGGCAGTGAAACCGATTGTCCGAACCTCCAACATCTCGTCCACAGGAGAGTCGGTGGAAAGCGGGTCGCTACCGTGGAAAGTTGCGACGTGATCAGGATTGATCGCGCAATCCTGGGTTGCTGGTTTCCACAGCTTGCGAAGAATGTGCATGCTGCGTCTCTATCATGCAGCTTAGGGCGAATATCACTGCAGCGGAATATCGAAGTAGAACAACTCCTGGCCCTTGGCGTTGCGGAGCCCAGTAAACAGAATTCGCGATCCTATTAGAGGCTGTTGTATTCCGCTCACATCGAAAAATAAAAATCCAGCTTGCGTATTGTGCGGCTCCACGGCTTCAGCCTTAAACATCAAGTAGTCGATCTCTTCTTCCGCTCCTTTCGGCAACCGCTTAGGTTTGCCGCGGGGAATGGGGACGGGTATTGGAATCCGCGTAGTTGAAGTGTCCTGGGGCTCCACTGAACGCCCCACCGCACGCTCAATGTCATCTTTGGTGAGCGGCTCACCTTTGGCTTTGTGCGACGTCGTGAACTGAATGCGGGCATCCGCCAGTGAGAGAGGCTGGTCACTGTCATTGCTGATAATGAGGCGCACAGGAAGCACGCGATGGTCGGCGAACTTCACATGAAACACGGAATCCTTCTCCGGTCCATACGGATCGAGGGCAACGGTTACGCCTTCGTCTTTGTGCGTCTCATGCTGGGCGAACTTGGCTGCATGTCCTGCAGGAGGAATCTCGGGTGGCTTGTAATCGTAAGCATTGGCCCCGATGAAGCCGATCAAGGACAACCCCACTGCCGCCCAGAATGTTGGTCGAGGACGAATCCTCATTGCTACACCGATGCGAAAAAGTTCTTCATACGTTGTAACGCTTCCTTCAGGACGGCACCGCTGGTCGCATACGATAGACGTATGTGTTCTCTCGTACCAAAGCCTTCCCCTGGGACGGTGACCACATGTGCCTCGTGCAGCAAGCGATTGGCGACGTCGATGCTCGACTTGAGTCCTCCGCGTCCTAGATATGCGGAGATATTTGGGTAAACGTAAAAGGCGCCTTCCGGACGCGCACAACGAACTCCCGGAATCCGGGTGAGGTCGGCGAGTACCTGATCGCGCAGGCGGATGTAATCTGCGCGGAATTCAGCGATGCAATCTTGCGGACCTTCCAGGGCAGCGATGGCCGCCTTCTGCACCATCGACGCCGGATTCGACGTGGATTGGCTCTGCAACTTGCTAATTTGCGCGATAACTGGCGCCGGACCAAGCGCATATCCGGATCGCCATCCCGTCATGGCATAGCTCTTCGAGAGCGAGCCGATGATTACAAGGTGTTCCCGGGCTTCGCTCACAGACCCCGCCGACTGAGTGTCGCCGGTGAAGTTCAGGTAGACGTAGCACTCGTCGGCGATAACGTAAATCCCGCGCCGATGCGCCATCAGAAGCACCTCGCGCATATCGTCAGGATTCATTACCGCGCCCGAAGGATTGCAGGGACTGTTCAGAATGATGGCGCGCGTGCGCGAGGTAATCGCGCGTTCGATCATGTTGGCCGTGAGCCGGAAATCCTGATCTTCGTCGGCTTCGACGTAGATGCATTTTCCCCCCGCGTACTCGACGATGTCCTTGAATGAGACCCAATATGGAACTGGGATAATGACCTCGTCACCATGGTCCACGAGAACCTGGATAGCATTAAACAGCGCCTGCTTGCCTCCAGTTGCCGCTACGGCTTCGTCCGGCGTGTAATTGGACCCGAAATCAGTCGCGTGGCGTTTCACGATCGCCTTGCGCAGTTCGGGTACGCCTCCCACGGCTGTGTATTTAGTAAAGTTCTGCTCGATGGCGGCGATGCCGGCGTCCTTGATGTGGCGTGGCGTGTTGAAGTGGGGTTCGCCCATGCCCATGTCGCACAAATCGATTCCTTTCGCGCGCAGCTTGGCAGCCTCCGCCGTCATGGCGATCGTGGCTGAGACTTCAATGCGATTTACTCGCGCCGAAAATGGACTGCTCACCGCCGTAGTTGCCATCACTAGCCTCCGAAATCTAACGCTTCCCCTGCTTCGCCATCGAAAGTTCAGGGTGAACTTTGTTATACAGCCGCTTCTCCACCTCAGGTGGAACCAATTCGCGGACTGAGCCGCCGAGCCGGAACACTTCTTTAACCAGACGCGAACTGAGATAAGAGTATGTCTCGGCCGGCATCATGAACACGGTTTCAACTTGCGCATTCAGTTTGCGGTTCATGAGCGCCATCTGCAGTTCATATTCATAATCGCTAATAGCGCGGATACCGCGCAAGACAGCATGCGCTTTCTGCTGAACGACATAATCCACCAACAATCCGGAAAAGGTGTCGATCCGAACGTTGGGCCAGCGTGAGGTGGCTTCCATGAGCATCGCCCGGCGCTCGGCAACATCGAAAAGGGGTTCCTTCTCCGAGTTCCGCAGAATCGCCACGATCAGCTCGTGGAAGATTTTGCTGCCCCGTTCAATGAGGTCCAGATGGCCGTTGGTCAGCGGATCAAAAGATCCGGGGTATATAGCCCGAATTTGTTTCATTTACAGGCCTGGAACGCAGCTTCGACCCGATTCTATGGACTCAGTGCCAGCCTCGCAATGGCTAATCCAGTAGAACTGTATGCAAACCTTTGCACTTTGTCATTTGTAGCGGCATTTAACGGGCATAATCCGGGGATTGAAAAATCAGCTATTTACGCGGCCGAACGTTTTGGCTCGGCAATTGCACTAGCTAGGAATCGAGAGGTTGTGAAGGCATTTGGGGGAGTGCTCAACGGCCTCGATGGAAATTTTGGGCCCGTACAGAGGGGCCAAAAGATGAACGCCAGGACCAACCAGTTCTGGCGTTTTCCATTTTAAGAGAAGAGCAAGACAAGAGCGAACCGCGGTGTTTGCCTTCGTGTACTTCGTGTTCGCTCCTTAGTTCACTTGCGTTGCATAGGAATCGGACGCTGAGGGGCCGGAGGATGATGCGTATGATCTCCGGCGCCGTTTGATCCGGCAGCGGCGGCCGCCTTCTCGCCGGTTGCGGTTAAGCCTAGTGTTTTGCGAACTTCGGCCTCGATCTTGCTGGCGATGTCTTTGTTCTCTTTCAGGAAGGCCTTGGCATTCTCGCGGCCTTGGCCGATGCGATCGCCCTTGTAGCTGAACCATGAGCCGGATTTCTCAACGATGTTGTTATTGGCGGCTAGGTCGAGCATATCGCCTTCGCGCGAGATTCCTTCGCCATACATGATGTCGAACTCGGCCTCGCGGAACGGAGCTGCAACCTTGTTTTTCACGACTTTAACTTTAGTGCGCGAGCCGACGACCAAATCGCCTTCCTTGATGGCAGCGATGCGCCGGATATCGACGCGAACGGAAGAGTAAAACTTGAGCGCACGTCCACCCGTGGTGGTTTCGGGATTGCCAAACATCACGCCAATCTTCTCGCGGATCTGGTTGATGAAGACAAGGCAAGTGCGAGATTTGGAAACCGTGCCGGTGAGCTTGCGCAGCGCCTGGGACATTAGACGGGCCTGCAGGCCTACATGGCTGTCGCCCATTTCGCCGTCGAGTTCGGCCTTGGGAACGAGGGCAGCAACCGAGTCCACGACCAGGACATCGATGGCGTTGGATCGTACCAATGCTTCAGTAATTTCAAGCGCCTGCTCGCCATAGTCTGGCTGCGACACCAGCAGATTATCGACATCGACGCCCAGCTTTTTGGCGTACACGGGATCAAGTGCATGCTCAGCATCCACAAATGCAGCCATGCCGCCAGTTTTCTGCGCCTCCGCGATCACCTGGAGAGTGATCGTGGTTTTGCCGGATGATTCGGGGCCGAAGACCTCAACCACGCGTCCGCGAGGGAAGCCGCCGACGCCCAAGGCGGCGTCAAAGGAAATCGCGCCTGTAGAGATGACCGAGATCGGTACAATCGCTTCTTTCGAGCCCAGTCGCATGATCGATCCCTTGCCAAACTGCTTTTCAATTTGAGAGAGAGCGAGATCGATCGCCCGTGATTTCTCGTCGGCCATGATGTCTCCTGCTGGAGTGGATTTCGATTACGAGACGGCATTATAGCGGAGAATTCGCTTTAGCGAATAAAAAACGAAGTAGTGAATGCATGAATCCAGAATAAGAGCGAACACGAAGGGCACGAAGGGAACTTCAAGGTCACGAAGTTAGATGAAGGACCTGCGGCGGCCCTCGGCCGGGTGTTTGCCGATCGACGTCAGAAAGATTTAAGAAGAGCGACTCGCAACCGTGACTACCGAGAGAATTTCGCGTTCGGTAAACAAACCCGCGCGAGGCGCGCGTCGGTCCTTAGATCCTTCATCTAGCTTCGTGCCCTTGAAGTTTCCTTCGTGCCCTTCGTGTTCGCTCCCCGGCTTTATCGCTTCAGTAAATCGACAGGCTCGCGAACATCATGCACACGGAAATATTTCGCAAGCGATGGATAGCGCCGGGCGACAGCCTCATACATCGCGTACGCGACTTCACGGTACGAGCGATGTCCGGCAGGCGTGGTTCGCAGCTCGGAGATGTAGAGCGCCTCGGCGAAATCCATTTTGAATAGAGCGCGCTTCTTGAAGGCGAGAGGCAGAACATACTGCGCGTTCTGCTTCCCGTTCGGGTCGCGGATGGCGCAAAAGTTGTCGTGCCGATCGGAGGCGAGCAGCATGGTTTCGCCATAACGATCCTGAAGCCCCGAGGCTACGAGTTCCTCGGGAGTGGCGAAGCCGTGCAGGTTGGTGAACTCTTGTTCAATCTGGACACAGCGTCGATGACGGTGCATGTCGCGAAAGCCGCCAATGTCCATGAGGATGTCGAAGCGGAATGCCTGGCCTGCAGCAAATGGGCGCAGTAGCTCGTCGTGCTTGCCGCGATGGCGCAGGCCGAGATCGATGATCTCCTGGCGCCTCGCTGCTGAAAGCGAAGTGACGGCTTCGCGAAGCTGGCGATAGCTGTAATGGTCAGCGCCGTACAGGAGCGTGGTGGCCAGCTCGATCTCGAGCGGTTCGTCTTCGAGCAAATCAACGACGAAAGATTGGTCGAGCTGACCGTCCTCGATCACAGTATCGATCGGCACCAGGTCACGGAGTGCTTGACGCAGCTCACGGCGAGTTTCCTGTTCGTAACGGTTCGCCTCAGCATACTTCACCAACGTGGGCGCAACTCTCACGTCTTTGAGTAGGACTTCACGCGCCCGATCGGCGAGAGCGGGATTCTGGGCGGCGATCTCATCCACCAGCTTGCGGTACGCAGCTTCATTCACGTTGTACGAAGCAGAGCGCGCGGCTTGCTTGAGTGCTTCGCCCAACTGCCGAATCTCTGCGTGCGTGTGGGTGAGCAGACGCGAGATCTGTGTCTCCAGCGTGCGAGCGTTCACGATTTGCCCCAGAGACGTATTCGTCGCCAGCGGCAGCAGGTAACGAGAAATGTCAAAAGCACGCGCGCGCAGGGTACGCTGGTATGCCTCCTGCGTCATGTCGTCCGGCTTGGCAACCTGGGTTGCGAGATAGCGCGCCATCTCGTCGGAGATGGCTTCGTACTCGGCGAACAAAAACTTCACGGTCTCGACATACAGATCGCGATCTTCCGAGTTGGCGAACTCCGGCGTGTAAAAGCCGCTCTTCTTGAAATTCTGATAGCGGGTCGAGCGCTCCTGGCCATCCCAGCGCTGTTCATCGACCAGCGCGATCGCCGCGAGAATCGACAGCCTCTCAATCGCCATCGGGATGTGCGCCAGATCGGCGATCGAGCGATGTCCGTACTGAAAGTAAAAAGTGTTGAGGAACTGCTCCGCTTTCTGCTCGCTGATCTCTTTCAGCGATTCCTTCATCGACAGCGCGGAGCGCGAATACTTGGCCATAGCATAGGCCTGCACCTCGGGTTCGACACCATGCACGGCAAAGACTTCAGTCGAACGATTAGGGGTCTGCTGCGTTGCTGAATCAGGAGCAGGGACGGACTTGGTTCCGTTGGGATGCGACATCAGGAAAGAAGAATAACGCACACTGTGGCAGGATTGTGCCCCTGAATTTGCTTCACCCGATCCTCTAGACTCTTGTCAGTGTCTGACGTGCTTTCATCGACGGCGCATCGTCCGTGGCCGCTCCCCGCGCGTCCGTGGGTCATGTATCAGCGTTGGCATGATTTACTGTTCGCGCACTGGGCACTGCCGGTGGATCAAGTCCGCCCACTGGTTCCTCGTGAGCTGGAGATCGACACATTCGACGGCAAGGCTTGGGTAGGAGTGATTCCCTTCTGGATGAGCCACGTGCGTTTTCGTGGAGTTCCCCCAATTCCAACAGCCAGCACATTTCCTGAACTCAATGTGCGAACTTACGTGCGAGCTCCACGGGAACCTGACAAGCCCGGCGTTTACTTTTTCAGCTTGGACGCCGCGAGCTTGCTCGCAGTAATCAGCGCAAGAGCGGGAGCCGGATTGCCCTACTACTGGGCAAATATGCGGGCCAAGGTTTCCAACGATGACGTGGAGTACCTGAGCACCAGGCGAGGAAGCCAGCCAGCGCAGTTGATAGCTCGCTATCGTGCCATGGGAGGAGTATCACCGAACAAAAGCGATCTCGAGCGATTCGTCACCGAGCGCTACTGCCTCTACACAGTTCGGGCGGGCAAAGTTCAGCGCATCGAGATTCACCATCTTCCCTGGCCGCTGCAGCCCGCGGAGGCCGAGTTCGAGGTGAATACCATAGCCGAAGCCCAAGGCTTGAAGCTTCCGCCTGAGAAGCCGGTAATGCAGTTCGCCAAGGTTCTGGAAGTCTTCATCTTTGCGCCGCAGGAGATTGGCTAAAAGTGAAAAGAACAGCGTAAATAACTGGGAATTCTGCAAATTCGTATGAGAAATCGCTGAATATTGCCCAGTTTCCGCAAATTTCATCGAAAACCAGGGAATTAACAGGGATTTGGACGATTTCTTCGTAAGCTCCTGTCAGCAGAGCGCTTACGCCAATTATAAAAAGATTCAAGAAAATAACAGGGAACGAGCAGGGATTTTTCGTTCCATAATGGGAAGATTGTCCGCAGCACTTTGTGGGGGATTTGTAGCGGCAGAGCGCGTGCTTAACCCGCCTTGCGGAACGTCAAGTTGATGCGATGATCGCCCACCAGTGGATGATGATCTTCCTTGAGAGCGAGCACGCCGTGGTACCGCAGCCGGGCAGGGCCGCCCCACACCACAACATCGCCATGTGTCAGCCTGACTCGAATTGTCTTGTCACTCCGCTTTAATCCTCCGAACAAGAACACCGCAGGGATTCCGAGGGAGACCGACACGATCGGCTGGCTGAAATCCTTCTCGTCTTTGTCCTGATGCAAAGAAAGGCGTGCCCCGGTCTGATAGCGATTGATCAGACATGCATCAGGCGCGAACTTTACGAATCCAGCTTCGGTCGCGGCAGTTGTCGCCAGTCGCAGTAGTGGCCTCGGCATCGCCGGCCAGGGCAAGCGAGTCACCGGATCGATGGAGTCGTAACGGTAGCCGCTTCGATCGGTCACCCAGCCGAGCGCACCGCAGTTAGTCATTGCTAC
>QIBC01000089.1 GCA_003225215.1 Acidobacteriota bacterium
CATCTCTCCGCGCGGCCGGCGCCGCGTCGCATTCATCGTCGCGCAGGTGATTTTCGTAGGACTTGTAGTTCTTGTGAATCCAATCAGGGTACGCGCTTCCAGCCTGATGCAGGGGGAGATCATTCCCAAGGGCTACTCGGAGTGGAGTCACATGTCCCAGCCGGCGCTGCTGGTGTTTTTCCTTGCCGGCGCTGTGATGCTGATTTACCTCCTCGACCGTCGCAGGCCGGTCGAGAGTGGTCTCTTCTGGGCGCTGGTGACAGCGTTCATCGCGCTGAACGCAGGGGGCGCGAGTCATCTTTCCTCTGTTTATTTCGCCAGCGGAGGTCTCATCCTCGGCATTGCCGTGCTCGAGACTTCCTACGCGATGGCTTATCACGACGAGCTGACGCAGCTGCCGAGCCGGCGCGCGCTTAATCAGGCTTTGTTGAAGGTTGGCGACTCCTACACAGTCGCGATGCTGGACGTAGATCACTTCAAGCAGTTCAACGATACCTACGGCCACGATACTGGCGACCAGGTGCTGCAGATGATTGCCTCTCGTCTGGCGGATGTCAGCGGAGGCGGCAAGGCATTTCGCTACGGTGGAGAAGAGTTTGCGGTGATCTTCGCCAACAAATCGGTCGACGAGGCGTATCCAAGTCTCGAGGTTCTACGGAAAAAAATCGAGGCGACTCCCTTCAAAGTGCGCGATCACGACCGGCGGGAAAGAGGCAAAAAGGGGAAGAAGAGGCAAGCTCCCAGGCCTCACGCTAAGAAGCGTGTAAGGGTCACAGTAAGTATCGGAGCAACTTCCAGCGACGGCGATGGGCGCCCTGCCGACGCAGTTTTGCAGGCCGCCGATAAGGCTCTCTATCGCGCCAAGAACAGCGGACGAAACTGCACTGTGGTGAGCGGCTAGCCGGCGCCGCCAAATTCCCTGCGCAGGGAAACGAGCAGGGAATTTTTTCCCGCGAAAAAAATTTCTCTCGCGAAACCCGCATGGATACAGGTGAATCCGCAACGGGCAGGGAATCAGCAGGGAATTAGCAGGGAATTTCTTTTTCAGGTGTCTATCGCAGGCTGTGGGCCACAGCCGTTGCTCCTCACCAAAATCAATCTCCCTTATTCCCGTTGCTGCCTCGCGGTTCCGACCGACCATCGCGGCGTCCACTCCTTGCTGTTTGCTATCGTGCCGCGCTCGACTGTGTCAAGCGTGATCACTGCTCCTCGGCCAAAAGCCATGCGATGGAACTCGCCGCAAGCACACGGACCCCTACCTCCAAACTGGAGGCAAACACTGCGACTAACAGATCGCTGAACTTGGAAATCAGGATGCAATGGTGACAATCGTCAGGCCTGGAACTTGCCCTTCAGCATCTCCAGCCCCTTGGCCATCAAGTCTCCTTGGGGCACCTGGCCATTTGGAGTCAGATGATCGACGATCTGCGGCAGAATCTGCGCCAAGCCGGCATTCACCGCTTCCGGAGACAGGCCGACCTTTGCGGCAATCGCCTGTAGCTGCCCTGAACCAAGAACGCTTTGCAGCTGCTCGGGCGTGATGGGAAGATTTTGTCCTGTCCCGATCCAGGAAGAAATCACATGGCCGAGTCCGTTGGCGGCGAATTGCTGCGCGAGACCTGAAATGCCTCCACTCTGACTATTTGAAAGCATCGAGAGCGCCGCCGAGGCGAGTGACGATTGCGATGCATCCAGCGCTGGAGCAGCGCCAGTAGCGGCCTTCATGACACTGTCAAACAAACTCACAAACTACTCCTTACAGAACGCAGAAGCCGCCGAAGCGGCTCCCACGCATTGCGATTACTTCTGTTTTGCGATCACGAGCGAAGAGATTTTTTTGTAAGTCGTCTGCGGAATCACTTTTTTCTTCACCAAATCCGTCTTCGCCTTGTAGGGACGATTGTCGATGATCTTCTGCGAGTAGGCATCGCCGATCCCCGGAAGTGCGGACAATTGCTCCTTCGTCGCCGAATTCAGGTCTACCAACTCTTTTGAGCTAGTGTCGGACGCGGTCGAGGTTGCTTTTTTGTTCGCCGTCTTCGCCTTCGTTTGCGCCATGGCTGGTCCCGCAAGCAGGAACAGAGAGCACAGCGCGACCATCACGATCGAGAACATTCCTTTGCGTTTCATCTCTCATCTCTCCTAGCGTTTTGCTTCTTTGTAGCCGGCCTTAACGGCATCGGCTTCGGTCATGAATTTCCCATTTTTGGTTTTGCCATACCAGCGCCCGCTCTTGTGATAAACGCCGCTATCGGTGTTCACCCAGACCATCCCGGGCTGCGGCGGAGTCTGTGCGGCGGCCGTGGTTGCCGTCGACTTAGGCCCTGCTGCGTTGCTGGACTTGGCTGCGGGGGCCGGAGCGGCAGTCCCGCCGCTTGCACTTAGCGACTGAGGAGCTGACGGAGCATTTGCCGGCGTGGCTGGTTGCGCAGCAGCCGCATCGGTTGCAGCTTTGGACTTCCTTGATTTCTTAGTCGTCTGCTGCTCGGTTGTGGTGGTGGTGGTCGTAGTGGCTGCGGAGTTGGAGTCGTCTGCGGCTTTGGATTTCTTCGACTTCTTGGCCGTCTGCTGCTCGGTGGCGCTGGCCGTAGTAGTTGCGGACGTTGAATCGGTTGCAGCTTTAGATTTCTTCGACTTCTTACTCGACTTCTGGTCGGTCGTGCCGGCGCCGGTTGCTGACGCTGAACTATCTGCAGCGTTGGCTTTCTTCGACTTCTTGGATTTCGTGGTCTTGCTGTCGTCAGTACTCGTAGAGGTTGAGGCGCTCTGAGTCGTGTCGCCGGTTGCGGGTGTCCCCGACGCGTCGGCCTTTTTCTTCTTGGCGGCAGCGAACGCGGGGGTAAATGCAAGGCAAGCCACCAACATCAGAATTGCTGTGAAAGATGCGGGGCGGGTTCCTCGAAATGTCATAGATCTCTCCTGTTCAAAGACGAGTGACGCAATCGAGCCGTGTGTCCAACTTCAAGCTGATTTCCTGGTAAAGAAACGCACAATAGACGTAAGAATCACGGCGCCGAGAATGGCAATGATAATGGTATAGATCATGCCTCCCTGTCCCTTGAAGCCAAGGGTGCGCATGATGAACCCACCAAGAAGTGCGCCGGCTATGCCGATCACGATGTCCATGAGGGTGCCATAGCCCTCACCCTTCATGATCTTGCCAGTAGCCCAGCCCGCGATCAAACCTACGATAATCCACCAAAGGATATGCATGTACGTTCGCCTTTCTGTTTACGTGTGACTACTGTCCAGTGCTACAGTCGCTCAGGTGCGATCTGTAGTCCACCTGAAAATCGCGAGCACTTTGTAACATGCGGAATCATCCCGCGCAAGGACTTGAACTGGCCGTGTCGCGCCGAAGCAGCTCTGGCGCCTCGGAGGGGACGCAGGCGAAGATAAATCGACTTAGATTCGCCGTAAACTCGCTTTTTTGGGGATTTCCCCAGGCAAAACTGCACGGCGACTATTTTTAGCTACACTTCCGTGCGTTTCCGAACAGGGCGTTCCGGCAGCGGACGATTGCAATTTCAAACACGGCGGCGTTCTTAACCTGAATTCAATCAGATAGCGCTCCTCGGCAGCGGGAAAGGGAACTGCAAAAGGCTTCTTGATGATCGGCTGATGGAGCCCGCATGACGATACTGCATGATCTGCGTTATGGCTTTCGAGTGTTGCTAAAGTCTCCGAGCGCGACACTCGTGATGCTACTGATTCTCGGGGTGGGAATTGGGGCAAACACTGCCATCTTCAGTCTTGTCGATGCGCTCTATTGGAAACCCATTACTGTCGAGCATCCGGACGAGATCGTAAAAGTCTTCGCCAAGGGCCGTTACGCGTATGGTGCTGGGTTCTCATATCCCGAGTACGTCTCGTTCCGCGACCAGAATAAGTCATTCTCCTCGCTTGCCGCGGAATCGACGGTCGCGCAACTCCATCTTGTATCTCAAGGCGAGGCAAGGGAGGCGCGTGGCGCTTTTGTTTCCGCCAACTATTTCTCGACACTTGGTGTGAAACCCTTAGTTGGACGGTTCTTCCTGCCCGAGGAAGATATGGTTCCGGACAGAAATCCGGTTGTGGTAATCAGCGCCGAAATGTGGAGGAACCGTTTCGGGAATGATCCCACAGTCGTCGGACGCCGGATTATCGTTAATCGAGTTGAGCTGCAGATCGTTGGAGTGGCTCCGCCGAGCTTTGGTGGCGTTCACCCCGGCAGTCCAGAGGAGCTTTGGGTGCCGTCGATGATGCTGCACGTGCACGGATATGGCGGCTGTTCGCAACAAGCCGAATGCAGAGTGTTCGACGACCTGATTGGGCGGCTGGACGCAGGACGCCGGCGAACGGAAGCTGCAGACGAACTCAGCCGGATCGTCGTTTGGTCTGCGACGGATTGGCCGAAGAGCTATCGCGCGCGCCAGATCGCTGTGTTTCCTGTAATGGGAATCGATCCCGACGAGCGCCCCTACTTCGCCGCTCAGATGCGCCTTCTCATGTGTGTCGCTGCCGTGCTGCTGCTGGTGTCATGTGCGAACCTCGCAGGCCTGTTGCTGGCACGCAGCGTGGCCCGCGGCCGGGAGATCGCGGTTCGACTCTCCATCGGCGCAAGCCGGGCGCGAATCACACGCCAGCTCCTGACCGAGAACCTGTTGTTGGCGTTTGTCGGCTGTGTTCTTGGCCTGGGATTTTCTCTCTGGGGCCGCAATGCGCTGGCCGGCTTCTACAACGTGGATAGCGAAGGTTTCCGGCATCTCTATGACCTTCGTCTTGATTGGCGAGTGCTCGGATTTTCCTTCGCAGCTTCCCTCTTGACCGGTGTCTTGTTTGGTCTCGCTCCGGCACTGCAAGCCACACGCCTGGATGTGATCACACAACTGAAAGAAGGAGGTAGTTCGTCCGGCGCTCCGCAAAGCGTGCGATTCCGGCAAGCGTTGGTCGCAGGACAAGTGGCGCTTTCCCTGGTCCTCTTGATTACGGCGGGATTGATGGTGCGCAGTAGCCAATCCCTGCAGGGCGGAACAAATTTCGACCCGCAACACGTCGCCGTATTAAGGATTCGTCCCGAACTGCTTCATTACCCTCCGCCACAGAATGAGGAACTCTTTCGTCAAGTAGTGGCCAGTCTGAAGGCGCTCCCTGCAGTGGAAGCAGTCACCTCGGTTCACGGCGGCCAAGGCCTGATATGGCATTGGGAGAGCGGAAGAGACGTGAACTTGAATCTGCCCGGATCCACAGAAGCGCTGGAGATGCGACATCATGACATTGGTGTAGATTTTTTCCGCACATTACGGATTCCGCTCCTCGAAGGCCACGACTTTACCGAAGAAGACGATTTCCATGCGCCGCCTGTCGCGATTCTGAATGCAACTCTCGCGCAGAGGCTTTGGCCAAATGCTTCTGCCTTGGGCAGAACTGTGATCGTGAATCAAAAAGCTGTTCGTGTAGTCGGAGTCGCGGCCGATATCCAGCCTACAAACCTGTTGAAGGCGGCTGCGCCATATCTGTATCTGCCGCTTTGGCAAAGCGATCCCGGCAAGGAGGGCGATCTGCGGCTCGCCATACGAGTGAAGGCCGATCCGAACGTAGCGCTGCCGGAGATTCGGCATGCAATCCATGCTATCGACCCCAACATTCCCATCGGCGAAGACATGTCCATGGCCGATCAAATCGAGACTCAATACATGCCGGTGATGTTGTCGCGTACGGTGATTTCCTATTGCGGGATCATTGCTGTGTGCCTGAGTGCAATTGGGCTCTTCAGCGTACTTACGTACTACGTGAAGACGCGCACGCGTGAGATCGGCATCCGCATGGCCCTGGGCGCTCAGTTGAAGAGTGTTATACAGCTCATTATTGGCCAGGGCATCACGATGAGCCTGACCGGTGTTGCCGCTGGCTTGCTGCTCGCCGTAGGAACGACTCACCTGCTGGCCGCATGGCTCTACGGAATTCGAGCCATGGACTATCTTGCCTTCGCCATCGCGTCCTTCCTGCTTCTCGTGGTTGCAATAGCAGCGAGCTATCTCCCAGCCCGTTGGGCGGCAGAGGTGGATCCCATTATTGCATTGAGACAGGAATGAGAGAGCTACTGCCTATTAGCCGTATCAAAAACAGAGACGACTGCCCAGGCGCAGCATGCCGTTCTTCATGAACCTTTTATAATCTCGCGTCGTGCGCTTCACGATCCTCCCGAGTCCCATCGACGACGTCGTTCTTATCCCTTACGAAGAGGGTGCGTTCCCAAAATTCAGTCAGCTTTTTGAGATTCCTTCTCCGTCATCGCGGCTGCGCTTTCTCGCACTCGATCCTGACGATGCGGCCACCGCGCTTGTGCTTGAGAACAGTTCTGCGAGGGCGATCACTGCCTTGAGCTACCGATGGGTCATGACCGACGCTTCCGGCAAGGAACGGACCCACGCGGTTACATCGGACAGCTATATGGTCGACGTGTATCGGCCGGTCGTCGCGCCGGGCGCACGTCAACTGATCACCCGATCCGGAAGCGTGGACGAGGTAATGATGGACCATCTCCTTGCAGGCGGCGGAGGCATCGTAGCAGGTAGTGCCTCGCGGAGGTCGGATAGGGAAGCTGTCGAACTTACTTTCGCGCTCGACTTCATCCTCTTTGAGGATGGCGAGATCGCTGGTCCCGATCCGAACCACTATGGGACGACACTGCAATGCCGAAAGCGCGGAGCCGAGTTCATCGCTAAACAGATTCGCCTGGCCGAGGCTGAAAGCCGCGACGTCACACCGGTGCTCTCAGCGCTCGTCGATATTCCCCATCTCGGAAGCCTGCATCATGAGCAGGGTGATCGCCTGGTGCAGTGGACCCGGTATTATGCCCGGGACTACTTGAGCCACGTGCGTGATCACCCCACTCCGGGAATCAACTGGCCCCAAGCGATGTTGCGACATCTCGAGAACCGTCCCGACATTCCCAGGTTCTATCGTCGCGGACAATAATCTCGTCTCGCATCCCATGTGGGACGATTCAGCTCCTTAGCCGTCGTAGCCGGGGACGCGTCTCGCGCGCCGGCGTTAAAGCGCGACGATTCTTCGACTATCTGGCGTGCTGGGAGGAATTCCGCGAGGCGATGGTTTGTCTTGGCCTGAGTTCCGGGCCCGACTTACTCACGGTATTCATTGGCGGAAGATTACAGCTCTCGGCGGGCATCGCTGTTTGCGTCACCGCATCTGATCGACTATTCCAACAAAAGGTCGTGCGTCATATGGTTGAAATTGCACGCATACACATCCGAGATGCTGGACGAAGTAAGTCCCGGTCTCTGTCGGGGCAGCGATGGGCCTTGATCGGCGGCAGCGCACTGGCGATCTATGGAATTACGCGCCGGTCATCGCTGGGAGTCGCTCTGGCCGCAAGTGGTGGCGCAATCGCGCTGCTCGGTTCTACACAGAAACAACGCTCCCGTCCTGCCTCTGCATGGACAAGTCTTCTGGTCAATTGTTCGCCGTTGGAAGCGTATCGCTTCTGGCGAGACTTCGAGAATCTGCCTCGATTCATGAACCGTCTGCACGCAGTCACAGTGCTGGATGATCGGCACTCACGATGGATCGCTCTAGGACCCATGGGACGGCCGATCCGCTGGGACGCCGAGATTACTGATGAACGCGAAAACGAATCCATAGCTTGGCGGTCACTCCCGGGTTCGGATGTCCTGGTGGACGGACGAGTGGAGTTTCGGGAAACTCCTGCCGGTCGGGGAACACTAATCAGCGCGCGACTGGAATTCCGTCGTGCTCCGGGCATGAGCAGAGCAATGGCGAAGTTTCTCAATAAAGGCGCCCATTTCGCCATGCGCCAAGACTTGCGCCGGCTCGAAGCGCTCATGGAGACCGGTGAGATTCCGACTACAGAGGGCCAGCCACACGGGCCGCGCGACGTCATTACCGCCTTCATGAGATTTGCCGATCCCACCCGGCCAATTCGTCCAGATTCGCGGCTGAAAGATGTTTTTGAAGGAAGGAGAGGCATCGCATGAAAGCAGTTTGTTATATGGGCGTAGAGAAAATGACCGTGGAAACGGTGCCCGATCCCACCATTCTCAACCCACGCGACGCCGTGGTGAAAATTACGAGCACCTGCATCTGCGGCTCCGACCTTCATCTTTACAACGGTCTTATTCCCACTATGGAACAGGGCGACATCATGGGCCACGAATTCATGGGCGAAGTAGTGGAAGTGGGCCCCGCCATCAAGCCCGACAGGCTGAAGGTTGGGGACCGTGTAGTGGTTCCATTCACGATTGCCTGCGGAAACTGTTTCTTTTGCAAGCGGCAGCTCTGGTCGTGCTGCAACAACTCAAACCCCAACTACTGGATCGCAGAGGAAATGATGGGCTACTCGCCCTCAGGTCTCTTCGGGTATACGCACATGATGGGCGGATACGCCGGTGGCCAGGCGCAATATGCGCGCGTGCCGTTCGCCGATGTCGGGCCGCTCAAAGTGCCGGAAGGAATTCCGGATGAGAAGCTGGTGTTCCTCTCCGATATTTATCCGACCGGCTACTTTGGAGCCGTGAACGCCGATATTGAACCCGGCGACACCGTCGCAGTTTGGGGATGCGGTCCGGTCGCCCAATTTTCGATTCGGTCTGCCTTCATGCTCGGAGCGGAGCGCGTGATTGCGATCGACCGTTTCGATTACCGCCTGCGCATGGCGGAAGAAGGTGGCGCCGAAATCATTAACTACGAAGAAGTGGATGACGTGGTGCAGACGCTGAAGGACATGACCGGCAACATCGGACCCGACCGGTGCATTGATGCGGTCGGCATGGAGGCGCATGACTGCGGCCTGATGTACATGATTGACCGCGCGAAGCAAATGGCTCGAATTGAAACCGATCGTCCCATAGCGCTTCGCCAGGCGATTCAGGCCTGTCGCAAGGGCGGAACGGTTTCTGTTCCGGGCGTGTACGCGGGCTTCGACGACAAGATCCCGATGGGCGCCTTCATGAACAAGGGACTGGCAATGAAGGCTGGGCAAACGCACATGATGCGCTTCATGAAGCCGTTGCTGGACAAGGTAGAAAGCGGCGAGATCGATCCCAGCTTCGTCATCAGTCATCGGGTCCCAATCGACCGGGCGCCGGAGATGTACAAAATCTTCCGCGATAAGCAGGAGAACTGCACGAAAGTCGTCCTGGATCCATGGGCAGCCGGCGCAATGGCAGCTTAACTACTTTTCAGGAGCTTCCAGAGATTTCGGGCTTAAAGTTTGCCGATTGTTTTCCACAGCGATCTCCTCGAAGACAAACTCGATCATTGACTACATCCACGCGAGTACGAATTTCGCCGCCGCGGCATAGTTCTACAAGCGCGGGGATTCCCGCGGATGACACGCGGCCACGGCGCTCGACGCCGGCGTGCTGATCGACGCTTTGATGAAGTTGTCTTGTAATCGGAGATGCCGGCAATCAAGGTTTCTCCACCGCCTTGCGGTCAAAGACTTCCAGAGGCGAGACCGATCCCGTAATGAGACTGCAACACACCCGAACCGTCCCATCTAAATCGGCTTGTACCATCTGTCTCTGACTCTTCTCGCCTTGCCCGCACATCTCTACTGCGCCCGATCCCTTCCGCAGGAGATTCTGAAGCTTTGAAAAATCATTTCGCTGTACGTGTGTCTTCCTGTTGTCTTGCTCTGCTGCTGCTTCTGACAACTCATCCCGCATCGGCACAAAGTGTCGCATTTCGCACAACCGGCCTCACGGCAGACAGTCCCGGCGCGGCTCATCAATCCCCAACGCTGTTGAATCCGTGGGGAATGGCGTTCTTTCCCGGGGGAGACTTCTTCATCGCCGAAAACGGGAGCGGACGGGTGGATTCTTACGACGCTACCGGCGCCCTCGGAGTCGGAGTCGCGATTCCTGCTCCGCCCGGAAGCAACGCTGCGTTTTCGAAGCCGACCGGCATTGCCGCGGTTTCCGAGCCCAATATTGGACCCATCGGCACCAGCTTCCAGTTCCTGGTTGCGGCCGATAACGGCACTATTTGGGGCTTTACAACTACTAACGGAACACCGCAGGTTGCAACCAGATTCGTCGATAACTCCGGCGGCTCCGCAAGCTATACGGGAATAGCATTCGTGCATCCAGACTGCTGTGGTCCGTACATTGCGGTTGCGAACTTCGGTCAGGGAACCGTAGACACGTTCACGCGCTTTGGTGATCGGCTCTCTCTCAGTCCATTAACTTCAAATCCGTTCATCGATCCGGATCTTCCCGACGGCTTCGCGCCGTTCAATATTCAACTGATTGGGAACCAGCTATTCGTGACCTATGCCGCGCCAGATTCCAGCCATCAGCCCATACTGGGAGGCGGCGGCTTGGGACTCGTCAACATCTTCGACACCGCCGGCAACTTCGTGAAGCGATTTGCCGCGCCCTTCGGACACCTGGACGCGCCATGGGGAGTCACGCAGGCCAGCGCGAACTTCGGTCCATTCGCTAACGATATCCTTATTGGGAACGCTGGTGGAGACGGGGAGATCAATGCGTTTGATCCCAATAGGGGAGAGCTGCTCGGCCAGCTCACAGATGGAGGAGATAGTTTCCTGCACTTCGCGGGATTGCGCAGTCTGGCATTTCGAACCGATGGCGTGGGAAATCTAGACGCTCTTTATGACCTCGACGGAGCGGCTCCAGGTCAGGCTTCCAGCGGTGTCTTCGGCACCATTACAACCGGAAGCTCTGACGGACTTGTCTTGTCGTTCTCACACAATCCACTGCCGGGCACTCCGGTAACTGTCACCGCCACTGTCACGGCGGGTACGGGCGTACCCACCGGCACAGTTAAGATCTTCGACTCGTGCTGCACGAATCCTAATGGCGGGTTCACGCAGACGGAGTTGGGCACGGTGACTCTTGTGAATGGGGTAGGCGCGGTTACTGCGACGTTTACATCGGGAACTCACATCATCGGCGCCGTCTACTCCGGCGACACGACTTTTGTGCCACGCAATGGTTCGGCAAATCTGATTATCCCGTTTGTCACGGACATATCTCTGCTGGTGCAATCGGCCGCTTTCGTCGGGGCTCCCGTAGATCTGGTGGCGAATGTTACCGCAGGTGCTGTCGACTCCCGTCTCATTCCGGGACAAGTTGCTTTTTTGGAAGGCAACGTCGTCTTAGGAAGTGTCCCCGTCGTGAATGGACAAGCTCAATTGACGGTCAATTCCTTGTCTCTCGGCAGACACACGATCGTTGCTGCATACCGCGGAAACCAGTCTTTCCTGAACAGCCAATCCGTTGCCATGACGATCGCCATCGGCAATCCTGCTCCGGAAATCACGTCATTCACACCGTTTTCGGCGAAGCAAAACTCCGGCGCGTTCAGCTTGACCGTTAACGGTATTAATTTCGTGAATGGAGCGGTCGTCTTCTTCAACGGGTCTTCACGACCGACAACGGTTGTGAGTTCAACCCAGGTCACGGCGGCGATTACGGCTTCCGATCTTGCCAGCTCTGGAACCGCCATCGTGATCGTGAACAACCCAGCGCCAGGGGGCGGGAGTTCGGAAGGAGCGATGTTTGCCATCGATACCGCGACCGCGACCTCTGTGATATTGGGCAACAACGCGCTTACAGTCACAGCGGGTCAGAACGCGGTCGTCACAGTTCAGGCCACTGGCTTCACCGGAGCGATCGCCACCACGTGCCTCAACGCTCCCGCGGGCGTGACCTGCGCGTTCAATTCGGCCAACAATTCCGTCACGATCCAGACAGCGGCCACAACGCCAAAAGGGTCATACGCAATCACGCTTGTAGTCAGCGCTCAAGCTCTGGCTCGCAACAGTTCCACGCCCGCTTTTCTGGCCCTGACACTCGGAGTCTTCGGACTGCCGGTGGGCAGCGTCTTGATGGAAGTTCGCCGTCGGAGCAAGTTGAAGGCGGCGTACTGGATTGTTCCAATGGCTGCGATCCTGCTGTTGATCGTCGGCTGTGGCGGCTACGGAGGCATGGGAAGAACGCAGCCAACCCCGACGCCACAACCCCAATCGGGACAGGCCTCGGCAAGTCTGACGCTAACTGTGCAGTAATCGCAGAGAAATAAATCTCGCTTAGCGTTGGCCTCTTGAGACTGGCGCTAAGCGCGTTCCATTAAACACGAGACTCGTTGCCGCGAGACTTAGAAAGCCTCGCTCCCCAACTGCAACCTCAGCAATCGCAACATCGGCGTTTGCTGAGGACCCAGCGAAAGTCGCGGCTTCCACCGGGATCGCATTTCCCGCTACTCTCCCGAACTAGCTGCGGCGCTTGGGAGCGACAGCTCCTGCTGCAGGGTGAAATCGAGCAGCGTTTCACTGGGGATCTTCACCTGGTCTCCCTTGGTAATGACTTCCGATCCTGCGCCGGCCGCACCGCCGACACCTGCGCCGATCGCCGCTCCTTTGCCTCCGCCCGCAATCGCGCCGATGATCGATCCGACTGCCGCTCCGCCGACCGTCCTCTTCGCAGTGCTCGCCCCACGCGACTTTCCGGTGAGTTCATATTCTCCCGTCACGACGGGCACAGTCTGACCGTTCACGACGATGCCGGTCAGCTCCAGCAGCAGTTGCGATTTCCCGCTGAACTTTCCCGATTCCTTCGACTCCGTCAATCGCCCATAAATGTCGGCCCCTTTTGGGACAACCACGTTACCCTCAGCCGTCAGCGGTTCCTGCAGTGAAGCCTGGAAGCGGTCCCCGGGATGATTCTGTGTGGAATCGACGCCGTCAATCATCCGCACAGAAACACGCGTTCCCGCGGGGATCGTGACATATGCCGGCAGCTTCGCGGTCACCGGGCGTGCAGTCTCCCGTTCGCCGGAGAGCGAACTTCGCCGCTTCAAACTGTCATTTCCTGCCGGCTCGGAATCGAACTTGAGCGAAACAATGTCGTTGATGT
>QIBC01000090.1 GCA_003225215.1 Acidobacteriota bacterium
TCCACCCACTTCTCTAAGCTCATCTTCGTCTCCGATCAGGAATATCTTTTCGCCGCGGACCACCGAATTAAGGAAATGATTCCCGCTCGTGAGCTTTGTCTTGAACTCGGAGGGAGAATAGACGGTGGGGTTTACTGCTCGCCGAAGCGACGCCTCGGCGTTGCTCAGTTTTCCAAGAACGTCTTCAAGACTAGCTTTGCCAACGACCATGAGATCAATGTCGCTTTCAGGCTTTTCTTCTCCTCGCGCCATTGACCCATAGATGAAACTCACCACAATGGAGTGGACTAGGCCCGCTAGTGCGGAACGCAGCATGGGAATTGTCCCGACTGTCTTTGCGACCAAGGCACGCAATTCGGGAAAAACTGGATGGCTGCGATTGGCACGATAAAAGACTTGTTTGCCAACTGTGGAACGTTCGAGAAGACCAAGCTGGCTCAGAAGATCCAACTCGCGCTGGATCGTTCCCACGCTCAAGCCGCCGAGTTCGCGAGCGAGCTGACGGTAATAGAAGGACTCATCTGGATGCTCGTATAAGAGTCCAAGAATGGCTCCTCGGCCCTTCCCGAAGAGCACGTCTGCCAAGGCTTTCGGTTCTGCTCTCATTACGAGAGCAATTGTACGCAAATTGAGAGCATAGTCAAGCTGCCCGAAGTAACTGGAAAACTGGCCGCTTACGCTGTTCGGCGTTACGCCGCCGGGCGTAAGCGCCTGTCCAGCCATGTAGATTTTTCTAAGGCAAAATTTTATTCGGTCGAGGTGCTCATTTTTTCCGAGTCCATGGCATTAGGGAAGATAGGAGATCTTTGCGTTGGCCCGGCTTGCTTCAGGCTGTCACAATGATTTTTTTTCATTTTTTGTTTTGAGGTTTTGCGCGAAAGCCTCTTAGTAAGTAGAGGGGTATGTCATTAGTCGGCAGGGAGTCGCCCGTAAAACGTCCGCTACATTTCGTACCAGGAAAATTTGGTATGACGCGACCATTTTTTTGGAGATTTTGTGCAATTAGATATATAGAGGGCAGCTCTTGACCATACCTCCACTTGGCCGGAATAGCCGTCGAGCCGGCAAGTCGATCTGCGATAGAACCTGAAGCCACCTGAATTTGACCAATGGGAGCTTACCCACCGTCTCCCGGACAAAGCCAAAAATTTGGTGAGCTTTTGCCCAAGAAACGCCTCATAGTAAGTAGAGGGTGATGTCAGGCCACCGAGCTGCGCAACTTTTCGCCGCAGCCTTCGTTAGTACCGTTGCCCGAGTCTCTCCAAGAACGACGGTCATAGCCATCGCTTTTTAGCTCGCACCCGCACCCACACTCAGGCCTCACCACAAAGCCAACGTTCCACTGATCACTAGTCAAAGCTACCGACCCACTCCAAATCTTGCATAGGAGAACTGGGGATGTTGCGTTTCGATAATCGCGTGGCGCTGTTGGATCTGCGCTCAGACAATTTTCTCAACACGCTTGTCCAGCTCGGAGGGTACTGCACCATTGGACAAGCAAAACGGCTAGGACTTGCAGACTCGGACACACGAACACTGGCTCACCTCCGAATTTTTGAGGAGAACGGGTTCCTGCGGAGGGTGTCGAGTTATCCGGTCGTCTATCAGACAACGAAGTCAGCTACCAGACTGCTGGGAGCAGATCGGAGGGCCAGGCGTTCGCACAGCGAGAAGACCGTACTCAATCGGTTGCTGGCGGTCGATTTCTATTTGGACGCGACCCAATGGGTGGCCGAGTTCGTATTCGGCCATGAAATGAAAATCGCTCTGCTTACTAAGCAGGGATGCCCGTTGCCTACCATCCCGGAGCGTAGAGGACGACCTTACTTATGGGATGAATTTTTCCTCAAGGTAGGAGATGGAAGCACCACAATTGCCCAAATAGATGATCAGCAACGGGGGACATTCTCGCAGGCAAAAAATCTGGCGATACGCTTCTCTGACGTCACCAAATTCCTTCCAAAACATTCGCAACTCTACATGGTTACGGGGAGCGCGGTACGGGACCGGAGCTACGGATACGTGTTAAAGCATCCGGACATGCAGCGGGTGCACGAGTGTTGCGGAATTCCAGTCAAAACATACTTGATCGAGCCATCAGTTAAGTCCTTCGCGGCGACAGATCCATCCATAAATCCGAGCGTTGAGCAAACTACTGCTCGCAGGCACCGACACCGGCCTGGCGGCTGGTCTCCACACCTAGTCAGAATTTAAGAGAAAGACGAACCACAAAGACACTCAGTCGGTTGCGGCGGCGAAGCCGCCGCTGCCGGCGTGCACGAGCACAACAGGGCGGACTCCTTTCCCTTAACCCATTCTCCTTTACCCATTCGCATTGGCCATTCCCATTCCGACTACGAGACGTTGGGGGCGGCCGACACAAAAAGACGAAAGTGACAAACGGGAATTCACATTTGTCTTTTGTGTCACTTTCACAATTGCTCGCTGGCAGAGCGAACAAACACAATCGCTGACCCACATCAAGCAAACCCACGCCAATTCTCACGAAATGAGTAGGCGAGCTGATGAAGAAATTTGAGGAAAGCGAATGCAATCCGCAGCAACCGAGTTGTGCTATCGTTCGGATCAAGGCGAATTCCGGCGAGCCATCCAAAGGAGATTTCGAACGGATGGCCCGCAGGAGATTTCAAGACCCGCGACCTGTTCGACGCGGTGAGTGGTGACTCTGCTGGTTTGGAAGGACCACTTCATCGCGGGAAAACACAAGCGGAAACGAGAACGAATCAAACTAGCTCCCGCGAGCATGCGCGAGCGGGAAGTTCTGAAGGTCGCTGCTGAATATCTCAGGCCTCTCAATCAGGGACTTGAGAGCATCGGATCAGCGACAAACTTTCAATCGTACGTGGAAAGCACGTACAAACCAGTTGTGATGCCGCTCATGGCCTCAAGCACGCGCGAGCGATACGAAGGAGTGATACGGAATTACCTGTATCCCGCTTTCGCGAACTCGTGCTTGCGTGATCTGACCACACTCGAAATTCAGCGATACTTCTCCGGCACAACTCTCTCGACGCTCGGCCAGGAATCGAAGGACAAAATCCGCGATGTTCTGTCGAGCATTCTGCGTTCCACAGTGGGATATGGTTTGCTGGTGAAGAATCCAGTGGAAGGAGTGCGGCTGCCAACCAGCAAGAGAGGTAAGCGTAAGGCGAAACCACACATCACACCAGAGCAGTTTGAGCAGCTCGTCAACGAAATCCCAGAACCGTACTCGACGATGGTTTTCGTGGCGGTGTACACGGGATTGCGCGTCAGTGAGCTGATTGGGTTGCGCTGGGAAGATGTGCATGCAGATTCCATCACGATTGATGAGCGCTACTGCCGTGGTGATTGGGGAGAGCCCAAGAGCGATTGCAGCAACGCCACGATTGGAGTGGATGGGTCGGTTATCGAACGCATCGAAGGGTTGAAATCTTTGACTGTGATCGTGAGAGCAGGACGGGCAAAGCGGCGCTACAAAGCTGTGAAGTCCGCCCACCCGAAGGATCTCGTTTTCCAATCGGTCAAAGATGGAAAACCGATGCGCGATAACAATGTGCTGGTTCGGTTCATTAAACCCGCTGCGCGAAAGCTCGGCATCGAGTTTGTGAACTGGCGCTCTTTGCGTACTTCTTATGCGACCTGGCTAATCGAGGCGGGGGCAAATCCAAAGGATGTGCAAGGCCAGATGCGGCACTCGCGCATTGCGACGACGATGGACATCTACGCACAGTTCGTTCCGGAGTCGCAGCAACGCGCAATTAGCAAAATGAGTGCGATGGTTCAGCAGCGATTGGCAGCGAAACACACCGCCGAAGCTCTGGCCTCGCAGACGATTCAGTGAGTGAATTGGAACCCAATTGGAACCAAATGGAACCAAAACGGCGGAAAGTACATTGCTAAGTGCTTGAAAAGATGGTGGCCAGGGACGGAATCGAACCGCCGACGCCAGCCTTTTCAGGGCTGCGCTCTACCATCTGAGCTACCTGGCCAATCTGGATTGCAACGCAGGTTGGGAGCGTTGAGCTATGACGCCCAAGGAATTATAACAATCCACGTTCGGCGGCGTGAATCGCAAGCCTTCGCTCGCTTCCTCATCCCTCCTTGCGTCCTCATAGAGACACAGCATGCTGTGTGTCTTTACCATGCAAACGGCGGTCACGAAGCGTCGTGGGGATCCTATCTTCGTGGCCTTCGCGGGTTGATTAGGTTTTCTCAACAATAGGTTTTTCCGATTGTGAGCATAAGAAATGTCGATTTCACTAATTGGCAAAGAGAGCGCACATTAGTAGCTGGAGGGCCAACATGGAAACAGGTCAAACCGTTGTGCTTTGTCCCAATTGCCGCTGGAGTGCTCGTGGAGTCGACGAGCAGCAACTGCGCGCGGCCAAGGACCACCATGCGATGTACGAATGCCCCTTGCCCTCAGCCTCGTCTGGCGCTCCGCTCGTGGATGCGCTCGCCAGCTAATTCGGCGTAGCCGCTGCACATCTCACAGGAGAGGGCGGGCGGAATTCCGGCAAGCGATAGGCAATTAGCGCGTAGAGGCGGGCTCGAGCCGGCGAATATTTTCGATCATCTCTGCAATCGAATTCGCGACCAAATCAGGTTCATCGAGCTGAATCCAGTGTCCGCTCTTCTGCGCAAAGATCAGGCGCGTTTCCGGTGAGAGTCTTTTCGCATACTCTCCAGGATCGGCAGGATGTTCGTTTTGTGTGCCTACCAGCATCGTGACCGCCACGCTGAGCTGTCGCACCTGCGAAAGTTTTTGGGCGCTTTCTGCTAGTGCCTCAAAGTGTCGTGCCATGGCCTCGAAACTTTTGTGATTCTTCCAATGCGCGGCGACTAGTGGCCACGTCTCTTGCGGCATTTTCTGCACCTGTCCGGCGATGCGACTCGTCACCTGCGAAGCGTTTCCGCTCCAGAGTTTCGCCGCGAGACGTGGCAGCAACTGGTTGCCGGCCAGTAGAAGGTTGAGGGAGAGTCGTACCACTCCGAACCTTGCTGCGATTGCGCCGCGCCGCGAAAGTCGAATGCCATGTCGAATCATTCGGCGCTGCTCGTTCGTGATTGGCGTCCATTCCGCAGGATTGAGCGGATCCACTAGCACTAGTCCGGCGGTTTCCTGCGGATATAAACCGGCAAAGGCTTGAACAATCAGTCCGCCGAACGAATGCCCCACGACGATATATGGGCCGGGAATGTCGGCTTTGCGTAGTAATGTCCAGAGTTGCGTTGCCAGGGCTTCTGGCGTGCATTGTTGCGCGCAGAGATCGCTCCACCCTAGGCCAGCGCGATCATAACTGCATACGCGAGCGAACTTCGCCACTTCTGTTTGAACTGTTCGCCAATTCAGCGAGCTGGCAGAAATTCCCGATTCCAGAATCACACTGGGAGAACCGGCACCAAGGGCGTGAAGATGCAGTCTATATCCGCCAACATCGATAAGCTGACCGGGAGCAGGGAAGCGGCGTTCATCGCGCTTCAATCCGATGGTTTGGAAGAGAAAGCCTCCAACAACCAGTAACACCACTGCGGAGGCCAGGATGATAATGACGTGAAGCATAATGTCGTTTCAGTCGGACACCGCTAGCTCGCCGGGAAGGATTGGACGAGTGCGCGGCAGATGTCCTCGAACCGCGAGCCCTCCCATGAAAGCGAGCACACCCATGAATCCACAGAGCCGCAGAATGTCGAATCCACGGCCGCGGGGGAGCCACCACCATAGCAATCCCAGAATGGGCTGTGCTACCACGCAGGCCCAAACCGCTCCGTAGAAGTACCGTCGTTCATGACCTTCTCCGCTGGTGGAAGCCTTTACTCGTGGCAGTTTTCCTAGCGTGCCAAGTATCCAAAACAGCGCAGCAATCGGGAAGTATGCATGGGAGTAAATCTGTTGTAGTCGCCAATGCCCGGTCACAATCGCCCCAAACAGGCCTACGATATTCAGCGCTGCGTAGGTCACTAGCTCACTCCATGCCAGTGTGTAGCAGATGCGACGATATAGCGGATTTGGACGATCCTCGGTGAAACGGATGATGTATGGCCTGGGTTCAACTCCGGGAAGTTTGCCGAATAAGCCCGCGATTCCGGTACCAACAATTACCAATCCTAGCCAGGCTGCCATGTAAGGATGCACACCGTGCGCGAATAAGTCGAACGTAAACGGTCCGGGCGCGAGGTAGAAGACGGCAATCCAGATCGGCCAGTGGGCGAAGCGATAGTAAAGTTTGTTCCGCTTGCGAATCTTCTTTTCACTGGCATATTCGAAGCGTACTGCAACCGAGGAATTTGGCATCTACGAAAGGCTCCGTTGCTCAATATCCCACAGCGGTGCTGGCAGCAGCAACGGCCGCGATTCCGTATTTCTGTTCCAGAAATTCGCGCAGTGAACGAGGTAATGCCTGAGACAGCTCCTGGAATGTGAGCAGCTTGCAGCGCACGCGCAAATCCATCGGCCGAATGGCGGCGAGAACTTCATACCAGGAGTCGATCAGATCGATCCTGCGCGCATCCGTCAGGAGGCAGAAGGCGGCTTTGTGTGCCTCTGCTGCAAGCACGTTGCGCAGCAGTTGGTAACAGCGATACTGCCTGCCTGAGCGCCGCAGTTGGTCTAGCCGAAATACCTCGCGGAAGTCCGCATAAGCTTGCATGCGTGCTAGGGCACAGCTTTCAAACGAACTCTCCGTCAGCTTGGCCTCAACGAACAGATTGCCGAACTTCATGTCTACTTCAGTGCGGTCAACCGCATCACCGTGCAGGGGAACGCGAGCCCGCCAGCCAAAGATCGGCGTGGCCCGTTCGTCTACTCCCAGCATTCCGCGGAGTTGCGGCAAGTTGCGCACGCGCGGGTGGCAGAAGATGTTCATCAGCAATGCGTCTGAGCTGCAGCAGGAGTCGAGCTCGCATAGCCTGCGATCGTCTTCGGAGAGGCTTAACCGCTCACTTACTGTCAGTACTTTGCTTAAGCGTTTGCGCCAAATTGGACGTTTGAGAATCGTGCGATAACTTGCAACATGGAAGTTGCCGTGAGAGTTGTCGGCATATGGCACGAATACGACGCTTCCAAAGTCGCAATGACTGCGGCGGAACGGCACGCCATTTTGCTGCGCATACTGCGCCGCGAGCAAAGTTATTTCCTGTCGAAGCTGTGCGGCAATGCTGGACAACA
Source organism: Acidobacteriota bacterium (assembly GCA_003225215.1). Classification (GTDB taxonomy): domain Bacteria; phylum Acidobacteriota; class Terriglobia; order Terriglobales; family Acidobacteriaceae; genus Gp1-AA112. The sequence goes on from QIBC01000090.1 coordinate 7,172, forward strand.
GATGTTCCTTCCTCGCTAAGAAATCTAGAGTACAAAACATTAGGGTGCTTCGCAGGCGCAATGGGAGTCAAGGCCGAATCCCGAACGCCGCCCGGCGATCGCTGAGAGCCGATCTTAAAAATGAACCAGCAGTGTTACTCGCACACATGCGTGTGCGCTTTTATCTTCGACGAATCAGTTTGCGTCTACTTCGTCTGGGTTAAGGGGCTCGACCTTCGGGATGCCACATCTTCGGCCTGCGGATGTCACTTTTTTTGAACTTCGAAACACTGTCTTCTGTGTGGAATGTGAGCTAATGAGCTATAACAGCGGCTCCAATTGTCTAGCCTGTGGAAGCACGGCGCTGCTCACACTTGCTCACATCCTCGGTGGTTCTCTTCGCAATCAAGAGCAGACTCCCGTGATTGACGACCATCTTATCGATCGTGCGGTAGAGAACATCCTCGGCAACGACATGACCCGCGAGTTTCCTGAAGAGAGGGTTGCATCCTCTCCGTCCGAGCACCTCGCGTATCGTTCCGCGAGCGGGATTGCATGCCGCACGTTGCCGAATTCCTTGCCGCAGCTTCAGCCGGCGATGCGCTGGGTGGTCGAACGAGCTTGTACGATCACTCGATCTGACGGAGCCGCGCTGGCCCTTTCGCGTCACGGCAAACTGGTTTGTCAGGCGCAAGCCGGGGCTGTTGCTCCCGATCTCGGAGTAGAACTCAAGATCGGCCATGGAATTTCGGGACTCTGCGCAAGTACCGGTATCAGCTGGCGCTGTGATTGCGCAGAATCTGATACATATGTCGATCGCAATCGCTGTCGAGAGTTGGGGACACAGTCTGTTCTGGCCGCGCCAGTGGCGCATTTGAACAGTGTGCTGGGTGTGTTAGAGGTATTTTCCAGCCACAGAAACGCTTTTACCGATCACGATGTGGCAACGGTGCAACTGCTCGCAGGCTTACTGGTTGTGGCGATCACACGCGGCACGCGGCAGTCAGCCTTTATCGAGTCAGCCCACACTTCGACGTTGGCGCCGTCGCTGGTGAATCGAACTCGATATCTAGCCGACTGAGAGTAGAAGTCCCGTCGGATATTCGCCGAATTTTTCGGCCTGCATTCATTTGTGTTGCGAAGATGGGGACCATCATCCTGTAGACTCCGACCATGCGACCATCGCCGAGAACTGGATGGCTGCTCGTACTTCTTTCCGCCGCTCTTCAGATACTGAGCTTCCCATCGCCGGGACTCTACTTTCTTTCTTGGATCGCGCTTGCGCCGTTGTTTGTGGTGCTAATTGACCGCCGATACGCCCCCACGTTGATCCGCTGCGTTTTGCTCGCCTATCTTAGTGGCATTGTCTGGTATGCGGGCACGTGTTACTGGATTTTTCACGTGATGCACAGCTACGGCAATCTTGCCAGTCCGATCGCAGCCGGCATTCTCGTATTGTTCTGCCTCTATCTGGCGCTCTACCACGCCGCATTCGGGTTGCTTCTCGGGCTGGCGACGCGGAGGCGCCTCTTCGCTAACGCTCGCGCGCTTCTACTTGCGCCATTCCTTTGGGTTGCCATCGAACTCGCGCGCGCCCATATCACCAGCTTCCCCTGGGATCTCCTCGGATACGCGCAGGTGAACAACCTGCCGCTTACCCGTTTGGCAACCTTTACTGGCGTGTATGGACTCTCCTTCGCGATTGCCCTCGTAAATTCGGTTCTGGCTCTCGGTTTCTTGCTCCCGCGAGACCGGCGAATGTTAGTGGCGTTCACGGGAATCCTGGGGGCGATTGCGCTGGAATCCGGCTCGCTGGTTCCATATCCGGAGCCACATCCCGATCACGTAGCCGCGCTCGTTCAGGAGAACTTGCCGATACTTGAAGCCGACTGGACGCCGACCTTTTACGATTTGACCATTGCGCAACTGGTCCAGCTCAGTGGCCAAGGCGCGACGACGGCGGCCCAAAGAAGTGCAAATCCGGTTCTGATCGTGTGGCCCGAGTCCCCGGCGCCGTTCTTCACCTCCGACCAGAAGTTTCAGCGCTGGCTGAGCGCCTTGTCACAGGATTCGCATGCATACGTAATCGCAGGCAGTCTGGGAGTAGGCGCGAAGGTCGGCGCCAAGTCCGAGATGTTCAATTCGGCGCAGTTGGTCCTGCCCGACGGCAAGTGGGGACCGCGATACGACAAGATTCATTTGGTTCCGTTCGGGGAATTCATTCCATTCCGGGACCTGCTCGCCTTTGCCCAGTCTCTGACCCACGATATCGGTGAATTCTCTCGAGGGAACGAGCGCAATGTGTTGCACGTGGATCGGCATGGCGTGGGGACCTTCATCTGCTATGACTCAATCTTTCCCGACGAAGTGCTGAGATTCGTGCGGAACGGCGCGGAGTTGTTCGTAAACATCTCGAACGATGGCTGGTTCGGCGAGTCTGGAGCCCCTGGACAGCACCTAAACATGGCACGTATGCGGGCAATCGAGAATGGGCGCTGGCTGCTGCGCGCCACCAACACTGGCATTACGGCTTCGATAAGCCCCCTGGGCCAGCTTGTCGCCACTGCTCCGCGAAGAACGAGAACCGCGCTCGAAGCTCCTTACAGCTTCGAAACGGGAACCACGTTCTACACGCAGCACGGCGACTGGTTCGCGGGTGCCTGTGCGATAATTTCAATACTGGCTCTTTTCAGTGCCGCGTTCAGCGGACGAGCTCCACGCCGCCAGTAACTCTCTATGCAGACCGGAGAACGCAAATTCATGCTTGAGGATCTCGAACGCGAATACGCGGCCGTACGCGCGAAGGTCCACGATCTGCGGGAGTATCTTTGACGCTCCGCGCCTGCGCGAGCAGCTCGCCGAAGTAGAAAAGAAGGCGAGCGATCCCAACTTCTGGTCGAATCAGGAGCAGTCGCAGCAAGTGATGCGCGAGCGTAAGCGCATTGAGGCTGCATTGGCCAACGAAAGCGATCTTGCCCGCCGCACTCAGGACATCGAGGCGTACTTTGAGCTCGCGCGTGAGGGGGAGAGTGTCGATCAGGAGCTGCGCCGCGAGATCGACAGCCTGCGAGAGGTCGTCGAGAAGCTGGAAACTAAAACGCTGCTTGCGGGTGAGAACGACGCGCGGAATGCAATCGTCACGATTCACCCTGGCGCTGGCGGAACGGAGTCACAGGACTGGGCAGAAATGCTCATGCGCATGTACCTGCGCTGGGCCGAGCGCGAAGGTTTCGAGACCGTGCTCAACGATTATCAGGCTGCGGAGGAAGCTGGCATCAAGTCTGCGACTTTCACCGTAAATGGTGAGTATGCCTTTGGCTTGTTGACTAGCGAGATCGGCGTGCATCGCCTCGTGCGCATTTCTCCATTCGATCAGGCAAAGCGACGGCATACATCGTTCGCCAGCGTATTCGTCTCGCCTGAAATCGACGAGTCGATTGAGATCGACATCAAAGAGAGCGATTTGAAGATCGACACCTATCGCTCCGGTGGCGCCGGCGGGCAGCATGTGAACACTACGGATTCGGCCGTGCGCATTACTCACATTCCGACTGGAATTGTAGTGAGCTGCCAGAACGAAAGGTCACAGCACAAGAATCGCGAACGCGGAATGAAGATTCTCCGCTCGAAGCTGTACGAATATGAACTGGAGAAGAAGCGCGCCGAGACGAAGAAGCTCGAGGATTCGAAGTTGGACATCGATTTTGGCTCGCAGATCCGCTCGTATGTCCTCGCCCCGTACCGGCTGGTGAAAGACGTCAGGTCAAAGGTTGAAGTAGGCGACCCGGACCGAGTGCTCGACGGCGATCTAACTCCCTTCATTCGCGGATATCTCCTGATGCGACGCGAAGCCGGCGCCAGCTAACTAGCAATGGCTCGACTCATTGAGATGATGAGGCAGTCGGCTGTGCCGGCGGGTGTTATGCGATCGGCCGCTCGTGGAGCGCTCGCCGTCTCCGCGGGGGAGATGCTCGAGATTCTCGTCTTTTTGAGCGAACACCCGATCTTTGGCGAGCAAGCCCGGATAACGCTAGCCGGATTTGATGAACGAGGCTCGGCTGCGGCCTTGGCCGATCCGAGCACTCCTCACGAGGTTCTCAATTACTTTCTCACGCCTCGGAACCGCCGGCCGCTCCTGCTGCCATCTCTGTTCAACAATCCTTCGGTGCCCGAACAAACCTTGGCAACGATCGCTGAAACAGCCACCCGCGAGACAACAGAGGTACTGCTTTCGAGTCCCCGCGTCATGGCTTCCGCAACCATATTGAGGCCGCTGCTGAACAATCCTAATCTCGATCCCGAAGAGCACGTACGAATATCGGAGAATCTCTCCCGGCTAGGGGTGAACGTTCCTGCAGAGTTCGGAACCATCACCGATGTCGAAGTAATCGCCTGGCTCAAGGAGCACCGGGCGGAGGTTGAGGCTGAAGAGAGAGAGGCGAAGCCGTTCGTCCTGCTCGGCGGAGTAGACGAACTCGGCGATGAAGAAGGAGCCGTCATTAGTGCTGAAGCCCTGGAAGCGGCGAAGGGAAGAAATGAAGACGAAGATGAGCGCATCTCGATCCTGCAGAAGCTGGCTCGCATGAACGTTGCGGAGCGCATCAAGGTCGCGATGCTTGGCACGAGGGAAGAGCGCGGCATCCTGATTCGCGATGGCTCGAAGCTGGTTTCGTCGGCGGTGCTGGCCTCGCCTAAGCTCAGCGAGCAGGAGGTGGAGTCCTTCGCCAATATGAAAAACGTTCGCGAGAATGTCTTACGAGACATTGCTCGCAGCCGGAAGTTCATGAAGAACTACGTGGTTCTCAGAAACCTCTGCAACAATCCACGGACGCCTCTTGATCTGTCTCTAGGCCTCACAAAGAACCTGCTGGGACCAGACCTCAAGTTGCTCTCCATCAACAAGAACGTTCCCGAGACTCTGCGAAAGGGAGCCTTCCGGCTGTTCCAACTCAGAACCAATCCAGGTGGAGGTGGATAGGACACTCCGCTCATACGAATACTCATGACGCCGAACGATGAAATCCGCGAACTTCTAACCAGCAGCAGGACGATCGCTGTCGTTGGACTGTCCTCCGATCCCATCCGCCCTAGCTTTGGCGTCTCGCAATACATGCAGCGCAGGGGTTATCGAATCATTCCGGTGAACCCGAATGAACAAACGGTGCTTGGAGAAAAGTCCTACAGGTGCCTGGCTGAAGTTCCCGAGAAGATCGATCTGGTCGATGTCTTTCGGCGTCCGGAGTACGTACCCGAGATCGTCGACGAAGTGATCCGCATGAAGATTCCTGCAGTGTGGCTGCAGGAGGGGGTTGTGCATCAAGCTGCGGCAAAGAAGGGGCGCGAAGCAGGCGTTGTGGTCGTGATGGACAAATGTATTTTGAAGGAACACC
>QIBC01000091.1 GCA_003225215.1 Acidobacteriota bacterium
CAGTCCTGTGCCTCGTAGTTCTCTCCGCAGTAAGCGGTCTTGCCCAGAATAAACAGGCGAAGACAACTCAGAGCGAGTCGCCAATCATTTGGACAGACCCTGGCGATATCTCCTCCCGCAACTTGTTCTACGGCGCCGGTGGAGAGAAAGGCCAGCCCCATCCTCCCGTCACCTTCGAGAAAGAAGACACAAAGGGCACCAATCCCAAGTTCGACGTTCGCGATCAGGAGGGCGAGAAGTGGAAGGTAAAGTTGGGAGTGGAAGCCCGCCCCGAGACGGCTGCCACCCGCCTGCTTTGGGCGGTTGGCTACTTTACCGAGTACGACTACCTGCTTCCGGAGCTGCGAGTCAAAAGCCTTCCGCATCTGCAGCGTGGACAGAATTTCGTAAATGCCGGCGGGATGGTTAAAGAGGCTCGCGTCAAGCGGCACCCACAGCACGCTGAGAAACAAGACATCTGGCAATGGAAGAAAAATCCATTCATCGGGACGCGTGAGTTCAACGGCCTGCGCGTGATGATGTCGCTCATGAACAACTGGGACGTCAAAGACGAAAACAACGCCGTCTACAAAGACGACCGTACGGGCAGGGACATCTATGTGGTCACCGACGTTGGAGCGTCCTTTGGCAGCATCGGCTATCGGTTGGGTCCGGGCCGCGGCAAAGGTTCGCTTGATCTGTACAAGAAGTCGAAGTTCATCTCCCACATTCACAAAAATACGGTGGACTTTACTTCTCCGGCTCGCTCCACCGTAATTCGACTGCTTGGTATCTTCTCAATTCCCAATTTTGTTTCCCGCATGCACCTGCGCTGGATCGGACGCAACATTCCTATTGAGGACGCCAAGTGGGTCGGCGGCCTGTTGGCGCAGCTCAAGCCCGCGCAGATTCAGGACGCATTCCGCGCCGCGGGATATTCGGATAAGGATGTAATGAGCTACTCGGAGGTGGTGGAGAAGAGGATTGCGGAGTTGGGAAGGCTGTGAAGACAGCAAAATTCTTACTTGTCATCCTGAGGCCTTTTTTGGGCCGAAGGATCTCCCGCGATGTCTCGGCATTCTTTGCTCTGTCCAGGCTCTTTCACCAGATCCGGGGCCAAAAAGCCATGACGTGCCGTTCAAGTTCGAAATATTCCGGGAGATCCTTCGGCCAACATCGGGCCTCAGGATGATAGTTTCAATATGGCATGCTGCGTGAAGCAAAATATCAACAACTACATCCCGCTCCCCTGATACGCAGCCACCTGTTCCGCGACTTTCTGCTTGTCGCCGACTACGACCATCGTGAGCTTCTGTGTATCGATGTATTTTTGCGCAGCCTGCTCCACCTGTTGTGGAGTGACGGCATAGATCTTCTGCACATAGGTATTCAGGTAGTCGTCTCCTAGCTTGTGCAGATCGACGAACTCGAGCTGACCGATAAGCCCGGCTCTGCTTGAATTCCGAAGAACGAATACGCCCGAAAGATAGTTCTTGATTCCTGCCAGCTCCGCGTCACTGGGAGCTTCCTTTTGCAGGCGGTCGATTTCGTACAGGATCTCCTTGATCGAGTCGCCTGTATGCTGCGCCGTCACATCCGCCACCTGTAGCCAGTAGGCGTCACGATAGCGGGGAGAGACCTGACTGTTGGGAGAATAGGTATAACCTTTCTGCTCGCGAATGTTCGCAGTAATGCGCGATCCGAACGAGCCTCCCAGAATGGAATTCATCACCTGCAGCGGGATATAGTCCGGGTTGCTCGGATCGATTGTCGGCAATCCGATGTAAAGCGTGGACTGCACCGCTCCGGGCCGATCGATCAGCGCCAAGTCGTGCTTCGTTACCGGCTTGGGAATGTCGATCAGCGGATCAGGGCCATGCTGCCATGACGAAAATGCCTCGCTAATGGCCTTCTTTATTGCCGCCGTATCGAATTTTCCAGCGACATACAAATGCGTGCGTGCGGCTCCAAAATTGTCCTTGTAGAACTTCTGCACGTCTTCAATGGTGTATCCCTGGATCATCTGCTCCGTCGGGAATACGCGGCCATAAGGATGATTTGGATAGAGAGCTTTCCGGAATTGCTCGAGAGCGATCGGCTGCGGCTGTGACTTTTGGATCGTCAGGTTGCGCAGTTGGTCTTTCTTCAGACGGTCGATTTCCGACGCCGGGAGCAGCGGATGCATCGCCACATCGGCCAGCAGCGCGACCATTTTGGGACCATACTCGGAAAGCACGTCGCCGGCTATGTGGGTAATGTCGGCGCCCACATTGACATCCACTGAGCCGCCCATCGAGGCAGCCTCCTGAGCCACCTGTTGTGCCGAGCGCGAGGCGGTTCCTTCCTTCATAAGGCTGGTCATCAAATCGGCCAGCCATACCTGGTTCTCAGCCTCATTCAAATTGCCGGCTCTTACGCTGAGCGTGATCTGCACCTTGGGAATGGCGCCGTAAGGAACCAGTGTGACCTGAAGTCCATTCGGCAACGACAATTTTTCCGGCTGCGGAACATGGAACGGTTTGGGTGCGCTTCCCGGTGGCGGACTCTGCTTCTTAGCGGCGACAGACTGCGCAGCACTTGTGACGTCCTGCGCCGATGGTGGAAGGCTCCACGCGAGAGCCAGAAACATGGTGCACGTGAGGGCAATCACTCGATTTCTCATAATGTCTCTCCTTTCGCTCTCGATCTCAGTTTCCCCACTTGCTTGCCTGCGTGCTTTCGCCGGCTTTCGGTTCAATAGTCAGGACCGTGCGGTTGGTCGGCCGCAGGTATTCCTCTGCTGTCTTTTGGATGAGTGCTGGAGTAATCTTCCGGAATTGGGTTTCGATGTCGTTGATGCGCTGCGGATTGTCATCGAATAGCGCGAAGCTGCAGAGCAAATCGGCGCGACCAAAGCCGTTAGACTGGCTAACCTGATCGTAGAAGTCGGAGCGCATCTTCACTAACGCTCGATCCAGCGTCTTCTGATCGACCGGTTTCGTGCGGATCCGCTCGACGGTCGAATCGATCGCAGCCATGATGTCATCGTCTTTCACGTTGTTGTCGTGGTAGAGGTCCATCGTCCAGAGCATGGGCCCGTTGTAGTTGTACATATTGCCGAGCAGGTTGATGCCGCCCTCAACATTGCCGGTCATGCCGCGCTTCTGCACCAGCTCCTCATGTAGCCAACCATCGTCTCCTTCCAGCAGGATCTGATCAATCAAGCCCATGGCGTAGTACTCCGGAGTATTGCGCGCAGGCATGTGATAAGCGACCGCTAACGCCGGACGCTTCGCCTGCGGATCGGGCTTGGAAGCTTTCATCTCTTTTTCCTGGCGGGGTTCGGTAAGGTCGGGTTCTTTCGGTTGGGGAACAGAAGGAATTCCAGCGAAGTACTTGTCGACGAACTTGCGCGCCTCAGCAGTATCGAAATCGCCGACGATCGCCAGCGCAGCATTGTTTGGGGCGTAGTAAGTCTTGAAAAATTGCTGCACATCCGGGAGAGTGGCGGCCTCGATGTCTTTCAAGTCGCCGTAGAAGTTGTGCGCGTTGTACCAGTTGCTGTTGGCGTATTGCGGCATGTCGAGCCATGGGAATCCGCCATACGGACGGTTGAGGACGTTTACCTTCACCTCATTTCCCACCACGCCCTGCTGGTTCTTGAGATTGTCTTCGGTCACGGCGAGTCCGCGCATGCGATCGGCCTCCGCCCACAGCATGGTCTCGAGCTTATTGGCGGGTACGATCTCGAAGTAATTAGTGAAGTCGAAGCGCGTGGATCCGTTCAGGGTTCCGCCATTCTGCTGCACCAGCTTGATCATCTCCATCTTGCCGAGGTTCTGCGAGCCTTGAAACATCATGTGCTCAAACAAGTGAGCAAAACCGGTGCGATCTTTTGGCTCAACGCGGAAGCCGATGCGGTAGTACACGGCTACTGCGACGGTCGGCGCGGAATGATCAGAAGACAGCGCGACGCGCAGCCCGTTCGGCAGCTTGTAATAGACCACCGGCACGGTGAAGCTGCTGGAAGCGGTAGGCGCGGGTGGAGCCGCCAATGCTCCCCATGTCAAAAGCAGAACAAGCGGAAGCACTGCGATTGCACGCAGGAAAATGTTCATAGATGCCTCACTGGAATGAAGTGCGTTTGCGTTTTTAGGTAGTAAACAAAGCTAAATGGACACACAGAGAGTTGCAACATAGACGGGACAGAAAGCGCTTAGTTAGCGATGACTAGTCCAGTACCGGCGGCGGTAGCCGCTGGGTTGGCGTTGTAGGGATTAATGAGCGATGACTGACCCAGCGGCTACCGCCGCCGGTACTTTAATTCCTGCGCTTCGCGCTTTAGTTGCCTGAAACCTTGCACCAGATAAAGCACATACGCTAGATGTACACCCCAAGTGAGGATGTAAGCCGCGTGAAGATGTTGAATGCTCCGAAGCGTATCCATCAGCGCACCTCCATTCGCGCAAACTCGAGCGACTGTACAGCTTGTGCTTCCCGCAGCTCCTGGCGCGCGCGTTCGAGTTTGTAGCGCACCCAGAAAAGCAACGCGCCATAGCACATGAAGGCCGCGAGATTAATGAGCAATGCGGGCACCATGGACGGATCAAGACCAGAGTTCTGCTCGCCGAAGATCACGGGCTGAGGATGTTGCGTGCGCCACCAGCGGATCGACATGTACACGATGGGAACGTCCACGAATCCAAAGATAGCGAGCGCTGCAGCAAGCGTCGGCGCCTGTCCCTCTTCCGAAAGCCTGCGTAGCATGAGATAGCTAACGTAAATCAGCCAGAGGACAAAAGTGCTGGTGAGCCGCGCATCCCACGTCCACCAGATTCCCCAAACGGGCTTAGCCCAGAGCATTCCCGTCATTAGTCCAACGGAGCAAAAAAGTACGCCCAATTCCGCAGCAGAAACCGCAACTGCATCGGCAGCGGCTGCAGACGGTGTTCCGCGCCGTACCAGATAGAAAACTGATGCCAGCAAGTTAACCGCAAACATAGTGAACGCGGTTGCGTACGAGGGGACGTGGTAATAGAAGATCCGTTGCACGTTACCCATCGTTGCTTCGGTGGGCGCAACGTTAAGGGCCTCGTGCAATCCATAAGACAGCAGGATCGCGACGACAATTGCGCTGAAAGTAAAAGCTGCGCGGTTCATTTAGGCGCAGTGTACTCCAGCGGCGCCATGGGTGCGGATTTTTTGACAGCTAACACCAAAACCAAGAGCCCACGCGGATAAACGCTGATTTTAGGGATTCACGCGGATCTTCTGTAGGTGTAGCGGTTGCTGTTGGTTTTGATGCTACGACTGTCCCACTCCCTTGGCCTTGACCTCCTGCTTACGTGCCATAAACGGAATCAGCATCGGTACTCTCTGGCGATACTCGCGATAGCGATCGCCGAAGAAGCTCACCAAGTCCCGCTCTTCAAAGTAAATGCCGACGAGGATGTATCCGGTAGTAGCAATTGAAAACAGCAGGTGCCCGGCGGTCATCATCGGTGTTGACCAGAATGCAAGGATGAAGCCCAGGTAAATGGGATGTCGAACATACCGATAAAGCGACGGCGTAGAGAACTCAAGATGAGGATATTCCTTGCCGCGGAAATAGGAATAGACCTGCTGCACTCCAAACAAGCCGAAGTGACTTATGAGGCAGGTGCCGATCAAAACCAGTCCCCATCCCAGCGCACAAAGGGTATGGAGTGTTCCAACGGCGAGCGGGTTTGTGGTATTCCACACGAGGTTTTTGATCGGCTGCCACTTCCAGTAGAGAAGATCGAGAAGCAGGCTGGCGGCGAGCACATATGTGCTGCGCTCAATCGCGGGAGAGACGACCTTCGTCCAAGCTCGCTTGAAACCTTGGCGCGCCATCACGCTGTGTTGAACTGCGAATAGGCTCAGCAGAACGCAATTGATGATGAGCGCCGGTAAAGGAGATCCGGGCATGCCGGAATCGATTGATTTGGGAACGCCGATGTTAGCGACAAATCCGATTGCGTACAGAAATGTGACGAAGAAAATTAGGTAAGCAATTACACCGTAGGCGAGAGCGAGGGCTCGGGACATAAGACACCTCCCGTTGGCCGGGGATGTTATCAAAATGCGAGCGGATGTCAATCGGGTTGTGAGAGCCTGAGATCCTCGTCCTTACTCCGCTCCAAGCACCGACTCAAAGAGCAGCAGCGACACCGTCGTAAAAACGACGTCATACACCGCAAGCAGCTTGATCCAATCTGTTGGCTGTCTCTCCCCCGTGAGGATGTTGGTCGTCGCCAACACCATGCCCAGCAGAGCGGGCAGAGAGATGGGAAAGAGGATAAGCGGCAGCATCAGTTCGCGGTTTCGCGTGCGAATCGATAGAGCGGAAAAGAAGGTTCCGTTTACCACGAGCGCCCAAGTTCCGAGAGCAGCAACTAAAACGAGCTGGGGTAAAGAGCCGATCACTCGCAGGTTGTAGAAGACTACGAAGACGGGAGTGATGAGCAGCTCAACAACGGTTACAAAGATGAAATTGGCAATAACCTTTCCCAAAAAGAGACCATTAGGAGGCGCAGGCGCGAGGCGCAGGGCATCGAGGACTCCGTTGTGCAGCTCGCGTGCCCAGCTCTGATTGAGGGCGACAATCGTAGCGAACAGCAGGGCAACCCATGCGATTCCGCCTGAGATCTGTCGTGACTCTTCGGCCAGAGGATCGAAGGCGAACGCGAACACGACAACGACGAGCAGTGCGAAAAAGAGCATTGAGTTGGCCGCGTCCTTCGAGCGCCACTCGCAGCCTGCCCAGCAGTGCCGACATCGTCGCAATGGATCCGGCATCGACGTTCGAGAAGGGTTCGTCGAGCAGCAGCAGATCCGGCGAGGCCAATATCGCGCGAGCCAGGGCCAGACGCTGTTTCATTCCCTGCGAGTACTGGCCGATGCGTCGCTTGGGATCGACCTGCGCGAGTCCCACAGCCTCAAGCAGTTCATCTGCGCTCGCCGCGTGGCTGGGGGCGTAAAGTCCGCGAAAGTAATTAAGGTTCTCTCGCGCCGTGAGTTCGTCATAGAGGAGCGTGGCATGCCCCATATAGCCGATGCGCGCGGTCACTGCGCGCACATCCGAGCTGCCGAGAATGCCGACGTTACCGCGCGAAGGACGCGAGAGTCCCGCAACGATGCGCAGCAGCGTCGTTTTGCCGGCGCCGTTTTCGCCGAGCAACGCATAAATGCGTCGGGCGGGCAGAGAGACGCTGAGATCGTGAAGCGCCGCGAAGCGTCCGAAGAGCTTGCTTATGCTTTGAAGGACGACGGCAGGTTCGGAATGAGCGGGATCAAAATGGGCTGGTTCGGAATGGGAAGACGAGGCGGAATGGATTTCGGAATCGCTCAATCGTCAGTTGGCATTCTGACTTGCTGCTGTGGGCTTGGCTGGCGGCATCTCGGCTGTTCCGGTCTGGTTCGCTGCCGGAGCGTATTTGGAGGCGCATTTTGCCTGAATCTGCTTGGCGTGGAACACGCCATCTTTTCCATACGAGCCTTCGACCAGAGCTTGCGCGTTGTCCTTGAATGTGTCAGGAGGAGGCTCAGTGCCACGATACGCAACCTGCAGCTTCAGCCCCTGCTCATCGATCTGGAAGTCGGCGCCCGCACCTTGCCGATGAATACTGCCCGGAACCACCTGACCGGCAACGCGCAGCCGCCTGGCCTGCGCCTGGTCACCCATTCCTTGCAGCTCTTTGATAGTGACGTAGTAGCTCTTGCTCTCCTGAATGCCGGTAAACGCGAGATATGACATCGCGCCGACGATCACGAGGATCGCGATGCCAAAACGAAGGTATCTACCGGTGGAAGGCATGCTCAAAGACTATTCCGGGTCCATGGACCGGTCAAGGAAGAAAGGCGAACACAAAGGGCACGAAGGTGAAAACAAGAGGTCACGAAGAAACCCTCGAACCTCTTCGTGACCTCGCAGTTGCCTTCGTGCCCTTCGTGTTCGCCTCTGCGGGTGCGTATAATTTTTTGTTCGAGAAAAAGGGGCACCAGATGAGCGCACAAGATGTTCAGAACTCCAGCGGGGTGCAGATGAGCAACGGTTACGAGGTGCCAAAGCCGCGTTCCGAGTGGTTGGGGAAGCGCCGCGACGAGGCCGCGAAAAGCGGCGATCACAACTTGTCGCAGATGCATTATGCGCGTCGCGGTGTAGTCACCGAGGAGATGGAATACGTTGCTCATAAAGAGAAGCTCGCTCCTGAGCTGGTGCGCGACGAAGTTGCTGCCGGCCGCATGATAATTCCGGCCAACATCAATCATCCTGAGCTTGAGCCGATGGCGATCGGTGTGGCCTCCTGCTGCAAGATCAACGCCAACATCGGGAATTCCGCCGTGACGTCGAATGTCGATGAAGAGCTCAAGAAGCTGCATACTGCCGTGCACTTCGGCGCCGACACCGTTATGGACCTCAGCACCGGCGGCGATATTCCTGAGATTCGAGAAGCGATTCTGCGCCACTCACCGGTCCCAATCGGCACGGTTCCGATTTACGAAGCCATTAGCCGTGTGAAGCGGATCGAAGACCTCACGCCAGAGATCTACCTCGAAGTTGTGGAGGAACAGGCTGCGCAAGGCGTCGACTACATGACCGTCCATGCCGGCGTTCTGATCCAGTTTCTGCCGATGGTATCGAAGCGCATCACCGGCATCGTGAGCCGAGGCGGTGCGATTCTTGCGCAGTGGATGGCGCATCACCACAAGCAGAATTTCCTGTATGAACGCTTCGACGACATCACCAAGATCATGGCTAAGTACGACGTCTCGTACTCACTCGGCGACGGCCTGCGTCCTGGGTGCATTGCCGACGCCAGCGACGAAGCTCAGTTCGCTGAACTTGCCACGCTCGGCGAGTTGACGAAGAAGGCCTGGGAGTGCGATGTGCAGGTGATGATTGAAGGCCCGGGCCACGTTCCGCTGGACAAGATCAAGGAGCAGGTCGACAAGGAAGTAGAGCTTTGTTACGGCGCGCCGTTTTACACGCTCGGCCCGCTCGTGACCGACATCGCTCCTGGCTACGACCACATCACCAGCGCCATCGGCGCGGCGATGATTGGATGGCACGGCGCCTCGATGCTTTGCTACGTAACTCCGAAAGAGCATCTCGGCCTTCCCAATGACAAAGATGTGAAAGACGGCATCATCGCCTACAAGATCGCTGCCCACGCTGCCGACGTTGCCCGGCATCGTCCCGGAGCCCGCGACCGCGACGACGCCATCAGCTACGCCCGCTACACCTTCGATTGGAACAAGCAGTTTGAACTCTCGCTCGATCCGGAAACGGCGCGCTCCATGCACGACGAGACCTTGCCCGATGACTACTACAAGGAAGCCGGATTCTGTTCGATGTGCGGTCCGAAGTTTTGCTCGATGAATTACTCGAGCAAAGTGGATGAGTTCAACAAGCGCGTCCACGGCCTGGAGAAACGAGATCTCGCCGGGCTGATGCAAGAGAACCTTGTGAAGCTGGGCAGGTCTGCATCCTAAGGATAGCAAGGAGACGGTGTCGCCCGGTTGGAAGCCCCAGCATGGAGCGTGAACATCTTCGCGCTTTAAACGCTGGCCCAGCTCAGGGCTAACGGCATCCCTCACAGAAAGACGCAGCATGCTGCGTCTCTACCGAAACAAACTTACTCCATATCGGAATAGTGCTTTACTCCGGCAACCGTGGCTTGTTTTGACGGTGAGGGTTTTGCTTTGTAGTAATGCGTTACTACGTCGGGCTCGTTATCGTAAGAGAGCGCTCGCTGCGAGCGATGAGCTGCGGGCGCAACTGCACGCGGTGCAGGAGCCGCCGACCGGCGCGGCTGTGTCTTTGGCGGAGTTGTTGCCGAAGCACGAGGATGCGTTGTGACCGTTACACCGCCGGGTTGAATCGGCCGAGGCTGCGGTGGCAGGACTTCGGATGCCGGTCTGCGGGCGAGTGAGACTCCGAGAACCAGCAGCATCGCCATCATCACTCCACCCAATACGGCGACGCGCTTGGGAGTGAATTCACCGGCCCAATCGATGCGCTTCCAGAATGGGACTCGCCGCCGAGATCGAACTAACACCGGCCTGCGCTTTACACTTTCCCCATCCATGGACGAAGACACCGGCGGAACTTCGGAAACGGGTTTTTCTGCCGCGGCAGATCGTCTCTCTTGCCATGCTGCTTCGCGCTGTAACCCAGGAAATGCGAGTGGCTCCCATTTCGGGACGGAAGAGCTTGTGGAGGCGGTTTCCGAGTCATCGGCCGCTATGGCCTCCCTGCTTGCTGTGGTGCTCTCGACGGGACGGCTTCCCGGGATACTGCGAGCCGTCTGAACGCGCCTCGCTTTCGGAGCGGGAGCGAGCGATCGTTCAGCCTTGCGAACGAGTTCGTTCTCTTTGGTACTCAGCCATTCAACGGCTTCTGAAATTGCGGCGGAAATCTTTGACCCAGCTTCGCGCAACATGGCGATCGCTTCGTCGAGCTCGTCTGGACGGCGCGCAGGCGGCCTCGGCTGCGGCTTTGCTGCGGGAGCCGGCATTGCATGGAAGACGGTGGCAGCCGGCAACTCTGTTTCCGGAACATGGGACTCGGTTGCAGGATGGTCTTGAGGCGATTCCTCGAAGTATGCGCCAGGAGCCTCTATCACTTCCGCCTCATCTTGCCATTCGTGAGCCGCAGGTTCAGTCTCAGGCTCAGCTAAGGCTGACGGCGGGCTTACGATTTCCGGAGCCAGCGGCTCATGATGTGAGCTGGAGGCTTCAATCTCGGGCAAGGGTTCGAAGGTGGGAGCCTTCGGCTGGCTTCCAGCGCTTTCGAGGAACACAGGCTGGGCGGCTGGTGGGATAACACCAGGCAACGGGTCAACTGTTTCTGGCTTCGACCACTGGTCGGCGGGTCCTCGTGCCGGCTCTGCAGTACTAATTCCTGCGAGGCTCGATTCTCGACGAGAAGCACTCGTTTCTTCAGGGACAAAGCTCAATTCCTCATGAGCAAGGCCAGATTCCGTATGCGGAGCTCCTGAAGCTGCCTCATAGACATGCTCTGGCTCCGATTCCCGGCGGATTCCAAGCAACTCGCCTATGCGCCGGAACAGCGGCATCAGTACAAATTCGCGTTCGGGAACATAGGTCGATTCAGTTTGCGGTGGCGCGTTGGGATCGTCGTATACGAAGCCGCTTGGCTCCGCAGGGTCCTTCCGCGTGTAGGAGTTATCGTCCGGATTAGTGGACGCCGTCATAGGACATGGCCTTCCATGAGGAAAAGAGGAGAGAAGCTCTCCTCAGGATTTAGACGGAGTAGCGCATTTGCTTAGATGCAGCACTCGGCGCTTAGGTCGTCTCTGCTTATGAACGCAAAGCTGCGTCTTGAGTTGCGGACTTCCGAAGCGGCTTTTCGATTATATGGGTTTCGCGGAAAGAGGGCCAGATAGCGATCATGGGCTTCCAGGAATTGTGAGAGCGCAGTGGCGGTGGTCATGGTGAATCGAATGTAGAAGGTGGATCCTCTCCCCGCCTATCCTACGAAAGCCTTAGACCTCGCCCGGAATCTAACTCGATAGTGAGGGGGTAGCTTCGACTAAGGTCACACATCTCCCGGCCTATTCTCCGTGCCGCAAGAACCGCGGCAACTTTCTTCCCAGCAAAGCTAATTTAGAAAACCTGTCACCCTGTGCGTCCCTGACTATAGTTTTCCAGCACCGCTGCAGCCCGGTTTAGTGCGCCAGAGAGGATAGCGAGTTGGGCGCTGGTTCTGCCCAGATCCCTCGCCTCGATAGCCTCATTCACGCCTGGAATTACAACAGCCGCATAGCCGGTGTACTCTCCCGGAGCATAGATAACATGACGAAACCATGGACGGTTAGGCAATCCCTGGTCGATCAGTAGAGCCCGCTCAGCTTCTATCAGCGCCCGGTCAAGCCGCGCCGAATCCCGGGTTGTTGCGGCGTTCTGTGCCTCGCGAACTTGTGCCCCTGCCTTTTGGAAACGCTGGGCGGCGCTTCCCGCGTCGGCAAATGAGGGTGATTGTGTGCCGAAGGTCTGCTTCGCTTTGCTCTCAGCCTGCTGAACGTAACTGACGATCTCACGGCCGTACAGTTCGTAATCTTCCGGCAGGTAGTCGGCTGCTGCCATGTGCAACATTTCTATGCCGAAGACACGGGCCATCTGCTGTTCATATTTGAAGTCGGGATCGCCGAATTTCTTGAACCATGCGAAATTGTCGAAGACCGAGTGATACACGCCGTAAGGTCCGCCTGATCCTATGTCGGTTGCAGGCACTCCGAGGTGCTGAAGAAAAACCGAGTAGTCGGACCCGCTACCGAGATCGCCGACTTCAACGTCATTGTCGGTCTTCGCAGCCGGCGGGCGATTCTGCGATCCCCCCAGATCGGGAGAGAGGTTCTTCACTCGTTCGCGTTCCCGCGCATCCTTCCAGATCTGATAGACAGTGCCGCCCCGAGGGCTAGGAACTTGCTTGGTTACATCGCGTACAAACTGTTTCAAAGCGGGAACTGCGCTCGCGCCGAAGTTGGGGCCAGCGACGCCCACATCCATGTTGAGGTATGCAGCGGCGCGCTGAAGTTCCTGCGCGTGCTGCTCGCCCCATTCGGTGGAACCGATCATGCCTTCTTCTTCGCCGTCCCAACTGCAAAAGACCATCGTCCGTCTTGGCTTCCAACCCGATTTCAGCAGATCGCCCACGCCGTGCACCGATTCGAGCATGGCTGCCGTGCCGCTACTGGGATCGACCGCGCCATACACCCAGGCGTCGCGATGATTGCCGCCGATCACCCATTCATCGGGAAGCTCGGCGCCGCGCACAGTGCCGATTACGTCCCATATGGTTTTGTACGGAGCAGTCATCTTCAGATGCATCTTTACCCGCACCGGACCTGGTCCAGCGTGATAGGTGAATGGCATCGCGCCCTGCCACTCACGGGGAGATTCCGGCCCGCCGAGGTTCTGCATCATGGGAGCAGCGTCGCCGTACGAGATCGGCATGGTCATGATCTTCGGCAGATCGGCAGCCGCCGACGGCGCTGTGCGCTGCGAATCGGGAAGGCTCGGCAGCGATGCTATTCCCGGAGTGGTTGGATCGCCTGCGTACTTGAACGTGTAATCGATCGAGCCGCGCTGCACCCCCGTTGCGGGACGAAACGGGCCCTTGGGATACATGTCGCCCCGGTAGTAACCGTCGTCGATTGGGTCGGAGTAGATGATGACCCCAGCGGCTCCGTGTTCCTGTGCCACCAGGCTTTTTACCCCGCGGTAGTTTCCCCCATAACGGACCACCACGATCTTGCCGCGGACGTCGACTTTCATGGACTCGAGCTGCTTGTAATCCTGAGGACTGCCATAATTGGCATATACGACCTCGGCCTCCGCGTCGCCCGACGGCGAATAGGCGTTATAGGCGGGAAGCACGCGGGGATCGTCCTGATAAGGATCATCATCGACACGCTCGCGGCTTGGGCCATGCATCTTTACGTTTGCCGGAGCGGTGACGTCGAGGCTTACCTCCTCCGGAAACGAGAGCAGCACTTTATATTCGACGATTTGCGTTTCAAGCCCGGCCTCGCGAAATTTCTGAGCGACATATTCTGCAGTCTTGCGGTCCTCTGGGGAACCCGCGACGTGCGGCGCCTGCGTCAAAACGCGCAGATGCTCCTCTGCCAGCTTCGGGTCAGGAGATTGATTGAACTTTCGATCGATCTGCGCCTGGCGCGAGAAGTCGCGAAACCCGAACACCTGATCGTCAGCGCCGCCTCGCGGCCCTTGCATGAATCCGGTGAGAACCAGGACAGCAAATATGGACAGGCACGACCTAAGGCGACGCATTCGAGACAAGCGAAAGCTCCTGCGAGGAGTCTTGAGAATCCAAGAGACTAACATACATGGAAAGAGGGACAGTCTGGCGCCATCCCATTATGGGAACCACCGTTTGCGGGACAGCTTAACGTCAAGTACGAACGATGAACCGCTGTAATCTGGCGGCAATTCGTGAGTGTTTGTAAGCTCGGTTCCACGCCCGGTCTCCGCTCATGAGTTGGGGAGCATCGCAGTAAGATGAGAACGATAGTCTGTATGGAAGAGGGCTTGTGCTGATGCGTGGAGCGAGTTCGTTTCATCTGAGTGTCCTGGTTCTCTGTGCCGGCATGCTCGCATGTGGCTCGGGAGGTGGAACCGGCGGAGCCAAAGGCACAACTGGCGGCGACGGTTCCCAGACTGGGTCGCCGGTATACGTTACCAATAACACTGTGGGAAGCGTTTCCGTATACCAGCTCAATCAAACTTCGGGCGCCTTGCAGCGGACCACCGGCTCTCCGGTCACAACGGGCGGGTCGTCACCAGATTCAATGGCAACCGATCCCTCAAAGAAGTTCTTGCTGGTTGCAAACTCTTCATCTTCGTCAATCTCGGTATTCACCGTTAATAGTTCTACGGCATCGTTGTCGCCGGTGAGTGGCTCACCTTTCAGTACGCCGGCGAATTCCGTGAGGATGGTTGTACATCCCAATGGGAACTTTGTATACGTGCTCGGCAGCACGCCCGGACAGATTCTGGGCTACAGCTTTAATTCGACCACCGGAGCGCTCACTCTTCTGACCGGGTTTCCGGTTTCACTGAACTCGTCCGGCGCGATGGGTTTGGCGATCTCCACCAACGGGTCTTTCCTTTACGCCTCGAATCCAAATACCAATGTAATTACTTCGTTCTCAATTGGGACGACCGGAGCGTTGACTCTTATTACGACGACTACTCCCAGGCAAGGCTCGCCAACTTACCTCACCTTCGACAGCAGCGGCAATTTTCTCTTCGGCGTCAACGCAGGAGGCAGCCTCGGTGCAAGTAGCGTCTCCACGTTTGCTGTTTCTTTAACCGGCACGCTCACGGAAGTGACTAGCTCGCCGGTGCCAGTGGGCACGAATCCGGTGAGTGCGGTTTTTTCTCAAGGAGCGCTCTACGTAGTAAATCAAACCTCCAACACACTCTCGGCGTTCGGATTGAATTCTTCAACTGGGCAGTTGACTGAACTCAAGGGCTCTCCCTATACAGTGGGTGCCAGGCCAGTCTCCGCCGCCGCCGCCGTGTTGGGCAGATTTCTCATTGTCACCAGCAGCGCAAGCAGTAATGTAGGTTCTATCCTGGTCTTTGCGATTGCGGCGGACGGCACGCTTACGCAGGTGACAGGTTCACCCTTTACTCCTGATGCGGCTGTGCCGGATCAGGTGCTGGCTCTTTGAGAAGAGTATTCACTCGATTCATAAAGCGATTCTGAGCGACTCTGAAACGCATGGCTGAACCTACCTGAATCACCGGCGCTGACGAACCAAATTGAGACCGTCATCCCTCCGGCCGCCGCCTTGAAACCAATGTGCAGTGAAAAGGTGGTCCGGCCTGGAGATCTACTGTTTGACCGCTGCCGAAACAGCAGGTCCCCCGCGGCGCAGAAACTAGATCATCGCGATGCGAGTTTGGCGCTGCGCCGCGAGGGACGACAGTTTCCCAAAAAGGACACTGCACAACGAAACCACGGGCTGAGCCGTGCTATCTTCCACCGATTTCGCCAGGCCGCTCTCTTTTTGAAGATGCTCTCTGGATACGAACTATAGGATTTCCCTGAGGTCCCCTACTCTCCGCGTGATCCGCTCACGATCGAGATACTCGAGCAGGGGAATGGCGTGCTTGCGCGTTACGCCAATTAGATCCTTGAAACGTCCAACATCCATCTTCGGAGTTCTGGATTTCTCGGCAATCACGACGCGTCGGAGTTGTTCCAGAGCAGCGCGATGAAAGACGAGCTCGTCGCCGAGTTTTACGAGTATGCCTTCACGCAGTAACAGCGTCATGATCTTCTGACTGCGGGGACGGTCGATCGAGAGCGAGGCCAGCACATCCTTGAGCAGGGGAACCTTTAATCCGGCCACTGAAAAGGCTTGCTCTATGGTTTTGCGGGCACGCTCCTCGTCGGCAGTCATCGTTACCCCGTGTCCTGCAAGCCGCACTTGCTCGCCTTGAATCTCGATCTTTTTACCGGTCGCAAGTTGCGTAAGCAGAAACGAAAAGACCGCTTCTCGGAGATCCAGCTTTTCGCGAAGAGTCTCCTTGGCCATGCCCCCGGCAAGCGGATTCCCTTTCTGAAACTTGTCTAACTCAGCAAGGAGCTTTTTGGCAGCCTCGACGGCAGCGCTCTTGGCAAGAAGAGAATCGGCTGCGGCGAGCACGGTTCCGTTCTCAACGAGTGCCTGCGCTTGAAGATCGATCTCTTGCCGCGGGTGCCCCGTCTCTCGCACTGCCTCATCACGACGAAGACCGGCCGCATTCCGGCGCCCGGTTCGCAAAGCAATCGCACCGCTCAGGTCAGCGCTCTCCAGCGCGGTGAGGAAGTCTCGCGCGGCCGGCAGTTGCTTAGCGCCGCGTGGCAGTGGAAACGAATCCAGCACCATGCCTCCGCCGATGGTTACTACCGGCGAGAACTGGCGAATAATAAAGCGATCGCCCGGCACGACCAGCAGCGGCTCGGCGGTGCGCAGTTGCGCGAGAGCACTGCTGCCGGGTTCAATTTGCCTGTCTCCGAGCAAGCGAACTTGTGCCACTGTCTCGGAGGCAAAGCAGTGCAGATGCACGCGCGACAAATGTTTCAGAGGCCGTGCATCGGGAAGCAAGTGCAGACGCGCATCCATCTGCCGCGTTGGCTGCAGAGTCCCGGGCTGAGTCAGCATCATGCCGCGTGCCAGTTCTTCGACCGCGATGCCCGCGAGGTTGACGGCAGTACGCTCACCTGCCCGAGCCTGCTCGGTGGATCTGCCGTGTACCTGCATGCCGCGAACTCGCACCCGCTTGCCTGAGGGATGTAGCTCGAGTTCCTGCTCGCGCTTTATGGTGCCGGCGATCAGCGTGCCTGTAATGACAGCGCCAAATCCTCTCATTACGAATGCGCGATCGATCGGAAGGCGTGCAAGAGCACTCGCATTCTTCATTCCAATTTCGGAGGCCATGCGCGCCAACTCGATCTTGAGCTGATCTGTTCCCTGTCCAGTGAGCGCGCTGACCGGCACGATTGGCGTCTGTTTTGGGTCGAGGAAGGATCCGCGCAGGAAATCTTCAATTTCAAGGCGAACAACTTCGAGCGTGTCCGTATCAACGGTATCGGATTTAGTTAGAACAACGATCCCGCGCGGTATTGCGAGCAGACGGCAAATGTCGAAGTGCTCGCGCGTTTGCGGCTTGACGCCTTCATCGGCAGCGATCACCAGCAGCACAATGTCGATGCCGCCAACGCCGGCAAGCATGTTGCGCACGAAGCGTTCGTGCCCGGGAACATCGACGAATCCCAGGCGCAACTTCTCGCCCTTGTCAGAACTCAGCTCAAGGTTAGCGAAGCCGAGGTCGATGGTGATCCCACGCCGCTTTTCTTCTTCCAGCCGGTCAGCATCAATACCGGTGAGCGCCTTTACCAGCGTGGTTTTGCCATGATCAATGTGGCCAGCCGTGCCGACGATGACAGATTTCATCGAGGTAAGTGTAATCGGTGCTCGGTCACGACTGAGCGGATGTTAGGACCCGCAATGCATGGTAGAGACGCAGCATGCTGCGTCTCTACGATGAGGCGTATCGCTTCTATACTCTCAACTCTACGACTGTCGCTCCGGCGCCTCCCTCGCTTTGCGGAGGCTCGGTGACCATCGCTACATGAGGATGTGATTTCAAGAATTGACGCAGCGCCTTCCGCAGGATGCCCATCCCGCTGCCGTGCACGATGCGGACGCGGGTCATGCCTGCGAGGAAGGCGCGATCGACAAACTTCTCCACTTCGCGCGTGGCATCGTCAACCGTCTGCCCGATGACGTTGATCTCGCCTGGCAGGCTTAGATCGTCGTCTTCATGTTTGAGTGAGACGGAAATTCCGCGAGCCCGGGCTGCGGCTACGGGCGTCTCGGTTTTCTCCATGGTCGCGGACTTCACGATATTTGCGATGTCGGAGCGCGGCACGCGCATCTTCATGATGCCGGCTTCCACTTCGAATGTATTCTCATCGACTTTGCGCTTCACGACCGCATCTCGGCCCAGTGACTTCAAGCGTACCTTGTCGCCTTCGGCGATGTGCTTTACTTCTCCTGGACGCGCATTGGGATCGCCGCGATCTGCGCCCGTACGGTGCGCAACTATCGTGGAATTGAATTGCTCTTGGAACTCACGACGCAAGCGCGTGATGCGACGCTCGGCGTCTTTCGAAAGCTTCTGCGCCGCCGTCCTCTCTTGCACCGCATTCACCGCTTCGCGCGCCTGGTATTCGAAGTCGCGAAGCAGATTTTCGAGCTTCTTCTCAAGCTCCCGTACTTGCCGGCGCTGCTCCTGGAGTCCTTCCGATTCCAGATGGCTTCGTTCCCGCGCAACTTCCTGTTCGCGTTTTCGCAGCTCGCCGCGCTCATGTTCGATGGTATCGAGCTGCTGGTGAAGCTGATCGAGGAAGTGGGCGATGTCCTGGGTCTGTCCAGCCAGACGATGGCGCGCCGCAGCAATGATTTGGGTATTCAAGCCAAGCCGCTGAGCAATGTTGATACCCGCGGAGGCTCCCGGAACTCCGACCTTGAGCTCGTACGTGGGCTGCAGCGTCTTCTCGTTAAATCCGACGGCTGCGTTTACTACGCCTGGAGTATTGGTTGCGTACACCTTAAGAGCGGTGTGGTGCGTGGAGATGATGCTCGTCGCTCCCATGTCGAGGAAGTGCTTCGCAATCGCCACTGCCAGCGCTGCGCCCTCTTCGGGATCGGTTGCCGAACCAAGCTCGTCGAGCAACACCAGAGATCGTCTGGTGGCGGTCTTCGAGATGAAGTCAATGTTGCTTACGTGCGCTGAGAACGTCGACAGGTTCTGCTCGATCGACTGATAGTCACCGATGTCGGCAAAGACGCCGTCGAAGACCGGAAGTTCCGCAGACTCCGCCGGTATCGGGATTCCCGATTGAGCCATCAACCCGATGAGTCCAACCGTCTTCAGTGCCACTGTCTTTCCGCCCGTGTTTGGTCCGCTAATGATGAGCTGGCGATCATTGCCTGCGAGGCTCAGGGACATTGGAACTACCTGCGCGTCGCGCAGTTTTAGATTGTGTTCCAAAACGGGATGGCGTGCATCAAGAAGT
The DNA here is from genome assembly GCA_003225215.1 of Acidobacteriota bacterium. Lineage (GTDB taxonomy): Bacteria > Acidobacteriota > Terriglobia > Terriglobales > Acidobacteriaceae > Gp1-AA112. The sequence continues at coordinate 19,103 of QIBC01000091.1, forward strand.
CTTACGTGGATCCGGCCGCCCTCGGCCGGGTGTTCGGTTGCCAGAGGCGAGGACGTTGGGCCTGTGCTCGATTCAGCCACGCGTCTTCTGGCATCAGCCAAAATCGCAGGCGAGGCGCCCGCATCCACGTTCATGTTTGGCCGCACACACTGGTAGTCTCGAGCAAACCGGGCTTTCGCAAACTGAAGCTCAACTTCCGAAAGAACATCGAGCGCTGCGGCCAGCGCCTCGGCGTGTTCAGCGATGCGTGCCGTCATCTCAAGCAGAATGCGATGGATCTCCGCGTTCTCTTCCTCCATGAGGCGCACGAGTTCATTATTTTGCTCAATAGTTTCCAGGGGCTCGACGAAAACCGTCTGTCCACTGGAACTGGCTCCATGAACGACTCCGTTCACGCGCCGTTTCTGATCGGCCTTTACCGGGATCACAAAGCGCTCGCCGCGAATCGTGACTAGCTCGTCCTGCACCGCCCCACCTTCGGCAAGGCGCCGCAAATAGTTACGTAGCGAGGTCTGGATCTCGCGTTTCTGCTTCTCCACTTCGCGGCGCAATCGCGCAAGCTCCGGAGAAGCGTGGTCGTCGAGCGTGCCGTCAGGCAGGATTTTGCCGCGGAAGAATCGAAGCAGCAGGGTAAAATCTGCAAGGCGCTCGGAGAGTGCGCGAACGGCTGGCCAGCCCTCCTCAAGAGCTGCAGGCGGCTTTAGAGCGATTGCGCGCCATTCATCGGCGCGATCGGCTAACCGCAGCACCTCCTGCAAGTCCGCAGTTTCGAGCGCCGCACCAGCGATTCCCGATTTCTTCAGGAGCTCACGATTGTCCGTCAGGCCATGGAACTCGAACGTTCCCCCACGCTGAAGAAATTGCAAGACTTCCTCCGTGAGTTGATGCTGCCGGCGGATCCAGTTAACGTCCGTAAGCGGGTGCAAGCTCGTAACTCGTTGTCGTCCTAGATCGGAGCCGCAGTAGGTAAGCAAAATCTCGCGCAGCCGGTCGAATTCCAGGAGACGCTCGCTCCAGTGAGGAGGCATGGAAATTATGCTAACAGCGTGGCGAGCCGCGGCGCTCGGCCTGGGCTTTGCTTGATGCAGAACGAAGTTCCTGGGAACTCCAGACTTAACCGTTCAGGCTTAGACACGCTTGGGAAAAAGCTGGTCATACAGTCAACGCTGAATCAACGCCGAGCGTCCGATGACTTTACGACGCCGCCACCGGCTCTGACGGAGCCGGCTTGGCGACGGCCTTGAAGGTAATGCGGAACATGGCTCCGCGCGGTTGAAGGTTAAAGCACTCGATGGTTCCTTCGTGCTCCTGGATGATTCCGTAACAGGCGCTCAGGCCCAGGCCAGAGCCCTGGCCCAGCGGCTTGGTGGTGTAGAAGGGATCGAATACGCGCGCGGGCTCCACAATCCCGGGACCGCTATCGCATACTTCAAGTACAACATGCTCTCCTCGTGCCTGCGTGCGCACGATGATCTCTCCGCCGCCTACCTCCGCAACGGCGTCGATAGCGTTGTTCAGCACGTGCAAAAAGACCTGTAGAAGGTGATTGTCATCACCGAGCACAAGGGGCAAGTCTGTCTGGAGGTCGCGGACGAGCGAAAGCTTAGTGGGCATGCTCGCCAGCCTTAACTGACAGGTGTTGTTGACCAGCGAGTTCAAATCCGTGAGCCGTTTTTGTGGCGGTGTTTGCCTGGCGAACGAGAGGAGATTAGAAACCAGGTTCTTGGTTCTTCGTGCCTGCTGCGCGATCTTTTCCGCGAAGCCTCGAGGAGCAGCCGGAACTTCCTGGTCTGTGGCGATTAGCTCCGAATATCCCAGGATCGCGGTTAGCGGATTGTTGAGTTCATGGGCGGCACCGGAAACCAGCCGTCCGATCGACGCGAGCTTTTCCGTTTGCATCACCTGACTCTGCAGCCGTTCCAGATTGTCGTATGCGTGCTGGGCATCGGTGAGTAACACCGCTAACCGCCGATTGAGAAGCTGCTGGCGCGTGAAAATCAGGATGCCGATCAAGAGCATTGACAGGAAGCTGATGGCAACACGGAAATGGCGCACCCCCGGAGCATCATGCAGACGCTCGTAGGAAAACAGAGCGATGGCGGGAATGCTGGTCGCAGCAATCGTCGCTGCCCATTCTGGAATCGCCAGGCTTGGTTGAATATCACTGTTACTTCGTTCTGGCTCCAGTTGAAGCTTACGCGCGCGAAACCCTATCCAGGCTATGTACGCAATGGAGATCGTGAGTGGCAGGTCCCATAGGCCACCACTGGTGTACAGATTCTGCTGGATGAGAATGTTAATGATCGCGGAAGTAGGCGCGTAAATAAGGAATGCGATCAGGTAATGATTGTAGATCTGATGCCACCCGTCATGGCTTTGCTGGGCAAGGTAAAACAGGGCGACGATACTTGTCGCGAGTTCGGCGTGATACAGCAAGTTAAAATTTCGGTGAAAAGCCGCGGGATTGTACGACATGTACTGCCAGGCAAAGACAAACTGGAAGTAGAGGTATACCCACCAGCAAGCAATTAACGGAAACTCAAGACTACTCGACAGCGGCGATCCATTTTTGAGCACGCGATGCGGAAGCATGGCCAGGGCCATCATGATCGGGACTACATGCAGGATCAGAAGCGTGTCGCCTGGTTGCGGCACTGGCATCTGCATGCCCCGAATTACTTCGTAGTAGACCCAACTGCCATAGTCTCCTGCCCACATCAGCGCACTTACGGTCATCAGCAACCAGAACCCGCGAGCCGACCCTCTGCTTGGCCGGATGTTGATCGCCGTGCCTACTACCATGGCAATCATGATCGCGAATTGGAGCGTGTCCGCGAATGCGGCGAGTGTGTGCCCTTTCAGAATGCCGGAGGTGGCAATCTGTACTAAAGCAAGGGCCCCTAAGGCGGTAAGCCACGGATGTCGGATAACGAATTGGTCGCGGGAAGACACGTGGCCGATTAGGGCAGAATTTTGCCCTGAATGGGCGGATTGTACAACGGATAGGGACGCGCGCTATTGATTACCAAGGTGATTTGCGGAACTAATAGGCTATAGGCACTGGCGGTCGGAGTCTCGGCCAGTAGACATTTACCAGTGTCTCTTGCTTTGCGATCCGCTTCTAATCGGTCCGCAATAACTGCCGGTACAACTGACGATCGGCCGAACGCCGATAGCCGACGGCTGACAGCCAAACGCTCCAATATTTCAAATACAATTTCCTTATGGCTTTCCCGGTTACACGACTGCGTCGGCTCCGTCAGAACGAAACTCTGCGGTCGATGGTGCGAGAAACTCGGCTGACTCCTGAGTCGCTGGTTTATCCCCTCTTTGTATGCCCCGGCGAAGCTGTGCGAAAGGTTATCCGCTCGATGCCGGGTGTCTTCAACCTTTCTATTGATCAGGCAGTACAGGAAGCCCAAGAGACTCATGCCCTCGGGATTCCGGCGATCATCCTGTTCGGACTACCCGAGACAAAAGATGACCGAGCCAGTGGAGCCTGGGCAGATGACGGCATTGTGCAACGCGCAACCCGCGCCATAAAGCGGGCGGTTCCCGAATTGGTCGTCCTCGGAGACGTGTGCCTTTGTGAATACATGTCGCACGGGCACTGCGGGATCGCAAGAAAAAGCACCGCATCTGGAGCTGCGCGAGCGGACCACGGCTCTGCGGCGAGTGCTGCCGCTGCACCTTCGCCGGAGTTTGAGATTGAGAACGACGCGACTCTTGAAATCCTGGCTCGCACAGCTGTCTCGCTGGCCAGAGCTGGAGTAGACATCGTTGCACCGTCCGACATGATGGATGGGAGGGTCGCTGCAATCCGGACAGCCTTGGATGGAGCAGGACTTCAGAACATGCCGATCCTGTCCTACGCAGCCAAATTCGCTTCCGGCTTTTACGGCCCATTTCGGGAGGCAGCAGACTCTGCTCCCCAATTCGGCGATCGCCGCTCCTACCAAATGGACGGCGGCAACCTGCGCGAAGCGATGCGCGAGATCCAGACTGATCTCGAAGAAGGCGCGGATATGGTCATGGTGAAGCCTGCAATGCCATATCTGGATGTGATCGCCCAGGCGCGGGAGCGCTTCGACGTTCCCATTTGCGCATACCAGGTGTCGGGCGAGTACGCGATGATCCAGGCGGCGGCCCAGAATGGTTGGCTCGATCGCGACCGTGTCGTTATGGAATCGTTGCTTTCCATACGCCGAGCCGGGGCTGGAACCATCCTCACTTACTTCGCTAAAGAAGCAGCGAAACTGATGTCGTGATTCCGCGTATTCCGTGCCATTTTGTCGGCCGCCAGCCTCTGCTCGACTACCCAGATTGGGAGATGCTGGTCTGGAGTTGCTCGGATCGCTTTTTCCGAACTAGAGGAAACTGTTTACTTATCTAGCAACACCAACCAGAGTGGCCCCATCTTATCGAGCGAGGACTTCAAAGAGGGAGGGCCGAATATGCTCTGGACAATCTTTGCCATTTTGCTGATTCTCTGGCTTCTGGGATTCAGCTTCCATGTGGCAGGCAGCTTGATCCACCTGTTGTTGATCGCGGCCGTGATCGTGTTGATTGTTAACTTGATCACTGGTCGGCGAACTGTGGTCTAGCTGGGATCGCGAAATCGGGATGGCCGCTCACAAAGTGGGCGGTCCTTCCTTTGCATCCTCGACAATTCAACAGTTTGCCTTCGCTCTAACCGCAACGGCTATCCTTCGCTTCGACCGCCTGCCGCCACGTCTGCGACCAAATCCCGCTTGTTACAATCTAATGTTTGTCTTCTAACCCAATTCCCAACAAGTAAACGGAGTCACACTTGCCAGAGACTATCTACGACGTAGCCATTATTGGCTCCGGTCCGGGCGGCTATACGGCCGCAATTCGCGGTGGAGAGTATGGACTGAAGGTCGCCCTCATCGAGAAAGACCCCAAACTGGGCGGCACCTGCCTGCAGGTAGGCTGCATCCCGACCAAGAGCCTGCTGTTCGACGCCGAGCTCTACGATCACTTCAAAGCCGCCAAGGAGCACGGCATCGAGAATGTCGAAGGCATGAAGGTGAATTGGGGCACGATTCAGGATCGAAAGAACAAGATCGTCGCCAAGCATAC
>QIBC01000092.1 GCA_003225215.1 Acidobacteriota bacterium
CGGCAAACCAGCCGCCGACGTGTTCACTATCGATAACGCCAACCAGCGGTGTTGTTCCACTTACGGTGAATGTGACTGCGAACTGCCTGGACTTTGACGGTAGCGTAAACTCCGCCTCGATTGATTGGGGAGATGGCACGTCGGCCACTCAGTTGAACTGCGACGGAAACTGCTTTTTCAATGGAAGCCACACGTATACATCGCCTGGAACATTTAACGCGACGCTGACAGCGATCGACAACAATGGGGCATCTAGTCAGCCGGTAACGCAGACCATCACCGTTGCTCCGGTCCAGCCGCCGGCGTGCACACTTAATGTTGTTCCCGTTGGCGGTCCCGCACCTTTGAGCGTGACTGCCACCGGCAATTGCACCGCCGGAACCAGTCCGATCGCGAGTTCTACGATTGACTTTGGAGATGGCTCCGGGGCCCAAAGCGGAACCAGCGGAAATCACACCTACAATTCCCCCGGAACTTTTACAGTCACCGTCACTGCTACAGACAGCAATGGCCTCTCCGGATCGGCGACCCAGACAGTAACTGTGGGGGCTGCCGTAGCGCCAAGTTGCACGCTCAATGTCGCACCTAACAACGGCCCTGTTCCCCTCACGGTAACCGCCACTGGCAACTGCACGCCAGGCTCGCGTCCCATAGCGAGTACAACCCTTGATTTCGGCGACGGCTCAGCCGCACAGAGCGGGGCGAGCGGAACTCACAAATACACGACCGCCGGCACGTTCACGGTAAACGTCACTGCAACGGACACAAGTGGCCTCTCCAGCACAGCAACGCAAACCGTGACCGTGACCCCAGCAGTCGCGCCGGCTTGCACTCTTACAGTCGCACCGAACAGCGGTCCTGCTCCACTCGACGTAACTGCAACCGGCAGCTGCACCGCTGGTACAAGTCCGATCGCAAGCACAACGCTTGATTTCGGAGACGGCTCTGCTTCCCAGAATGGAACCAGCGGAACGCACACGTACAATTCAGCGGGCACGTTCACCGTCAAAGTAACCGCAACGGACACTAACGGCCTCTCCGGTTCGGCTGCTCAAACGGTGATGGTCGCGGTGAATCAACCGCCGACATGCACTTTGTCTGTGACTCCGACCAGCGGCCTTGCGCCACTCAGCGCCACGGCAACCGGTAGTTGCACCGATCCGGAGAAAGCCTTGTCGAGCACCTTGCTCGACTTTGGGAACTTGTGTCGACGCTGAGAACAACATCAACGCAACCGTTCTCGACTTCGGTGACGGCGCCACGGCTAACTCCGCCAGCGGTACGCATATCTACAACGGCGCGGGAGCCTTCACCGTGAAGGTCACGGCAACCGACGCGCTGGGCCTTTCTGGTTCCGCGTCGCAAACGGTCACAGTGACAGTAAGCAACTTCCCTGCCGGCTTGTTCGTCGGAATCAGTCCGGGCACAATCAAGCGGTTCGCTTCCGACGGGACGCTGTCGCAGACACTTAGTACTGGTCTCAGTGGAACGGTTTCCGGCATGGGATTCGACAAAGCTGGAAATCTATACGCCACAGATTTCACTGCGGGCAATATCAGCAAGTTCGATCCGAAGACCGGGGCGCTGATCGGAACATTTGGAAGCGGCTTCAACTGCCAGCCGGAGACGATTGTGTTTGACGGCGGCGGCAATGCCTACGTCGGACAGCAAGGCTGCTCGCACAATCTTCTCAAGTTCGATCCTAGCGGCAAACTGATGACAACTTTTACCGTCGCGACCGAGGAACAAGGCAGTGACGACATTGATCTTTCCGCCGACAACTGCACTTTGCTCTACACGTCGGAAGGTCCGTCGATCCTGCGCTACGACGTTTGCCGCAATCAGCAGCTTCCGCCGTTCGCCACGGGCTTGAAGAAGGCGCTGATGTTGCGCATTCTTCCCGATGGAGGCGTCGTTGTTGGTGACCTTACAGACATCATTCGCTTCAATGCTTCGGGCCAGCAGGTGATGACGTACACCGCGGCAGGCGAGCAGTGCCTGTTCTCGATCACGCTCGATCAGGACGGCACTTCGTTCTGGGCGGGCGATTACTGCAGCTCGAATATCTACCGCTTCGATCTCGCTTCCGGCAAGCAGCTGGCGAAATTCAATTCGGGAACGCCGAGCGGAACTGTGTTTGGCGTGGCCATTTCAGGCTCCGGATTGAATGTTGCAGGACTAGGTAACGCCGGCAATATCACTGCGTCACCACAAAGCGCATCGCTGGCAGCGGGACAATCGACAACATTCACGGTTTCGTTCACTCCGAACGCGGCGGCTGCCGGGCATACGCTGGCTCTCTCCTGCGCGAATCTGCCGCCGGGACTCTCGTGCTCGTTCAATCCACCGAGCATCACGCTGGGGGCGGTGGGAACGACCACGACCGCGACGCTTACCATCACACGAACTACGACCGCGTCCCTGTTACGTCCTGGTTCGCCCTGGATGCTCGCTACATGGATGGGCATGGTACCGGCAATCGTGTTGGTTGGGTTCCGCTCTCCACGCCGGCGTGGTAGCTCGATGCTGTGGCTGGGAATGATCGTGGCCTGTACCGGAATCTGGTCGAGTTGCGGAGGTGGTGGCGGCATGAGCAGTTCGACGACACCAGCACCTACGCCGCAGGGTTCGTACACCATCATCGTCGTTGGCAATGCCAGCGGGATGCAGGCTTCCACAACTGTTAGTTTGACTGTTCAGTAGCGCAGCGCAAACAAAAGGCAAGACTGACTGATGATCAATTGCATGCAGCTAAAAACTCACTTCTATCGCTCTACAACTTTGATGTTGTGTTTTTTGCTCTCTCCTCTGCCGGGCTTCTGCCAGACAGGAAGCTCCGGACAACTTGCCGGTAGCGTAACCGCTCTTGACCAGGCGGCGACCCGAAATGGGAGCGGACTCAGCGTGCGCGATCAGGTGCAGTGGAACGACCAGCTCCAGACGAACAACACTGGACGTCTGCGGCTAAATCTTCGCGATGGCTCGATCCTAAGCCTGGGCTCGAACAGTCAGATGCGTGTAGTCCAACACAACGCGGCTACACAGCAGACGACACTCGAGCTGCTATTCGGCCGATTGCGCAGCCAGGTGGTAAAGCTCACGCAGCCGAATTCTCGCTTTGAAGTACGCACTCCTACTTCGGTCGCCGGCGTAATTGGAACGGACTTTCTTCTGATTGCAACCGCCGACCGCACGACGCTCATCGTGTTTAGCGGCGTCGTCCAGATCACTCCGTTGAATGGAGCTGGCGGGGCGCCGAATCAATCGCAATCAGTGAACGTAAATTCCGGGCAGCAAGTCGAGGTGACGACAACCGGAGTTGGACCGGTCAGCACCGTAACCCAGCAGACAATTCAGCAATCGATCCAGCAAACAGCCGTCAGTCGCGCTGGATTGGCAGCGGGAACGAATGTCGGCGTCCAGGCTGGAACAAGCATTCTGAGAACTGTGCTGATTGCCGTCGGTTCTGTTGCCGCGGGAGCCGCAGTCGGCGTCGCCGTGGCGAACTCGCAACATACCTCTACGCCGCAGAAGCAGCCGTCAGGTCCCGGCATCCCTCCGCAGTAACCATCGGTATGGTAGAGACGCAGCATGCTGCGTCTCCTCCATATTGCCTAGAGAACACCACTGAGCATGGGCTGACGAAAGCTTATCGCGAAGACGCAGCATGCTGCGTCTCTACCGGTCTCACTACAAAGCTTTACATAAGTCGCGCTGCGCGTTTTGTATCGTTTCTTCAGCCCTGGTTTGCTCGCGTCGCGCCTGGCAATGCAGAATGCCACAGGGTGCTCTCATGCGCAGTTCGCGCCCAAAAGCCTTTCGGAGGACAGCAGATGTTCCAGCCCGTTCATTCTCTTCAGCGTGCGCTTTTTATGCTACTCGCACTTGCGCTCGGTTTTTGTTCTAAGGTGTGGCCGGAACAGCCCGTGCCCGAGGATATTACGAAGGGTGCGCCAATATTTCCCAATGTGCTCGCGCCTTATAAAGCTCACGCCGTACCCGAGCCAAATTTGACCAACTCGGTACGCCTGAACAGCCTGATTCAAAATGGGAACATAATGCTGTCGCTCGACGATGCCATTGCGCTCGCTCTCGAAAACAACCTGGACCTGGTGATCGCGCGCTATAACCTTCCCATTGCCGACACCGACATTCTCCGCACAAAGTCAGGCGCCAACGTTCGCGGCGTGAATACGGGAATCGTACAAGGCACTCCAGGCGCGGGTATCGGTGGGATCGGAGGCGGCGCTACTGGCGGTGGCGCCGGGGGCACGGTGACTGCAGCGGGTGGAGCAGGAACCGGAACTGGTGGACTGGTTTCGTCGACACTCGGCGTTGGTCCGCCGATCGACTCTTTCGATCCAGCTCTCAGCTCCAGCCTGGGGATACAGCACAGTGACATTCCGCAATCGAATACCGTAATCAGCGGCGTTCCCGCGCTTCTTCAGAACACCGGAAGCGCGAATTTCGGCTATCAGCAAGGATTTCCTACCGGCACTCTGTTCAACGTCACCTTTAATAATTCGCGGGTAACGACAAACAGCACGCGCACCTTCCTGGTGCCCCAGCTTAATTCCACCTTCCTGTTCCAACTGCGGCAGCATATTCTCCAGGGGTTCGGACTCGCTTCCAACCGCCGCTTTATGTCGATTGCGAAAAATAATCGCGAGATCGCCGACGAGGCCTTCCGTCAGCAAGTGATTTTTACCGTCACGCAACTAGAGACGCTTTATTGGGAGTTAGTAACAGCGTTTGAGGATGTGAAGGCGAAGGAGCGCGCGGTCGCCTCGGCACAGCAGTTGGAAGCCAACAACCGCAAACAAGTGCAGGCCGGAACCATCGCGCAAATCGAGATCGTGAACGCGCAGGCGCAAGTTGCTGCAAGCCAGGAGGCTCTTATCACATCGCAAACAAACCTCCAGCTGCAGCAGCTACTCATGAAGAACGCCATCACGCGCAACGAAAACGATCCTGTAGTGGCGAGTGCCGGCGTGATTCCCACCGACAGGATGCAGCTGCCGGCAACTGAGCCGGTGCTCCCGACTCAGGACTTGATCAACGACGCACTTACCAGGCGACCGGAGTTAGCACAGGCGCGTATTGACCTGACGAATCGCACAATAAGCAAGCGCTCGGCTCGGAATGCCCTGCTGCCGACAGTCGATCTCGTTGGTAACTATGGCGGCAACGGATTGTCGGGAGTGCTGAACCCCAATTTCAGCTCAAATTCTCCAGTCGCCACATCTGCAAACGGCGGCTATCCAGACGCGCTCACTGCGACGGTGAACCACCCAACTTACTTTGTCGGCTTCTCGGTGAACATTCCCATTCTCAATCGCTCCGCGCAGGCGGATCAGATCCGTTCTGAGCTGGAGTATCGCCAGGCAGAGGTACGGCTGCAGCAGGTGCAAAACACAATCGCTATCGCCGTGCGCAACGCACAATTCTCCGTGCAACAGAACCGTGCCGCCGTCGATGCTGCGCTAAAAGCGCGAGATTATGCCGCGCAGAGTCTGCAAGCGGAGCAGAAGAAGCTGGCACAAGGTTTGAGCATCACCTACAACGTGCTCACGCAACTCAGTAATGTCTCTACTGCAGAATCGAATTTGGTGAACGCGATGTCGGCCTACGAGCAATCGAAGCTGAACCTTGATGTTGTGACCGGCAGGGTTCTTGAGACTCTGGAAATCAGCATTGCCGATGCAGAGAGCGGAAACGTGACCCACATGCCACACGCTCCTTATGCGGTTCGAGGCAACGATGTAATCACACAGCCGGTACCTGAGTTTCAGCCCCAACAAACTGGAGTAACCCCGCAGCCAAAAGTCGACTAGCTCGATTGACTAGAATGAAGAGAAATGGCCTTCATGAAAACCGATAAATTGCAGGGGACCCGGTGAATCGTTCATCCGAAAGCACGATCACCGAGGCGGATTCTTTTCGCCCGCGTTCGACATCGCGAAAGGCCCATATCATTCAGCTTTTTCGCTTTGGCGTGGTCGGGATTGTTAATACGGTCGTCGATCTCTCCGTTCTGAATATTCTCATCTTCCTTTTTCACACCGGAGAAACAGGAACGATGTTCGCGGTCTTCAAGACGGTAGCGTTCGTGTGCGCCGTGCTGAACAGCTACCTGCTGAACCGTTCCTGGACATTCCGGCGCGCGGCGGATAAGCACCATATCGTCGAGGGCGCTCAGTTTCTATTCATTAGCTTGCTGGGTGCGGTGGTCAATGTGGGAACTTCATCGTATGTTGCGACCTACATGCATCCTCGCTGGGGAATACACACCAAGGCCTGGCCCTCATTCGCCGCGCTGGTAGGAACTGCGTTCTCGCTCGGGTTCAACTTCGTCGGATACAAGTTCTGGGTATTCGCACACCGGAAGCCGGTAGCTAACCTATGAGCCGGGAAAGAGCGAACACGAAGGTCACAAAGGCAAAACATGAGGTCACAGAGTACGCAGGAATCATTTCCGGGCTGCCGATTAGATTCTTCGAGCGACTTCTTCTTTGCCTCCGTGAACTTCGTGTTCGCTCCTTCCCGGGGCTCACTCCGCCAACACCCGATGGACAAGGTGAATGGAGATAGAACCTTCGCCCACCGCTGAGGCGACGCGCTTCACGTTATTGGCGCGCGCATCGCCGACCGCAAAGACTCCAGGCAGGCTCGTCTCAAGCAGGTATGGTGACCGCGAAAGCGGCCACTGAGCCACGCGCAAGTCTTCAGGGAGCAGCTCGGGGCCGGTTTTGATGAACCCCTTATCGTCCAGCGCAATGCATCCATCGAGCCATCCCGTATTGGGACTAGCGCCGGTCATCAGGAATATATGGTGGATGCGATGAACTTCGGCGGAGCCACTCTGATTATTTTTCCAGCGGACGCAATCGATTCTGCCGTTGCCTTCCAGAGCATCGATCTCCGTAAATGGATGCAGAGTGATTTTGGGACTTTCTTCGATACGTCGAATCAGGTAGCGCGACATCGTATCAGCGAGTACCGCGGAGCGAATGAGAATATGCACATGCTTCGCCGTATCTGCCAGGAAGACAGCCGCCTGTCCCGCTGAATTCCCACCACCAACGACGATCACCTCTTCGTTTCCGCACAACTGCGCTTCAATGTAGGTTGCCCCGTAGTACACGCCAATGCCTTCGTAGCGCGAAAGGTTCTCGAGTGGAAGTCTGCGATATTGCGCGCCGGTAGCGATCACGATCGCGCGGGCTGGAATCTGTCTGCCGCCCTCGATCTCGATCGCATAGGGACGCTTGGTACAGGCCAACTTGATTGCGCTGCGGGCGATGATCATCTCGGCGCCAAACTTCTGGGCTTGCGTGTAGGCTCGCCCAGCGAGATCTTGCCCGGAGATTCCAGTCGGGAATCCAAGGTAATTCTCGATCTTAGAACTGGATCCCGCCTGTCCGCCGGGCGCGTTGGTTTCGAGCACGAGTACGTCGAGCCCCTCCGAGGCGGCGTAGACTGCAGCGGCCAGCCCGGAAGGCCCTGCTCCAATAACGACAACGTCACGCATATGGCTTTCATCGATCTCGGGATTGAGTCCAAGACAATCGGCCACCTGCTGATTACTTGGATTTCGCAACACGAGTTTTCCCTGGCAGATCAATACGGGAATTTCGTCGATCCTGACCTGAAACTTGTCGAGCAAGTCCTGAACGCCTTCGTCGCGATCAAGATCAATGTAGGAATAAGGATGCCCGTTGCGGGTGAGAAACTCTTTGATGCGCAGCGTTCCCGGCAAGTGCGAGGAGCCTACGAGGACCGCGTCGCCGATGCCGTGAGCGATCAATTCAAGACGCCGGAGAATGAAGGCACGCATGATGATCTCGCTCAGTTCAACGTCGGTTTGCACGAGCAGCTGCAGAGCGTGACGATCAAGTTCAATCACATCACCGGCCTTACTCATCCGGCCGCAGACCAGCGCACGCCGCCCCGAGAGCATGTTGAGTTCTCCAGTGAAGCTTCCCGGAGTGTGAGTTGTGATCAACACATCACCCTTAGCCGTCGGCTGAATGATCTCAATCTCTCCTGAGACGACGACGAAAAGGCCTGCGGCAACCTCGCCCTGTTTGATCAACAACTCGCCGGCCTTTACCGGATGCGCCTTTCCTGCAGCTGCGATCCGCGCGATTTGGGAAGATGTAAGCGTTGGGAACAGCTGTTCGCGGCGCTCAGGGGATAAGACGGGGGCAGTCAGTGGGGTGGCCATGGCGTCAATTCGATGCGCACGAGTATATCCAGGACTCAGTATGCTGATGGATAGCAAAAAACTAGAAGGTGAAGTGCTGGCGGAGAGAGTGGGATTCGAACCCACGATACCCGTTAAGGTATACACGCTTTCCAAGCGTGCGCCTTCAGCCACTCGGCCATCTCTCCGGGCTGCTTCTATTCTACTGGATACCGAAAACCAAGAGCGAACACGAAGGTCACGAAGGCAAAGAAGAGGTCACGCGAGCAAGTTAAGGGGCACGCAGGCATTACTCCCGCGGGATTCGTGACCTCCTATGTTTGCCTTGGTCAACTTCGTGTTCGCTCTTTCCCGTGGTAATCTCCGATGTTTCCCGAATTCTGGAGGAAAGCACATGCGGCACGTTCTCCGAAATGTTGCGCTGATTCTCGGCATTTCGACTGCGGCGTTTTGTCAGGCTCCCTCTGCTGCTTCTGCGTCTTCGAACAGCAAGAGCGGATTCACGCCAGCGAACCTGGACCGCAGTGTCGATCCTTGCGTTGACTTTTACCAGTTCGCCTGCGGAACTTGGAGGAAAAACAATCCCATACCGTCCGATCAGCCGGCGTGGGAGAGCTTCACCGAAGTGTACGTGCGCAATCAGCAGATCTTGCGCGACATACTCGAGAAGCAGGCGGTGGAGAATCCGAAGCGCAGCGTAGTGGAGCGCCAAATCGGAGATTTCTATTACGCGTGCATGGATGAGAAGACGATTAACAGCAAAGGCATCCAAGCGCTCAAGCCGGAGCTCGACCGCACCGCTGCTATCCAGAACCGCGACCAGATCATCGAGCGGATGGCCTACATCCAGTTGCTTACCGGTCCGAGCCCGGTATTTAACTTCAGCTCCAGCCCGGACCTGCACGACGCGTCGATGGTGGTCGCCGACCTCGATCAGGGCGGAATCAGCATGCCCGACCGCGACTACTACATCAAAGATGACGAGAAGACCAAGACAGTGCGTCAAGCCTACCTCACGTATCTGAAGAAGTCCTTCGTTCTGGCTGGGCAGAGCGAAGCGCAAGCGGCCGACTCGGCGCAGACCGTTCTAAACGTCGAAACCGATCTGGCGAAGGCCTCCATGGACCGCACCGTGCGACGCGATCCCGCAGTGCACGACCACAAGATGAGCCTCAACGATGCCGCCGCGCTTGCGCCCAATCTGCAACTGGTGAAGTTCTTCAAGTTCGCAGGAGTGCCGTCGTTTACTTCGCTCAACGTGGAAAATCCGGAGTTCTTCAAGCAGGCCAACGGAATCTTCATGAAGTATCCGGTCGATGCCTGGAAGACGTATCTCAACTGGCAAATGATCAACTTTGCCGCTCCATGGTTGTCGGACCCATTCGTTCAGGCGCGCTTCGAATATCGACAATCGCTCACCGGACAGAAGGAACAGCAAGCGCGCTGGAAACGCTGCGTCGATCAGACCGACAACTCACTTGGCGAAGCGCTCGGACAGTCGTACGTCGATCAAACCTTCGGCGTCGAAGGCAAGCAGCGCATGTTAAAGATGGTGAACGCCCTCGAACAATCGCTGGACAAGGACATAGCCTCTCTGCCCTGGATGACCGACGCAACGAAGAAAGAAGCAAAGATCAAGCTCGATGCAATTCGCAACAAGATTGGGTATCCGGAGAAGTGGCGTGACTACAGCTCGATCAAGATCAGCCGCGACGATTTTCTCGGCAACTACGTCCGCGCAGCGCAGTTTGAGGCGCATCGTCAGACTAACAAGATCGGCAAGCCCGTGGACAAGACAGAGTGGGACATGACCCCGCCTACGGTGAACGCCTACTACAGCGGGCAGTTCAACGAGATCGTCTTCCCTGCCGGCATCCTGCAGCCTCCTTTCTTCACTAAGGAGCTGGATGACGCGATAAACTTCGGCGGAATCGGCGCGGTGATTGGTCACGAGCTGACTCATGGATTCGACGACGAAGGCCGCAAGTTCGATCCTCAAGGAAACTTGCGCGACTGGTGGACACCCGTTGATGCGCGCGAATTTGAGAAACGCGCAGGCTGCGTAGCCGACGAATACAGCGCATTCAACGCCGTGGATGATCTCAAGCTCAACGGCAAATTGACGCTTGGGGAAAACACAGCTGACAACGGCGGAGCTCGCATTGCACTGATGGCCCTGCTATCGACGCTGCAACAACAGGCGAAGACCGCGCCCTCAGAGGATCCTCTTACACATAAGATCGATGGCTTTACTCCGGAGCAGCGTTTCTTTTTGGGATTCGCAACTGTGTGGTGCGAGAACCGCAGTGATGAATACAGCCGCTTTCTGGTGACGGTCGACCCGCACTCTCCCGGACGCTGGCGTGCCAACGGCGTTCTTCAGAACATGCCGGAGTTTCAGAAGGCATTCAGCTGCAAGCCTGGACAGGCAATGGTGAGCGCGAACGCTTGTCGGGTTTGGTGAGCAGGCGAATCGGCGCTTTAGGGACGTGCATCGACGGAAGCCGACCTCTTCCCTGAACTGCACTTCAATCATGCAATCACCGCCGAGAGCTCCATGCACGTAGAACCTCAATTCCTGGCTTAGGGCGACCATCGGATCGAGCCGCGCTAACCCGTCTACGCGGCTGTCAATGCTGACAGTTCTTCGCCGAAGCTTCTATTCATACATTTCTCTTCTGGAGTAGGTGCGCTGATCGCGCGCCCACGCCACGGAGACGGCGATATGGGCCAGGCGGCGACTTTGCAAACGGTTCCGAATTCCACCGATTTGGCCTTCGAGCGCACTCGCATGGCAGCCGAACGTACGCTGATCGCGTGGATACGAACAGCGTTGTCGATGATCAGCTTCGGCTTCACGATCTATAAGTTTCTGCAGGCAATGCAAGGGTCGCAGAAGTTGTCTATCCGGCCGAACGGTCCGCGCAATCTTGGCCTGACCTTAATCGCCTTGGGAACTATTGGATTGATCGTCGCGTGCGTTCAGCATCGAAGTCTGTTGAAGCAATTGCATTATTCAAGCTCCGTAGGTGCTCGCTGGTCGCTGGCAATGATGGTAGCGGTCGCCATCTCCCTGCTCGGAACGCTCGCCTTCGCCGGTATCGCGTTGCGCATGGGGCCTTACTGAGCTGATGACTCATGCAGGACCTTGCGTCCGGAATTTGTAGTCGTAACGATCGGAGCGGCTTCGATTTTTCTGTTTGGCAAGTGGCTCCACTTGCCAAAAACGAGCTTGCGCAGCTGGACGTTCGATTCGTGGCAAGGCTTGCTCGGGCTGCTGTCAGGCGCGCGAGGGCATCGACAGCGTGCTGATGGAACTACCACATGGTGTGAGGGCAAATTTCTGCCTTTCCTTTTAGGAGCTGCTGTGTTTTCCGTGCTCCTGGCTTTGATGTGAGAACCACCGAACACCTGGAGATTTATATGGGGACTGGATTGTGGCCAACAGACAAGATTTTCCTGATGATCTTCATCGTTTTTTCAATGATGTCGATTACATTGCAAGTAACGTTGCGCCAAATAGCAGCGGTGTTGCGCGACGGAACTTTGGTCATGCGAGCCCTGATCATCAACTTCGTGCTGGTGCCATTGCTGGCTATCGTCTTGGTGCAACTCATACCAATGGCGCTGGACGTTAAGCGTGGGATCCTTCTGCTTGCGGTAATACCCGGAGACTTTCTGGCTTTTAATTTCACACGAAAGCTCTGTGCCCGGATCGAGTTGGCAGCGGCAGTGCTGTTCCTCCTGACGTTTATGGGAGTCCTTTTGGCTCCTGTCTCGGCGCACTGGATTCTTCAATCGCAACTTCCTGTGGCTGTGCCATACGAAAAGATGATCAAGGGAATTCTTGTTTATGTCGCCCTACCTTTGATCGCGGGCCTCGCGCTCAACAGATCATTCCCGAAACTTGCCGCCGCATTGCAGAGACCATTCACGGTTTTTTCGGGTTAGCAGCGGATTGAGAAACCTAGCAGTCTGCCTGGCTATCGCGACCAGTACCTTCCCGGACAGCAACATAGATCTCACAATCATCGCTTCCGTTGCATTAGGATTGCCCATGGCATTGCTATTTACGACGTATCAGACACGAAAGAGGAAGAAGAGCGCTTCGCACTCAATGGCGGGCGCAGCCTAGTTCGATTTTGAGATCGGGTACTACGTCTTAAGCTGGATCTCTTTAGCGTCGATCCAGCCTTACAAACTGCCAACTAACGCCCAGCGTCCTAAAAGCGGCGCCGGCTCTCGCCGTAACTCCTGAACTGTAGGAGACCTTTATCGATTGCACTTTGCCGATCGGCAAAGAAAGAGTTCCGCCAAGCCGGGTGTTGCTCTGCCGCGACTTTCCTGGGCCGCTGTCCACATGGACTGCGCCCCCGCCATACCAGATGGAATCGAATGCAACCCACAGCCCGCGTCGAACGGTATAACTCAGGTGTGCCTGAATCGATCCCAACAGATCCTGGCTGCGCGTGGAATCTCCCGGGAAGTATGCCTGGTTGGTGGTGAACAACGTCGCGGCAGTGTACAAGTCGAGGCTCACCTTCTTTATAGGGCGCGAAAAGCCAAGCTCAGGGCGGAACGACCATCGGTTGGTACCGAGATTGATGAGCTTTGCGGAGCTGTACTGACCGGTTGGAGTATCTACCGTCAAACTTGCGGCGAGGATGAATTTGTTGTGCTTGGTTGCGGCGAACTCTCTTGGTTTGAGCGCCGGGGATCCGAGAATGTTAAACGCAAAGCGGACATTCGCGCCCGCCAGTCCGGACCTCGTGACCGAACCGCTCTGTTCGCCCACCTTCCCGGAAACTTCTCCCCAAGCATATGGCAGAGCTGCGGTGATCAAAGATTGTCGTCCGAATAATCCAAATGTCCGTCCAAGACCGACAAACGAAGAGTACAGGTTGGCATGTACGTCCGTGAGCGGGATTGTTGGATCGAAAGTCACGCCGCCACTCGAGCGCGCAAAGCCAATGGCGAGGAAGCTGGTGCCCACAGGAGAAGGCGAATAAGCACGGGGTTCAAGTTGCTGGGAAAAAATGTAAGGAGTTGAGAAAAAGACGAACAAGCCAACAACAAGCCGAACAAAGAACTCGGACAAGGCAGGCTCATGAGCCTCGGCGGCGCGGACCGCGGTCATACGCAAGTATTGCCAGCGCGGCTTGGAACCGTGCCCTTTCCTGAAGCTCACTTCGAGCCCGTAATCGCTCCGTGAGGCTTCACCGGCATTTTCATCACAGCGGGAGAGTATGTCGGTACTTAGGCGGGAATAACTGTCAACTCTTACAGGCCAGCCAGCCTCGTCAGCTCATGACGCAGAGCAAGACAGCAGTCTCATCGGGAAAGAAGCGGGTAAATTCCCCAGCTGACGAAGATCAAGACAATCAATCCGATGAGTACTGCCAGTTCCTGATCGGTAAGCCACGAGGTGATTACACCCTCAAACCTTTTCGGCAATTTATTCATTCCGTTGGTCAAATCCATACTTTCCTTCCACAAGCCAGACGAGAGCTTAGAATGCCTGTAATTCCGAGTCTTCGCTACTGTCACAGTTATCGGTTACAGCCTGTCATTTATGACAGGCGCGAGAGCATTCCGTTCTTCCCGTTTTGGGCATTACCGTGCATGGTGGTAATGACACTAACCTTACTTTTGACTTGACAATACCAGATCACAACATAAGAATGTGCGCACATTGATCACAGTCGATTCCCAGAAAGCGCACTGAGCTTACGGCGGAGGACAGAACGCTTCACGCAAGGACTGCCAAACCGGCTTAATCTCTCAACAACTCCGCTTTGCTGACCATTCCGGGAAGCGCTTTAACCTATCCAGACTGCTATTTCATTTCCTTGCGCCAGAGCAACGACAGATTTCGGTTACACCGATAGGGTTTATCGGTGGACTAGTTGTCCTCATATTTGCCCTTTGAAGTGTGTGATTCATGAGAGTTGAAAGTTCGTATAAGCCACATCTGTGTTCCCGATGTGGGGTTTGGTTTTTTTCGATGAAGGCGTTAAGCGCAAAGATCGCCTGGGTCTGCAGTGACTGCGCGATGGCAAAATGGTTCGCTCTCTCCCAAAAGTAGATTTCGATGGCAGTTCAGGCCGAAAAACGTCGCAGTCGCTGTTTTCCGTACGTCGGAAATCACCATGGCCACACGCCCGGGCCATCCTGTCTATGAAGTTCCCCGCTGCCAGTTCTGCCAGTTGGCAAAGCATTTTCTCAAAATAGCATCGGAGATACGAAGCGACTCCTGATGGGGACCCTGCATTTCGGGGCCAGGTGCGGCCCTCGCAATGGAAAGGTCCCCACAGGCAATTTCACCCCAAGCTGCTTGCGCCCTTCGCTCCGTTGCGATGCGTGCGTAACTAACAATTGACCAGCGGAGCGGGCGTTCTGTTTTTTTCTCGCGTCGCGGGTCAACCTAAACAACAGCAGATGTCCCGCTCCGCAAAAGCTAGGTTCGGTCCTCAAGCACAATCGTGGCGGAGCGAGCGACGATAGTGTGAGGATCTAACTGCTCAGGATCGCAAGGATGTAGGAATCCTCAACCAGTTATCGCCCGACGCGAGGTTCAGATGTCGATACGAAAACAGTACCCTGCACCGCGCCTCGCAGAGCCGGGAGCAGGTCTCGAGTCAGATGGGATTTTGAGACGAACGCCATAGCACCGGCCGTGATTGCCGCCTTGGCGAGTGCAGGATCGTTATAGCCGGTCATGATCACTGTAATCGTTCGCAGGCCGGCTTCCTTCACCGTCCTTACGATGTCGAGCCCACTCATTCCAGGCATATAAAGATCGAGCAAGGCGATGTCGGGATCGAGGCGTCGAATGCAGTCTAGAGCCGACATTCCCTCCCGCACGGTCGCGATTACGTCGAACTCGGGACGGAGGAGAACACGTACCTGATCCAGGATCCCGGAATGGTCATCGGCAATCACCACTCGAGGTTCCATTTTTTCCGTCATTCGCCGGCAGCCCGCAGTTGATTCACTAAGCTTGTCTCCGCGGACACAAGGCCAGCTCGACCAGACGCAAGCACCCGAGTCCCTTTATCAACGGTCGCTTATAGTACACCCTCGGATACTGGAACAAAAAACGGTTGCCTGGGAGCCGTCGACTGCACTAACATTCTGATTTATGCTTAGCCCATTTTGGGCTTGCATGCCGGCTCTGCTCCTGCCGTTGAGGTGTTTCGATGGTCAGCCACACATCGTCTTTCCCGCTGCCGAGAGTGAGCACGCCCTGGTTTCGAGAAAGCCAGGATAGGCGCTCAATCGCTGTTTCTTGGCTAAGAGGCTTTCCTCGGCCCGCCATCAATGCGGTGCTCGTCGCAGCAGGCTACTATCTCGGTACAAGAATTGGCTTCGCATTAACTCCGCAGCCACAGCCGATTGCGACGTTCTGGCCGCCAAACGCGGTTTTACTCGCCGCATTTCTACTTGCACCGCGGCGCACGTGGGGAATCATCTTATTAGCGGTATTTCCCGCCCATTTACTCATTCAGCTGCCTGCCGGCATACCTCTTGTTACCGCGTGCGGATGGTTCGTCAGCAATAGCGCTGAAGCATTGCTAGGCGCGGCATGTATACGTCGCTTCAAGGAACCGGGTGAATTGTTTGAAGACGTACCGGGGGTGCTCATATTCCTGGCGTTCGGAGTTGTACTTGCGCCGCTGGCGTCATCGTTTGTCGATGCTGCGGTGGTCGTGACTACGGGCTTCGGCAATGGATATTGGAAGCTGTGGACTGCTCGCCTGTTCTCCAACATGCTGGCCGAATTGACAATTGCGCCGACCATTGTCGTGTTGGTTCTGAGCGGACGTTCCTGGGTGCGGCATCTCGCTCGTTCGCGAATTATTGAGGCGACGTTGTTGGCTGTTGGGATCGTCGCAGTGAGCGATCTTGTTTTTGGCATTGCGAACGCAGCCATTCCCGCACTCATGTTCAGCCCTCTGCCTTTACTTCTCTGGATTGTTGTGCGCTTCGGAGCGGGGGGACTCTATCCGTCTCTTCTCGCAGTTTCAACCATTTCAATCTGGCATGCTACACGTGGCCGGGACCCATTCATCCTCGCTCCGATGCCGGAGAGCATTCTCGGTATGCAAATATTCCTCTGCACGATTGCTCTGCCCATGATGCTCTTGGCCGCAGTGCTCGCCGAGCGCAAAGCAGTGGAGCAAACGTTGCGGGAGAGCAGAGGCCGACTCATCGATGCGCAAGAGCAGGAGCGCCGGCGCATTGCGCGAGAGTTGCATGACGATCTCGGGCAGCAGCTGATTATTCTTGAACTGGAGCTGGACCAGCTTCGTCATCAAGCAGGCGAGCAGCTCAAGCCATCTCTGGACAAGCTCTATCACCAGGCTTCCGAGACCTCGGCAACTGCACGCACACTTTCTCACCGGCTACATTCGTCTCATCTTGATTTTCTCGGCCTTGTGCCTGCCGTTCGGAACCTTTGTGACGCGGTCGCTCATGAAACCTCCATCGAAGTCTCATTCGCGGAAGAGAGTGTGCCCGCTACCATCGATCCGCAGATCTCGCTGTGTATCTATCGGGTCACTCAGGAAGCGCTCCAGAATGTTATCCGGCACAGCCATGCTCATAAGGCAACCGTTCAATTACATGGAGGTCGCGAAGGAATCTCGCTGCACATCGCCGATGATGGAATTGGAATCGCTGCAGAACGGGAGCATGCGGTGGCGCTGGGATTGGCAAGCATGCGAGAACGCATCAGCTTGGCCGGCGGGAGCTTCAAGCTCATTACCCAATCCATGCGTGGCACAAGAATCGAAGCTACGATTCCGCTAAAGAGCACGAAGTCCTGAAAGAACGAAACAATGTGGGCTACGCGGCGCTTGAAACAACAACTTTCCCTTTGAGTCCAGTCAGCTTACCTGCTTGCAAGTACGCTGCCGCATCGATGTTCCCATACAAGCGAATGAGCGATGCCACAGCACCGGTCCAGCCGGTTTGATGGCTTGCGCCCAGACCGGCTCCATTATCTCCGTGGAAGTACTCATAGAACAGAATATGGTCGCGCCAATGGGGATCCGTCTGGAACTTCTCCGTACCACCATAGACGGCGCGTCTTCCGCTCGCGTCTCGAGTGAAGATCCCGATCAGGCGATTGCCAATCTCTCGGCTGACCTCAAACAGGTTCATCAACTTGCCGGAGCCGGTCGGGCATTCGACCTTGAAGGTGTCGCCATAGTACAGATAGAACTGCAGCAGCGCCCGAATCAGCAGAAGGTTAACGGGCATCCAGATCGGCCCGCGCCAATTCGAATTGCCGCCAAACATTCCCGAATTGGATTCGGCGGGCAGATAGTCGACGCGGAATTCTTCTCCGTGCACATGGACCACATACGGATGCTCGAGGTGGTAACGGGACAGCGCGCGGATGCCATACGGACTGAGAAATTCGTTCTCGTCGAGCAGTTTCGAGAGAATCCGCCGCAACCGCTCGGGTGCGACTAACGCAAGTATGCCCCGCTCAGCGACTCCGTTATAGCCGGCTCCGGTGGGATGAATCGCCGAAGCGAGTCTTGGCATCCTGAGCAGCCGCTGGCGTATGTGCTCGACTGCTCGCGGCAGACGGTCACGGCTCTGCTTTTCCACGATAGTGGTGGCGCACAGCGGCAATATTCCCACGATGGATCGCACTTTCATGGGATATCCCTTGGAATTCGGCAGCCGCAACATATCGTAGTAGAAGCCGTCTTCCTCGTTCCAAAGTCCATTCTGGCTCACCCCATTGATCGCGGACGCGATCCAGAAGAAGTGCTCACAGAACTTCACCACGAGTTCTTCGTAGGATGGATCGTAGGTCGCGAGCTCCACAGCAATTTGCAGCATGTTCTGCGAGAACAAGGCCATCCACGCCGTGCCATCGGCCTGCTCGATATGCCCCCCTGTCGGCAGCGCTGCGCTCCGATCGAAGACCCCAATGTTGTCGAGACCGAGAAAGCCGCCTTCAAACACGTTTCGACCGTCCGCATCCTTGCGATTGACCCACCAGGTAAAGTTGAAGAGCAGCTTGTTGAATGCCCGTTTCAGGAACTCCAGATCGCCTTCGCCACGCTGCTGTTTCTCCGTTTCATAAAGAAAAAGCGCGGCCAGGGCGTGAACGGGCGGATTGGTATCGCTGAAGTTCCATTCATACGCCGGAATCTGGCCGGACGGGTGCAGATACATGGCATTGAGCACCAATTCGAGCTGGTGTTTTGCGAAATCGAGATCCACGATCCCCAGCGGTATGGTGTGGAATGCAAGATCCCATGCCGCATACCAGGGATACTCCCACTTGTCAGGCATCGACATCACGTCGGCATTAACCATGTGATACCACTCGCGATTACGGAGGACGCTCGCGGGAGTAGGTGAAGGGCTCTCCTCGTGTTCCTGCAGCCACTTGCTGGCATCGAGGAAATAGAATTGTTTTGTCCAAAGCATTCCCGCCAACGCTTGACGCATCACCTGTTGCTGATCGTCGTTCGTCGTCGTGGGCGTGATCGACTTGTAGAACTCATCGGCTTCATGCCGGCGAAGATCGAGCGTCCCGGTAAACTCCTTTGCGAACGGATCTGGTTCCTTTAAAGATTCAAGCAGCCGCCCAGGTTCAATGGTTGTGAGTCGTAGACGGATGCCCTGACTCTGGCCCGCAGCAACGTTGCACTTGTACAAAGCAGCCGCCTTGGTACCAAATTGTTTCGGATTGACCACGCGCTTATTTCCGGAAATGAGGTAATTGTGAAAGGCATCCTTCACGTAAGGAGTCTGATTCGACCCTCTCCACAACCGCTCGTTGTTAGTCTCATTTTCCGTGAATAAAAGATCGGGGGCGCCGTCTGCATAAAGAAAGTACGAAGGAAGAGTCTGATGGCTCGCTTGAATGGTGGCTACGTTGCGTGGTGAATCACCGCGCTTGAGCAGCGGGCGAGCTTCGCCTTCAGACCCTGACCAGGTGTTGCGGAACCAAAGGGTTGGAAGCAGATGCAAGGTTGCTGGTTCCGCTGCCCGATTGCTGATGGTGATGGCTACAAGCACATCTTCGGGCGATTTTTTTGCGTATTCCACGAAGACATCGAAGTATCTGTTCTCATCAAAGGCTCCGGTGTCGAGGAGCTCATATTCGAAGTCGTTGCGCGTACGCTTGCGATTTGCGCGTACGAGATCCTCGTACGGATAAGCGCACTGCGGATACTTGTACAGATATTTCATGTACGAGTGCGTGGGAGTGCTATCGAGATAGAAGTAATATTCCTTTACGTCTTCTCCGTGATTGCCCTCGCTATTCGTTAGTCCGAATAATCTCTCTTTCAGAATTGGATCGCGACCGTTCCAAAGTGCAAGGGCGAAGCACAGCAGTTGTTGATCGTCGGAGATGCCGGCAAGACCGTCCTCTCCCCACCGGTATGCCCGGGAGCGCGCCTGATCGTGCGTGAAGTAGTCCCAGGCGTCGCCGGTTACGCTGTAGTCCTCGCGAACCGTTCCCCACTGGCGCTCGCTGAGATAAGGGCCCCACTTTCGCCATGGAGTCCCATTTTGCTTCGCTTCTGACAACCTTAGTTGTTCAGGATTCTGCGGCGCGCTTGACATGATCAGACCTCGACATTTGAGCCGGAAGCAGACGACAGTGGCTCTCGAATGACGGCAGAAGGCAATCCTGAATCACATGCGACTTAGGAGGTACTGTAAGTTCTCACAGTGCGCGATCTCGGTATTCCCCCAAACAGTCGCGATTCATTTGTGGCGTTTCCGAGTCGCGAGCAGCTGTAACTAGCAGATTCTTGGGAGATAAGAGCTCGGAATCGAGTGGATCATGCGACATCAATTCAAAATGGCCACGCTGCGCGGGAATGACAGGGGCGAACTGTCGGAACGCTCAGTTACCGGTGATTCATAAAGGGGGCACACTCTAAATCAATTGCGGGAGCCCTTTATGACAAGAACTCAAAGCAAAGGGCTTCAAAGGTCCAATCGTTTTCCTGACGGTGCAGGAGGATGAGGACTATATCTTCGCCGCTCAAGCCCTCGGTGCGCTGGGGTACGTCCTGAAATCCCGAATGCGAACCGATCTTTTATCGGCAATCGACGAGGCGCTGGCGGGCCGCGCATTCATATCGTCCATATCGTCGCAATCTGCGCTTCAGTGGATGCGAAAAGCCGCTGACTAGCAACGACGAAGTCGATCCAACCGGATCCACTCTCTTGATCCCTACCTATCCAACCTCTCGCATCAGCGCCACATCTCGCGAATGCGCTGCCACTGACGCTCCTGTCTGCGATGCTCGGTTTGGAATACCAGAGAAACGATCAATAACATTCCAGCGGCTCCGAAAATCACGCCGCACCAGACTCCCGAAAGGAATACAGCACTATCCGCCATGACTGCGCGACCTCACCGCGTCCGCCGGAGAGTTCAGCCCGTGGCGCGAGACGCCTCACAAGCGGAATACTATTCCAACTCTGAAGCCGGCGAGACACAACTGTCAGGGTTAGCAGGAGCAACTTGCAATTGTGCTAGACCGAGACTGTTTCGCTTGCAGACTTGTTGAACATCACTTCCTGGACAGCCCTGCCTGAGTCCCCAGTTCATTCCGTCCCAGATCTTCGTGCACGAAAAAATCCACGCAATAACTCAGAACACTCCGCTTCCAGGATTCCGCCCACTACTTCCATTTTGTGGTTCAGCCGCGGATGGTTCAGCACGTTCATCGCGGAATCGACCGCCCCGGCCTTCGGGTCACCGGTTCCATAGATAAGGGCCTTTAGCCGTGCGTGCACCAAAGCCCCGGCACACATGGCGCAGGGTTCGATGATCACGTACATTTCGCAGCCTTCGAGTCGATGGTTACCGAGATGGGCCCCGGCCGCGCGCAATGCGACGATTTCTGCGTGCGCAGAGGGATCATGATCCTGCAAATTGCGGTTTTGTCCCGTGGCCACCAACTCGCCGTTTTTGACAATCACCGCACCAACCGGCACTTCACCGGCTTGTTGCGCGGCCTTCGCCTCGTCAAGGGCTCGCTGCATCCATAACTCACGCTCCGAAAGCATAGAGGCCGATTGTAAGGCTCAACCTTAGCGCCGAAGGCGCGACAAGCCATGGTTGCCCGAATAAGACACAGATTGAGCTTGTCCTTTTTTTGGGGCGCGAAGCCGCAGGCTTGATGGACCTGTGAACCGCTCACCCGAAGGCTGATGCCGTGGAACCATCGTCGCAGAGGTTGAGTAATAACTATTTGATAAACGCAGTCACATTGGTAAGCGTTCATTTCGGGCCTTCAATCCCGCAGCTCCGCTCGGTGCGGTTGTAACGATTCGTAAATTTCGTATTTAGGGAAACCCCGCCCTAGTAACCATTCTCTAACTGCCCATGGTGACAGTTCGCGTGTGCCACTCGGGCTGAATCAAGCACCCACGATGTCCGGCAATTCCGGCCGGGCAGGAGAGATCAAGAGGAGTAGCTCATGAAGAAAGTGTTCTTTACATGCTCTGCACTGCTGCTGTCTGCCGGCATCGCTGTCGGCCAGACATCCAGCACAACCGACCCGAACAGTCAGAATCAAACACCGGCTGCGACAAGTTCAACCAGCCAGAATCCGTCATCGACTTCCAGCACGACGCCGTCCACCAGCAGCAGCAGCTCTGATATGAGCCAATCGGCAACACCGTCGAGCTCAAGCCAGAGCAGCGCAACTCCGAGCAACACGGCGCCGAGCGCGACCTCCGGTCAGACATCGACGAGCCCAGCGGCTTCCGACCAGACGTCGAGCCAAGCAAATCCAACTGCAGCTCCTTCGAGCACAAGCACGACCGACCAGAACGCCGCTACGGCTCCCGGAGCGACCTCGAGCTCAAGCTCGACGAGCGCTTCGCCCAGCTCAAGCTCCAGCAGCACGACGCCCAGCAGCAACGCTGCCGCGCCGAGTTCATCCAGCACGTCCACCTCGACCAGCACAACTGATCAGAGTGCACCGGCGGCAGCCGCTGCGCCGTCTGCTTCTTCGTCTTCGACCAGCACGACCGACCAGAGCGCCCCGGCCGCTTCCAGCACGACAACCGGCAGCAACGCTGCTGACCAGTCTGCCGCGAGCACGCAATCGAACGCTGCCAGCGCTGATCAGAACGCCAATGCCAGCAACAACGCAAGTAACGCGAACGGACTGCCCCAGACGGCATCTCCGCTCCCGCTGCTCGGGCTGCTCGGCTTCGGCTCTTTCCTTACGGGATTAGTCGCACGTTTCCGTAAGTAGCCAGTAAACCAAAATCACCAACGCCCGAGACGTAGAGTCTCGGGCGTTTTTTCTTTCGCGGTAGAGACGCAGCATGCTGCGTCTTTCACCATGCCGCGTGAGAGTGGAAAAAGAATGGGATGCGCTGGCCCTACTCGCCTTCGGCCCGAAGCCTAAGATTATCGGATCTGCCTGAACCCTTTGCTTTCGAACACTTGGCGCGCTCAACGAGTGCTGCCATCTGACGCGATGACGCAGCGTGTTGCGTCTCTACCGGCACCTATGAATTGACCCGATATACTTCTTCTGTGTCATTCGAAGAAAACCAATATCAACTGCGTCGCGACAAGCTAAAGCAGATCGAAGCTCTTGGACAGGAGAGCTATCCCCGTAAGTTCGAGTCCACGCACTCCATTCCAGAGATTCTCGCTAAGTACTCCGATTCGACCGGGGAGCAACTGGAGCGTGAGCGAGTCAACGTCCGCGTTGCCGGGCGCCTTATGTCGATTCGAGGACAAGGCAAAGCTGGATTTGCCCATCTGCAGCAGGCAGGCAAGCGGTTGCAGATTTACGTGAAGCTCGACTTTGTGGGCGAAACGGGATTTCAGCTCTACAAGCTGCTCGATCTCGGCGATTTCATCGGCGTGAGTGGGTATCTGTTCCGAACGCGCACGAATGAACTATCGGTGCACGTAGAAGAGATCACATTTCTCGCCAAAGACCTTCTACCGCTGCCAGAGAAATACCACGGACTTTCCGATGTGGAACTCCGATATCGGCAGCGCTATGTCGATCTCAACATGACTCCCGAAGTGCGCGACGTCTTCATAGCGCGAAGCAAAGTTGTGAAGGCGATTCGCTCATTTCTCGATGCTCGTGATTACATCGAAGTTGAGACGCCAATGATGCAGCCGATTGCGGGCGGAGCGGTGGCGCGTCCGTTCATCACGCACCACAACACGCTCGACATTGATCTCTATCTGCGCATCGCGCCGGAGTTGTATCTGAAGCGCCTGATTGTCGGTGGGCTCGATCGCGTTTACGAGATCAATCGCAACTTTCGCAACGAAGGCATCTCCACGCAGCACAACCCCGAATTCACCATGCTGGAGTTCTATGAGGCTTATGCCGATTATCACGACTTGATGTCGCTCACCGAGCAAATGCTGGCGCATGTGGCGCGCGAGGTAAATGGCACAACCGTAGTTTCTTACCAGGGACGTGAGATCGACTTCGGCAACTGGCAGCGCTTGTCGATGAGAGAAGCCATCATCAAGTACTGGCCAGAAACCTGCGCGCCTGCCTCGCAGATCTCCGACTTCTCCAGTGCCAATTCGGTACGGAAGCTCGTCGAGCGGCTGAATGCAACACACACTCCGCATATGCCGTACGATCCTGACGAACCCGCCGGGAAGACTATCGCGAATATGTTTGAAGCTGTGGCCGAGGAACACCTCTGGCAACCGACGATTCTTTATGACTTCCCCGTCGCGATCTCCCCGCTGTCGAAGAACAAGAAGGATGAACCGGAATGGGTCGAGCGCTTCGAGATTTTTATCGGCGGCCTGGAGATTGGAAATGCTTTCAGCGAGCTGAACGATCCTGAAGAGCAACGCCGTCGCTTCGAGCAGCAGCTCTCAGAACGGGAGCGCGGCGATGAGGAAGCACACGCGATGGACGAAGACTATATTCGGGCGCTTTCTTACGGCATGCCTCCAACCGGCGGCGAGGGAATAGGCATTGATCGTTTGACGATGCTGCTCACGGATTCCAAATCGATTCGCGATGTAATTCTCTTCCCGCTGTTGCGGCCACAAAAGCAGGAAGATGAAGTAATGCAGGAAGCCACGGGCACAGGCGCTTAGTCGTGGGATTCGCGTTCGATTCCGAAACTCGGCGCCGCCTAGGCTATCGTCTAATCGATCACATTGACCGATATTTCGAGTCTCTGCCAACTCGTCCGGTGCAGTTGCCGGAAGACCAGCGCACGTTCGGCCAGCTGACCGCAACTTTGCCCGAGTTCGGCGATAACGCCGCCCAGGTGCTCGACGACCTCTGCACTGAGCTGATCGACAAAGGCTTCCACGTTCCCGCCGCGAATTACTTCGGCCTAATGAATCCCACGCCGACGTATATGGCTGTCCTGGCTGAGGCATTCGTTGCTGCGCTGAATCCGCAGTTGGCCACTCTTGCACGCTCTCAGCTTGCTTCGAAGATCGAGCAGGAGATGATTCGCTGGATCGGCGAACGTGTAGGCTGGAATCGTCCATTCAGCGGGACGTTTACGAGCGGCGGAAATGAAGCCAACTTCTCTGCCTTGGCTCTGGCGCTGACGGCAAAATTTCCCAATGTCGTAAATGACGGCGTGCGCTCGATTCACGGAGCTCCCGTCGTGTACGCCGCCTCGGAGGCACATCACTCGCTAGATAAATCCACCGGGCTGCTCGGCATTGGGCGTAACGCGGTCAGGCGCATCGCCGTCACGAATCGCATTCAGATGGATTTGGGCCAGCTCCAGCGCGTGGTCTGTGAAGACCTTGCTGCCGGACACCTGCCGTTTTGCGTTGTGGCTACGGCGGGCACGACGAACTCCGGCGCTATCGATGATTTGCGGGCGATCGCACGGTTTTGCCGCGAGCAAAATCTATGGATGCACGTGGACGGGGCTTATGGTGCAGCAGCGATCTTCAGCGATAAGCATCGGAGTCTCGTGCACGGGATCGAACAAGCGGATTCCATTACCGTCGATCCGCACAAATGGCTTGCAATGCCGTTTGCGGCTGGGGTTGTGCTCACATCACATCCGGATTTGCTGAAGACTACCTTTAGTGTGATGACCCCTTACATGCCGAAGCTGAACACGCCGCTTCCACCGGAGAACTTTGCCATCAGCACGCAATGGACTCGGCGCATGAACTCCCTCAAGCTATGGCTCACACTGAAGGTCCATGGACGCCAGGCTTACGAAGAGCATATCGATCGCCAGATTCAACTCGCCGAGTGGTTTAACGTACAGGTCGCGGACTCGCCACATTTCAAACTTTTCGCGCCGCCGATGCTGCCGATCTTCAACCTTTGCTTGAGAGAGTCGCTGAATACTCAGGAAAACAATGCGCAAACGCTTCAGGCGATTGTGAACGAGGTCACACGCGACGGTCAGCAGTGGATTTCAACTACCCTCGTCAGCGGCCACACGGTCATCCGCGTAATGATCATCAGCTACCTCACCGAGCAGAAGCACCTCGAGGAGCTGTTGCAACGCTTAGATAAAGCCGCCGAAAGGCTGCTGCGATCTCATAAGCCAACAACTCAGGCAGTACCTTGAAGCGTTTCAGATTTGCGTTGCTACGCGAGAACTGTTGCGGTAGCTTCCTAAGAGAGGAGGGTTCGAATGGAACAAATACCGAGCGCTACATCCATTAGAATCCGCGAAAATAAATTCCCTGCTGATTCCCTGCTTTTTCCCTGGGCACTCTCGTCTTCTCCTGTATCCATGCAGGTTTGAGCTCTCAAAACAATTTCGCTGTTAAATTCGCTCATATTTTCCCTGATAGCTCCCTGATATCTCCTGATCAGGGAAAC
This sequence comes from Acidobacteriota bacterium, assembly GCA_003225215.1. Taxonomy (GTDB): domain Bacteria; phylum Acidobacteriota; class Terriglobia; order Terriglobales; family Acidobacteriaceae; genus Gp1-AA112. The sequence goes on from QIBC01000092.1 coordinate 26,029, forward strand.
AGCAGGGAATTTTTATGCGACAGGAACCGTGGTTAGACGAGCTCCTGCTGACCGGCAGGTTCAGTGATGACCGGTGTTTCCGAAGCCGGAAGCAGACGATCCATCTGTCGCAATTCTGGGAAGAGCCACGACCAAAGTCCTACTATTGCCAAAGTACCGGCTCCCCCGAGAACTACGGCAGGAACAGCGCCGAACCATTGCGCGGTAATCCCCGATTCGAATTGCCCGAATTCGTTGGAGGCCCCGATGAACAACAAGTTCACAGCACTCACACGTCCGCGCATCGCAGGAGGCGTCGCAATCTGCACAAGAGTACTGCGAATGACGACGCTGATCATGTCTGACGCCCCAATTGTGAATAGCGCAATTAGCGAGACCGTTACAGAATGCGACACACCAAAAATGATGGTGGCGATGCCAAAGATGGCGATAGCGACAAACATCAGCAGACCCGAGCGGCGGCGGAGCGGACGATATGCCAGGGTCACCGCCATCAGGGCTGCTCCCGCCGCCGGCATGCTGCGCAACAATCCCAAGCCACGTGGACCGATGTGGAGAATGTCCTGCGCATAAACCGGCAGCAATGCAACTGCCCCGCCGAGTAACACCGCGAATAGATCGAGCGAAATTGACCCCAGAATGATCTTCTTCTGCCAAACGTAGTGGAAGCCGGCCAACAAAGTATCGAGGGATACGTCCTTGGTCTCCATTCGTCCGGTGCGGACCTGCATCATGAGGATGAACAGAAAGGCGCTGAAGTACATACAGGCAGCGGTTGCATAAACGCTGTGAGCTCCATGCGCCCATCCGTAAATCAGCCCGCCTAGCGCCGGGCCAACCACGGTCGCAACCTGAAAGATCGATGCTCCCCAGGTGACCGCATTCCCGAAGTGTTCCTGGGGAACAAGCTGCGGCACCAGAGCCTGGCTGACGGGGCCGCTAAACGCCCGGGTAACACCAATCAACAGCAGCACGGCAAATATGGGGAGCACCGAACGCCCCCGGCATGCGCCTGAAGGAGCAACAGCACCGAGCAAAGCGCGTACGAGACGTTGCAGCAGAGCAATACGACGCGACGATCAAAGCGATCTGCCGCGTGTCCGGCCGGAAGGGAAAGCAGTATCCCAGGCAGAAACTGCGCCAGACCTACATAGCCTAAGTCCAACGGACGATGTGTGATCTGGAAGACTTGCCATCCCACGGCGACCGACTGCATCTCGGAGCCGATAATCGAGAACGCACGCCCTAGCTGAAAGAGGCGGAAATCGCGGTGCTGAAAGGCTGCTCGCGGTGGGACTGGAAGCTCGGCAGCGGTGGGCACTCTTTAGACTACACGAGTGCCGCAATGGTCCTGTGGCCTCAGCATAGCTCGTATAATCTGTCGCGTGCCAAAGCCGACATTGCTCCCTCTCCTCCTAGGTATCGCACTGGCCGTCGCAACCGCCAAAGCTCAACAGACTCCAATCGTCTCTCCCGAAATGGGTTCAGACAATCGCGTAACTTTCCGATTCCACAGCCCGAACGCTCAGAAAGTTGAACTGCAACTGGAAGGCAGGACAAATCACCTTCCCATGCAAAAAGACGATGCGGGGGTCTGGACTGTAACTACCGATCCGCTTGAACCCGACTACTATGGCTATTCGTTCGTCGCTGACGAAGTGAGCCTCATCGATCCCAAAAATCCGCTGATGAAGCCGAACCTGCTCGGAACTCAGAGCATGGTGCACGTGCCTGGCCCTTCTTCTCTGCCTTGGGAGATAACTGGCGTGCCACACGGAATAGTTCACCACCATTTCTACAAGTCCGGTGCGATTAGCGACCAGCGCGATTATTACGTCTACACGCCACCTGGCTACGAGGCTGCGGCAAAGACGTCATATCCGGTCTTATATCTGCTGCACGGTTACAGTGACGACGCCAGCGGCTGGACCGCTGTAGGCCGCGCAAATGTGATCCTCGATAATCTGATCGCGCAGCACAAGGCGAAGCCGATGATCGTTGTCATGACGCTCGGCTACGGAGCGCCCGAGATGCTCTTGTACGGCTCGCGCTCTTTTAGCCACGAGGACCTTCGCGAGCGCAATCTGGAGAAGTTCCGGGAATCTCTGCTGACTGAAATCATACCCCGCATTGAGAAGGACTATCGGACCGCCAAAGATCCCACGTCGCGAGCCATCGCAGGACTTTCGATGGGCGGCTCTGAGTCGTTATTTGTGGGACTCACCTCTGCAGATCGCTTCGGTTGGATCGGAGCATTCAGTACTGGCGGCCTGAGCGATAACTTTGACCAACAGTTTTCCGAAATGAAGCCAAAGGAAGTTGCCCGGTTGAAGTTGCTTTGGATCGCATGCGGCACCGACGATCATCTCATCGAATCGAACCACAAGCTGCGCGAATGGCTCACTGAAAAAGGAATAAAGCATACCGACATCGACACTCCCGGCGCTCACACCTGGATGGTTTGGCGACGCAATCTGGCAGCTTTCGCGCCGCTGTTGTTTCAGACTAAGTGAGTTCCAAACTCATTTTTCACCACGGAGACACGGAGGCGCGGAGTACACCGGAGGTTTAAACCACAGAGGACATGAAGTATCACGAAGGAGTTCGGATTTGAAGATTTTGTATTCCTTTGTGTTTCTTCGTGTCCTCTGTGGTTTCATCCGGCTGTTCTCCCGGTTTCCGTGGTGAAATGGGTTTTCTTGAGCCCGCTACGGTTCCCTTACAATGATCGTGGAGACCTCGCTTGCCTAAATTCGAAGATTGCCTGCAGCAGCTCGAAAAAATCGTGGAACAACTGGAGAAGGGAGATTTGTCGCTCGAGCAATCCTTGAAGTTATTTGAGGACGGGGTTCGTCTGTCAAATTCCTGTCGGCAGGAGCTCGAAGCGGCAGAGGGCAAGGTCGAGATTCTGGTGAAGCACGGCGGCAAGCTTAAACCGGAGCCTTTTGAAGGCGTGAGCGAAGACAGGTCTGTTGGAAAATAGCGCCAGCTAGCATGGATGCGGCCGCCCTCGGCCGGGTTTTGACTTTACTGAAGGGACTCACTTTTGACAGTCAACGAAACGACAGATTTACAAAGTCTGAAGCAAACACCCGGCCGAGGGCGGCCGGATCCACCGAATGGCCCATCGCTCAACGACACGCTCGCCTCTGGCTGTGCACTGATCGATTCCACGCTCGATCGCCTTCTGCCCGCTGAAACGCAGATTCCTACATCCATACACAAAGCCATGCGCCATAGTGTTTTTGCCGGTGGCAAGCGGCTGCGTCCGATTCTGTGCATGGAAGCGGCTCGCATGGTGCAGCGCGAGCTTCCCGCCGGCGAGCTGCCAAGTGGAGTTGAAGACCTGGGCAGCGCCCTCGAAATGCTGCACACGTACTCGCTAATTCACGACGACCTTCCGGCGCTCGACAACGACGATCTGCGTCGAGGCAAGCCCACCTGTCACGTGGTATTCGGCGAGGATATTGCAATTCTCGCCGGTGACGCTCTTCAGACCCATGCCTACGAAGTACTGAGCAAGTTGCCCTGTGCACCGCAGGCCCGCATACGCATCGTCGGAGAAATTGCTCGCGGCACCGGGACCATCGATGGAATGATCGGAGGCCAAGTGATGGACCTCGAGGCGGAGAACACGCGCGCAGATGCCGCCACTGTTGAATACATCCACCGCTCAAAAACCGGAGCGCTGATCACCGCCAGCCTGACAACAGGTGGCATTTACGCGGGAGGCACTCGCGAGGAGATCGAAAGACTGCGCGAGTTTGGCCAGGCGATCGGTCTGGCATTCCAGATCGTCGATGATGTGCTTGATGTGACGAAATCTTCTGCGGAACTCGGGAAAACCGCAGGAAAAGACACCGCGTCCGACAAGGCGACCTATCCCGCGGTATTTGGTATTGAAGAGTCTCTACGCCGCGCAGATGCGCTTATTGTTCGGGCTTGTGAGGCGCTTGATCCATTCGGCAATCGCAGTGAAACCCTGCGATCACTGGCGCATTTTCTTGTAGAGCGCAAGAGCTAAGCTGGGCGTTTCCGAAGCTGCAGGTTAATACCTGAGTCGTCCGCTAACATATCGTTGTAATCGTAAGGCGATGGAGTTCGCCTGAACCGCCGCTGCAGCGGCTGATGACTCCTACCATTTCACTTCCAGCCTTGCTGGACGGGTGGAAGTCTTAGGACGGCAGAACTTCATGCGAGCTTATCTCTGGGTTTCAGTGGGTGCTCTTGTCGGAGCCAACCTGCGTTATTTTGTTAGCCGTCTTGCCGCCAAACTGCTTTCGCCGAATTTTCCTTACGGCACGCTGATCATCAACATCAGCGGCAGTTTCATTCTGGGTCTGTTCCTTATCTGGACAACGGAAAGGGTTCTGGCCGACCCAAAATGGCGCTGGCTGATCGCGGTTGGCTTTTGTGGCTCATATACGACTTTTTCCAGCTACGCCTTCGAGACGATCGCGTATTTCGAACAGGGACACTGGAGCCTGCTTGCGCTGAACATTGTGACCAACAATTTGCTTTGTCTAGCTGCGGTGCTTGCAGGAGCCGCCCTAGCTCGAGGCATCTGACCTGCGAGTTATGGGGAAAATAACAATTCAAGGACAGAGAGTCACCGATGAGGTAAAACTAAAGGACCTGCGGCCGCCCTCGGCCGGGTTCGTGCACTTGGTGCAAGAAATTTGGGGCGAGCAATTATGGCAGTGGCTCAGTTAAGCAGGCTTCTGTCCCCACAAACAAATCCGCGCGAGGGCGCGCGTCGGTGCTTCAATTCTGACTTCGTATCCATAGTCTTTGGTCGGAACCTCATATCCACCTCTCCGGTTTACAATCTCCCCCGTGGCCGTCCAAGTAACCATTTACCTGAACGAGGCCGACGAACACCAGCGCCGCCCCGCTCATCTACAAATCCTCAACTATCTGCGGCAGGAAAACATTGCGAATGCGGTTGTAGTCCACGCCGTGGCTGGATTCATCGGACGCAGCCGTGTGAAAACCAGCACACTGGTAGACGCCGGCGGCAAGTTGCCTCTGGTCGTTTTGTTTGTGGACGAAGAGGAACACGTGAGCCGGGTTCTCCCAACCTTAAAGCAGATGGCAGGCACACGCCTCATTGTTCGAGAGAATGTCGTCGTCGAATCAGGGAGCTTGGCCTAGATGCCCGGTCCCCCTTCGGAACTCACACCACAGCTCGACATACTTGCCATTGCAGCTCACCGCGACGACGTCGAACAAACCTGCGGCGGCACGCTGCTGAAGATGGCACAGAAAGGTCAGCGCACGGGAATACTTGACCTTGCGCGCGGGGAAATGGGAACCCGTGGCACTGCCGCCGAGCGTGAGCGCGAAGCTAAAGAGGCAGCACGGCTCATGCAAGTGTGCTGGCGCGAGGCCCTCGATATTTCCGACGGCCGTGTCGAGAACACCTGGGTAAACCGGCTAAAGATCGCACGTGTGATTCGTCGCACGCGGCCTCGAGTGGTCATACTCCCTTATTGGAAAGGTCGCCATCCAGATCACTACACGTGCTCCATCGTCGGGTATGAGGCATGTTTTCTCGCCGGATTGAAGAAACTGGAGATCGAAGCCAGCTTGCGCGCGGAGGGCACGGCAATGGAAGCAGAGGACATGCTTCCCCCGCACCGACCGTTCAAGATCATCTACGCAACGCTTTATTATGACGTGCGTCCGACATTCGTAGTCGATATTAGCGAACAATTTGAGCAGCGATTCGCGGCATTGATAGCTTACAAATCGCAATTTGAAGATCAGCAAGAAGGCAGTGCACTTTTTCCGGCACGCAACGAGATTCGCGACCGCATTCATTCCATGGCGCGCTTCTACGGAATGCTTGCAGGCGTGAAATACGCGGAGCCATTTCTGCAAAAAGAGGTCGGCCTGGTTGAGGACCTCACTACAGTGCCTGTGCAGTCGATCTAGTTTTTCTTAATCAGTGAGCGGCAGCGCCAACTAAGGGTCATAACCAGCGGGTCATTAGATGCCGATCATGATCTCGAAAGCCGAGACGCTTGTAGAACTCGTGTCCCCGCGTATTGAAGTGATCTGCTTCGAGATGCACAGCTTCGATTCCGAGCTCGCGGCAGGTCTTGATCGCGAAGTCGACGGCTACTCGCCCAATTCCCTGCGCGCGTCGCTCTGGCTTGACGTAGAACTCATCGATGAAACAATCGCGACCGTGGAACTCGAGAGAGAATCCGAAGCCTAGCACCATGTAGCCGGCTAGCTGCTGGCAGTGTTCAAACAAGATCAGTCGACCAAGATTTTTGTCTTCGATCAATTCTGTCAAAAGGCTCTTAAGCCGAGTCTCGTCATAGGGCAGACGCTCGAACGAATAGAAATCTCGCATCAACGGGAGTAGCCCATCGATATCCGAGAGGCGACCGAATCGGAAGGAGACGTTCATACGGTAGAGACGCAGCATGCTGCGTCTCCGCTAGGCTGCCTGATTACAGCGCGCAGCGTAGTGTGAATGTGCTTCGCAGAGACGCAGCATGCAGCAGGCCTGTCTAAATTAACTCCTGCGAAGAGCATCGCCCGAGAGCAGTGCCGCGCCTCTTGCGGCATAGTTGAGAATAGCCCGGTGGTGCAACCCCAGGTGAACTGTCGGAAATCGAGTCCGGCTTTTTGCCGGACGGCTAAATTGCCTTTCCCGTCGGAAATCAAATCCAATCGTCCCGCAAACGACGCGGGACTCGAACACAAAATGCGCCAACCGGAGTTTCACTCCGGGCTATTCTGGGGCTATTCTCAACCGTGCCGCAAGAAGCGCGGCACTTCTCGGGGATGCCACGGCAAATTTGGACAAGCCTGCAGCATGCTGCGTCTCTACCAGCAACATCACCGCGCTACCCGCAGCCGATG
>QIBC01000344.1 GCA_003225215.1 Acidobacteriota bacterium
AGCGGCTGGTAGGAATCAGCAAGCAACTTCTACAAAGAAGGAAAAGCCTATGTACGCGGTGATCCGCGCCGGGGGAAGGCAGTTTCGCGTCGCACCCGGAGACGTAATCAAAGTTGACCAGAAGCCGGCTGAGAACGGCAATGTCGAATTCACCGACGTTCTGGCTGTCTCGGGTGAGCCGGGCGCCCTGGTAAAGCCGCAGAGCGGCGCGCGCGTTGTCGGCAGCGTAGTGGAGGAAGGCCGCGGCGACAAGATCCTGGTTTTCCATTTCAAGCGCAAGAAGCAGTACAAAAAGCTTCAGGGACATCGCCAGGCGTATACGGCCGTCCGCATCACGGAAATCTCTTTCGACGGACAGAAGTTCACCGCTCCTGAATTGCCGGCATCCAAGCCGAAAAAGGAGAAGAAAGAAATGGCCAGCAAACAGACAGGGCAAAAGGCGACTAAGAAGGCACGCACCGGAGCCGAAGGTAAGGCGTCAAAAAGCAGCAAGTCGCGTACGGATAAAGGCACAGCTCGCGCCGCGCAGAAACCGACAAAAAGGAAATAGCTTCGGAGCCCGCAGCTTAGATCCGAGCGAATCAGTAGTTTGAGGATATAGAGACACATGGCACACAAAAAAGGGTTAGGTAGTTCCAAAAACGGCCGCGACTCGAACGCGCAGCGGCTTGGAGTAAAGGCTTTCGGCGGACAGTTGGTCACTGGTGGATCGATCATCGTGCGTCAACGTGGCACGCGTTTGAAGCCGGGCAAGAATGTAGGCCGCGGCAAGGACGATACGCTGTTTGCCAAAGTCGACGGCGTAATTCGCTTCGTCGATCGCGGTAATATGGGCCGTTTTGTGCTCGTGGAACCAGCTGCTAGCTCCTAGCTGCTGGCTGCTAGCCGAGCCTCGTGGCGTGAAAGTTCGTGGAATCAGTCTTATATAGTCGCAGGAGCATGGCCCCGAGGTTTCGGGGCTTTATTGTTTTTCCCGTTATCGTCATTCAATTGCCGTGCCACATCTAATTGGGAAAACAAAGCTAGCAGCCAGCAGCTAGAAGCAGCAGATGTTCATCGATGAAGCAAAAATTCGCGTAAAGGCCGGGGACGGCGGGAATGGCTGCATGGCCTTTCGCCGGGAGAAATTTGTTCCGCGGGGTGGACCTTCGGGCGGCGACGGTGGGCACGGTGGCGATGTTGTCATGGAATCGAGCGAACGTCACAACACGCTGGTGCATTTTCGCTTCAATCCGGAGTACAAGGCGGAACGTGGGCGACATGGCGAGGGCTCAAATCGCACGGGGCAAGAAGGGGAGGACGTCATCCTTAAAGTTCCGGTCGGCACGATTCTCTATGATGCCGACAGCGGCGAGCGCATTCACGATTTCTCCCGTCCCGACGAGCGCCTCGTAATCGCACGCGGCGGACGCGGGGGACGCGGCAATCAGCATTTCGCTACTCCCACCCACCAGGCTCCGCGGGAGCACGAACTAGGGCGTCCGGGTGAAGAACGAAATTACCGGCTGGAGTTGAAGTTGCTGGCCGACGTAGGCCTAGTCGGATATCCCAACGCCGGCAAATCCACGCTGATCTCGCGCATTTCGGCAGCGCGGCCGAAGATCGCAGATTACCCCTTCACTACGCTCGAGCCTAACCTCGGCGTCGTAACAACCGGTGAGCCGCCCGACGACGACAGCTATGTTGTCGCCGATATCCCTGGCTTAATTGAAGGCGCGAGTTCTGGTCATGGGTTGGGAACCCAGTTCCTCCGTCATATCGAGCGCACGCGGCTGCTCCTGCACCTCATCGATGTTTCGGACGCGAGCGGGCGTCCCGATCCTACGCAGGATTTCAAAGTCATCATGAATGAACTCGAAAGCTGGGGCGCGGGGCTGGAGCAGAAGCCCATGATCGTAGTCGCATCGAAGATCGACACGGCGAATCCCGAGAAGCTGGCTAAGCTCAAGCGCTTCTGCTCACGCCAAAAACTGCCATTCATGTCAATCTCCGCCGTAACCGGAGAAGGCATCGAGAAGTTGAAATACGCGGTCGGTGAGCGTGTGAAGGAAATCCGCGCGACTCCGGATGCCAGCAGCAGCGAGAGCCACTCTCTTCCCGCTTAGGCGTCGGCGGGGTTAACACGAAGATCACGAAGGCGAAACGAAGTACACGAAGTTGGCGGAATGCGCTTTACGTTGAGTAGCTCTAATCCTTGGGTTTCGTGTCCTTAGTGTTGCCTTCGTGCCCTTCGTGTTAACCCCGGGAAGCTAGTACCCGGCGTCTCACTTTGGTAACCTCGTCTCAGGACATAATTCGGCATACGCCCAGCAACTGGGAGCATCCTACTAGTGATGGCTCCAGTGCATGCAAGACTGCTCGAATTCGTAAAGACGGCAGTTCCTGAGAGGATGGAGGGAAACATCCCTGATATGAGTTTCAACATCCGTCGCCCACTCCTGATACTCATGTGGACAGGCATTGGACTTGGTGTTATCGCCGGTGCCCTCTATCTTGGAAACGAGCTGCGCAAGCAGCGCCTCGCGAAGCGCATGCCCTACGAGAGCTTCAGCCATGCCGGCGAAGACCGTACGTTCAATGGCACGGAATACGGGGTTGGGATTTAGTTCCTGCTTTTGTTGTCATTCCGAAGCCGCGTCTTTTGCGGCGAGGAATCCCTCTTGATGCCCTCGCGCATTTAGTCGTCTAGACAACCGATTTCCCAAGAGCGTGCCTATAGGGATTCCTCGGGCCAACACCAGGCCCTCGGAATGACAAGAAAAAAAAGACTAAGTAATGCTGCTCCCCGTGCTCGGATCGGCCACGGTACTCATGCCGCGGCTGACGACTTTGGGCTTCTCCCATCCGGCGAGTAATTGCCGCAAGACGAATTGCAGAATGCCGCCGTGCTGGTAATAGAGAATCTCCTGCGGCGTATCGATGCGCACCGTAGCTTCGAATTGTTTTACCGTGCCGTCGCCGCGTTGGGCGTGGACGCTCACATGGCGCCCCGACGCGAACTTTGAATCCAGCAGCTCGCGCAGTCCGGTAATCTCGTACATCTCTTCTCCGGTAAGACCGAGTGTCTCCGGATCTTCTTCCGACAAAAACTGCAGCGGAAGAATTCCCATTCCGACGAGGTTGGAGCGGTGAATGCGCTCGTAACTCTGCGCGATCACGGCATGTACGCCGAGCAGCTTGGGACCTTTGGCAGCCCAGTCGCGCGAGGATCCTGATCCGTATTCTTTTCCGGCGAGGATGATGAGCGGTACGCCACTGGCTTGGTATTTCATCGAGGCATCGAAGATTGACATTACTTCATTCGTCGGGAGATAGCGCGTTACTCCACCTTCGGTGCCGGGCGCCAATTTGTTGCGCAAACGGACGTTGGCGAAGGTGCCGCGCACCATCACCTCGTGATTTCCACGACGGGAACCGTACGAGTTGAACTCGTGCGGCTTCACTCCATGCTCGACGAGATATTTCCCGGCGGGGCCATTCTGCTTGATCGATCCAGCCGGCGAGATGTGATCTGTAGTGACGCTGTCACCCAGCCATGCGAG
>QIBC01000093.1 GCA_003225215.1 Acidobacteriota bacterium
CACTACAACCGCATCGGATCTGAGAGCCTGCTGGAGCTCAATCCACCGTTCCTGCAGGACATACAGCTCAATCAGGGAACCGGAAGCTCGACTCCGATCTTCCAGCTCAAGAATGGATTCCCGCTGAGCACGATCACGGGCACGGCGCTTGATCTAACCAAGCTGCAACTGCGTGCTCAGGATCCCAACCAGCGCTCCGGTTACGTGGAGCAGGCAAGTTTCGGTCCGGAGTACGAGGTCTTCCAGGACACGGTGCTTGCGGCGACATATATCGGCAATTGGGGCCGAAAGATGAACCGTCTCAGGAACGGCAATCAGGGTCTCATCACCGGCGCCGACAGCGGATGTCCCATTGTGCAATTCCCGTTTGCGAACCTGAATACCATCTCAAACATTGATACGCTAAATCCTGACCCGGTTGCACGCGTGAAAACGCCATGCGTTCTCAACGGTCAGCATGGCTTCCTTGAACTCGCCACGAACGATGGCAATACGGACTATAACGGCCTCGACTTATCCCTTCGCAAGCGCATGTCCAAGGGATTTGGGTACGCCGTCAACTACACCTACAGCCATGGGCTTGCAAATTTCCAGGACAATCTAACCGGAGGCTCCACACCGGCCAATGCGTACAACTACGGCGCCGAAATGAGCAACTCGCCCTTCGACGTTCGCCATCGCTTTGTCAGCAACTTCACCTGGGATCTACCCATCGGCAGAGGGAAGCGATTCCTATCGGGCGACAACCTGGCGAGCAATCTGCTCGGCGGATGGCAGTTCAACGGAATCGTCACTCTGCAAACTGGAACGCCCTTCACTGTGACGACGCCAGATAAGAGCTTCACCGGTTCGAGCCACGCCTCCTACCCCAATTGCATCGGCGATCCATTTGCAGGGGCGACGAGCGATCCGGCCAGCTACACCAGCACAGGCTTCTTCATTAATCCTGCAGCATTTTCATTCCCGACCAATGGAACGTTCGGGACATGCAGGCCGCGCGCATTCCACGGGCCTGGGATTCAGACCACAGACCTCAGCTTGTTCAAGATGTTTCGCATGACCGAACGTTTTACCTGGCAGTTCCGGGCTGAATTCTTCAACGCTTTCAATCATCCAAACTTCACTAACCCAAATGCGAGCTTCACCCTCGCCAATATCGGCACCGGCGGCTCGTTCGGCAAAGTCTCGAATACGCTGAATCCCATTCTAGGAACGGGCTCAGGAGGACCAGGCGATCCTCGAGAAATCCAGTTGGCGCTGAAACTGTACTTCTGACGACTTCTTACAAGTCATTTGGGGACAGCCGGCTCTTTTTGGTCGAAAGGCCCAAACCGCTTTTCATTTGAATTAACCGGGAGAAAAACAGCGAGGCCATGCTCGCTGAACAACTGACCTTGGTCAGGACGCGTGGAACGTCTCAGCGTCCCGGAGCCGTTATTTTCAAGGGGATCAAGGTTCGATCATCTTGCTCATCAGGCTTTCTTATGGCACGTTTCAGGATAAAGGTAGGTGTGTTGCTTTGTAATCTTTTCCCTACAGTGCTGCTAAGAAGGCGGCGAGGTCCCCTTTCTCCTTGTCCGAAAGATGCAAGTTGAAACGCACGTCGTAGAAATTGACGACATCCATCAGCGTCGCGGCTGAGCCATTATGGAAATAGGGCGCGCGCCCAGCCAGGCCGCGAAGAATCGGGCCTTTGATTTTGCCGACATGGTCGAACCTGCCATCGATCAGCGCCTGGCCGAGGTCGGTTGTGGTCTTGCAGTCGCTGGTTGCCAGACCCGTAGCCGTGTCCTTTCGGCACACAGTGATCTTTGGCAAGTAATTTATATCCAGGCCGCCCAAGTTCAGCGAGCCGTCGGTCGGGTTCAGATCGCTGGTCCCAATGTTCAACGGTGTGGGGAAGGAATGATTGCCAACATTCGGCGTGTCGTGGCAAGTGCCACAGGTTCCCTGAAGCGTCGCAATGCCACCGCCAATCAGCCCGCCGGCGGCCAGGTCGTCGTTGATTCCGGCGACTCCGCTTATGGGAATTTGCAAACTGTTGAAAAGCTGCTCCCCGCGAGCGACCGACTGTCGTGCGGCACGGTACGCCTCGCTCTTGCTGGTACCATCCTGCGCCCAATGACCGTACAGGTTGAAGATGTTGGAAGTGAATTGGCCATCGCCAGGGGTCATAAATCCCCCGGGCTGCTCGAATGCGGGCAGCAAAGAGTGAACGCTGGAATTGATGCTGATGAAGAACGGCTGAGTGGAGATTGGTTTGGGCCCGCCTTGGGCGCCATCTGAATTGAGCAACCCCGTTCGGAAGTCAAAAAACTGAGCTGTAAACAAGTTGGTTTCGAAATCGACAATTTGTTGTTGTTCCTCTAGAGTTGGCCGGGTTCCGTCCCCTTGCGCGTGCCCCACGGTTGCGTCCAATGACTGATGTGCCAGATCGCTGAGCAGCGAGGATGGGTAATTGTTGTAAACGATTTTGTTTGTGCGAGTGGCTGCCGAAGATTCCCTGCCGTCAAACATGACTGCACTAAGAAACAGAAGGTTCGTGGTCGGCAATGGACGCCGGTACATCGAAATCACATCCGCCGCATTGCAACCATACTGGTTGTGGACGCTCACCACCTCGTAGTCCGCATTGGGTGGAACTGCAATTCCAATTCGAATCAACCCACGGCTCAATAACAGGCTGTACGCCTCGCGTCGTTCTTCGAGCGTCGATATGTCTGCTGTGGGACAGGTCGCGCCGTCCACCGGTCGGAAAATAGGATCCATCCCGGACGTGGCCGCGAAGCGTGCCTGAATATGCGGCGGTGTCACCGACCACGCGTCACCTGGCTCGTGACAAGTGACACAGCGGCGTCCGTTGCGGCCCAAATCCTGGAAGAATGGATTTCTGGCCGTGTCAGTCGGCCCGCCCAGGTTCAAAGTGGCAAAGGCCCCGTGGTGGTCCGCAAAGACTTGAAACTGCGGCACGGTACGATTGGCGTTCTCCTCGGTTGCAAGCAATGCTCTGCCTCCAAGAAGAATTACGGGCAGTAGGATCGCCAGCCGTTTCCTGTTAACAGTCGTCTGGTTCCTGAACTTGTTTGTGATCGACCACATGATTTCCTCCACGAAGCCCGACTATGTATCGCTCTTCATTTTGGGAAGCTGATGATGCGAGTGATTGACTACTGACCGGCGAATGCCTGGCAGGAAACATTCGGGTGCCAATTCACGAAGGCACCGTTGGGATTCTCCTTCCAAGCCCACACGTGAAGCGTGTAGAAGGCGGGGAGGCCGAAGCGGTTAGGGCTCTCGAAATAGTGAAAGAGCTGTCCCATGATCTGTGGTGCTCCCTGTCCCGGATGAGCCTTGTCCCACTCGCTTGCAATCACTAGAAAGTCGGCGCCAATCAATTGCAGGTGACCGTCTGGCATCGGCTCATAGATCACGATCTGGGGGTGACTGGCGTCGATTTCACCGAGTCCCACCAACTTCATATTTACAAAGTGGAGCCCCATGGCTCCCGCATCCGGTCCACTAACGCAGCCGAATAGAAGTGAGTATCCTTCCGCCTCGGCGACGGCCACATCCTTGAAGCGCTCCGTGTTCTCTCGAACAATCTTTAGAAGAGCGCTTTGTGACCGGGTCAGTGACTGAGGTTCTGCGGCCGGCTCGTGCGCGTGCGCGTTTTGCGCCTGCGCGGCTCCGGGACATGTGCCCATAACGATCATTGCCAGCATCAAGTACTGGATTCGCTTTGCAAGTTGTGCGATCTGCATGGTAGAAGCCTCCATTAACGACAAATTCTTGATCAGCTGATCCACGGCACTTCATTGCTGAATCAGCCCCACGATGCGCTAAAATCGCTGGCATTTCTCAGGGCTGAAGGCAAGCGCCAGGACTGCTTGTGTGCCGTGCACGATGCCAGCGTTTGGCATGGAATGTCTTTGAGAAGTTCTGAAAGATTTCTTTGGAAATTCTCCCGTTGGGCGTGTAGTTGAAAGCAAATCACTTATACGAATTCGGCTCTTATTGCATCGACGCCGCCGAGCGCGTGTTGCTGCGCGATGGTCAGCCCGTCACGCTTCCCCCAAAGGACTTGGAGACCCTCCTCGTCCTGGTTCAAAAGGCTGGGCACATCGTCGAGAAAGAAGAGTTATTGGAGAAAGTGTGGCCGGGTATTTTCGTCGAGGAAAGCAATCTGGCCCGCCATATCTTCAATCTGCGGCAGGTGTTGGGCGATAGTCCGGACGGCCGCAAATACATCGAGACTGTCCCCAGGCGAGGCTATCGCTTCATTGCTCCGGTGCAGGAAAATGGCGAACCGCCTGCGCCCCCTCAATCCGCCCCAGTTCTTTCTGCACAGCCCCAAGCTGCGGTGCATCTAGGGCACAAGAGAAGCCTTTGGTTGTGGCCACTAGCTTTGTTGGTGCTAGCCGTAACGGCGATTCCGGCAGTGCGGCACTTCTGGCCGGCGCGAAATCCTTCCCCGCGAAGGGTCATGCTGGCGGTGCTTCCCTTTGAGAATTTGAGCGGGGACGCTCACGAAGATTACTTTGCCGATGGACTCACTGAGGAGATGATTGCCCAACTGGGGCAGTGGCAGCCCGCGAACCTCGGAGTGATCGCACGGACGTCAACTGTGCGGTACAAACACACCAAGGAAACCGTCGCGCAGATTGGTCAGGAGTTGGGTGTTGACTATTTACTCGAAGGAAGCGCTCGGCGTGGCGGCGAGCGCGTGCGAGTCACCGCTCAACTGATCGAGGCGCGGGCCCAAACGCATCTGTGGGCCGAAACCTATGAGCGGCCTCTGGTTGACGTTTTGAGCATTCAGAAAGAAATCGCAGAGAAGATTACTCATTCTCTGTCGATTCAATTGCTGCCCGTCGAGACGAGCACTTCCGCGAGCGCGCACGTCAATGTGGAGACCTACGACAAGTACCTTCTCGGCCTTCATGAACTCGGGGAAGGTACGCGGGAGAGCGTGAATAAGGCCATTCAGTACTTTCAAGAAGGAATAGCTAAGGATCCGAAAGACGCTCGCCTCTACTCGGCTCTGGCCGAAGCCTACGATGCCGCAACCACATATTACAGTTCTCCAACGGAGGTGATGCCGCGAGCAAGAGAAGCCGCCCTGCGAGCAGTCGAGCTCGACCCCAACCTCGCCAGCGCCCACGTCAAGCTTGGCTATGTGCATTTGTTTTTCGATTGGAATTGGCCAGCGGCAGAAATGGAATTTCGCCGGGCGCTCGAAATCAATCCAAGCTTGCCGGAAGCTCAATTGGGTTATGCCGACTACCTGGCAACCTTGGGGCGCTTCGATGAAGCGCTCTCCCGCGTTCAGCAAGCCTACCTTTACGATCCACTTGCAGTCGAAAGCCGCAACGAGGCGCTTTGGATCTACTACTTCTCCGGTCGAATGCCGGAGACCGTCGAGCAGTGCCAGAAGACTATTGAGCTAGAACCCGCAGCAGGTATTCCTTATGCGATTCTCGCCATGGCTTATGCCCAAATGGGGAAACGTCCCGAAACTCTCCGAGCTGCCGAAGATGCCATTCGCGTTGGGAATAGCCCCAGCGGAATGGCTGCCACCGCGTCCGCGTTTGCCCGCGTGGGCGAAAGCGGCAAGGCCAAACAGCTTCTAAGTAAAGCATTGGAACAAGCCAAGCAACGCTATCTCTGCCGGTTCCTCGTGGCGGCTGCCTACACCGAGCTGGGTGAAAACGAGAAGGCCCTCCAGTCCTTGGAGCAAGCCTTCCTTCAGCGCTCAACTTGAATACCATGGATCGGGGTGGATCCCCGACTGAACCCCCTCCGAGGCAATCCCAGGTTTCAGGATCTCGTGCGCCGCATCGGAATTCCCCGAGGATAAGAAGGGGTTGCTCCTAACCAGATTCACATATCTAAGACATGTCGTCGACCAACTTATCCCTTCCGGGCATGTCCCGTCGCCTTCCAACGCGGTCGAACAAAAATGGTTGACGCCCTTACTAAAGAGCCCTAAATTAGTGCGGCTACTTCGTAAAGACATTTAAGTTAATCCAGGCGGGTGAGAGTTCCTAGATGGAGCCGACGGTCCCCATCGCATTGCTTCGCTCGAAGTTGCATCACAATCGAGATCACTCGACCGGCTCTCAACCGAGAAGTATGCGCGCAGCGAATTCGCGCGAGATCTTGCGCCTGCTGCGGCAGCATATGCCTTGTTCGCGAGCTGACTTGGTGCGCATTTCGGGACTGACTGCTCCGACGGTTTCTTCGGCGATCGAGACTTTTCAGCGGAGGGGACTGGTTAGATTCACCGGAGCCGGAACCTCTAGAGGTGGAAGACCTGCCCGGATCTTGGAATTCAATTCCGGTTACGGCTGCGTGTTTGGCGCGGATATCGGCGGCTCCAGTGTGCGGCTGGCATTGGCCGACCTGAGCGGGAAGATCATCGGAAGGGTCCATAAGACCGTTCCCGAAAGCGGAACCCCAAGCGAAGTTACGACTCTGATTGCGGCAGCCACCGATCGCCTGTTGGGTGAACATGGCATCGCTCCTGAAAAAGTGCTGGAGCTCGCGGCCGGTGCACCGGGCATCACCGACGTGCGCAAGGGGTGGATTCTCTCTGCCCCCAATTTGCACGCATGGCGCGACGTGCCGCTGGCGGAGCTTCTGCAGGACAAAACCGGGATCAGCACGACCGTTGAAAACGACGTAAATCTCGGCGCGCTTGGCGAAGGTTGCTGTGGAGTGGCCAGGCAGGCCGAGAATTTCGCCTTCATTGCCATTGGCTCGGGCGTGGGTGCTGGCATCGTGGTTAATGGCGCTCTTCTTCATGGCGCCCGTTGGTCGGCAGGCGAAATCGGCTACATGCAAGTCCCGGGGTTGCCGCCCCAAGCTCTGAGAGTTAATAGCCTAGGTGTGCTGGAGGGAACTATAGGTGGCGAAGGGATCAAGCATGCATGGCTGGCTTCCGCCAATGGCCGCACGAACCAGATGCGAGAGGTGCAGCCCACGGAGATCTTCGATCTCGCCGCCAGCGGCGATGCATGCGCTCAGCGAATTCTGCACAGCACTGCAGAGCACCTCGCCGCAGCAATCGTCAACATGAGCCTGGTTCTGGACACGCCGTTAGTTGTTCTCGGCGGCGGGATCGGCAGCCATCCTGTCTTGGTAGAAGCGACCCGCATAGCGATTGCGCGTAATGAGTTTGCGCGTCCTGAAGTGGTTGCGAGCAGTCTGGGACAGGACGCGCAACTGCATGGGGCGGTTTGGCTCGCTATCCAGACCGCGGAACAGCATGGGTTTCGCCGGCGGTCTGAAAGGCGCAAGCATGGCTTCCGATGAAGACGCGAGCCGGCTGATGACGCAAGCGGCTTTGTGGAGTCCAAGGGTTTACGAACGATGATGCTCAGTACGTGGCCGACAGCAATTCAGGAGGATGGAATGAAGACGTCTAAGTGGCAACGAGAAGGCACACTTCAGGGAACTCGGTTATTTCTGTTTGGAATGCTTTTAGCCCTGGTTAGTGCGACTTGGTGCGCGCAAGCCTTCGCGCAATCGGACGCGATCAACGGTACCCTCAGAGGACGGGTATCGGATGCCTCCGATGCCTCGATCGAGGGCGCGACGGTCACGATTCACAACTCCGCTAACGGCCTCTCGCGAAGTATGCAGACCGGTTTGGAGGGGTACTACGTGTTTCCCAATCTTCCGCTGGGCAGCTACGAGGTCGTCGTTACGAAGGACGGCTTCGCCATCGTACGCGCCTCCAAAGTCTTGTTGGAGGCCGGCAAGGAGGCGGTGATCGATGCGCACATGCCGCTGGCAAGCGTCTCGACTACGGTCGAGGTCTCCGGGGGCGCTCCGCTGATCGAACCCACCCGCGTCAATGTTGGTAGGACCATCGACACCAAGGAGATTGAGAACCTTCCGCTGACCTCGCGCAATCCTTACAACTTTATTTTGTTTCAGCCGGGGGTGAGCGGCCATCCTAATCCCGAACTGGGAATTCCCCGAACGATCAATACCAATGGCCTGCTGGACCGGATCAACTACCAGATGGACGGCATGGTTGACAGCCAGCAGGACCGTCACGGGCTCCGCCTGTTCCCAATTTCCGATACCTACGTGCGCGAAGTGCAGACCGTATCAAACAGTTACGCGCCGGAATTCGGCATGACCTCGGGCAACATCTTCAACGTAATCACGAACTCCGGAACCAACGATATCCATGGGATGTTCGAGTACATCCACCGCTGGGTGGACGCGAGCGCGCGTCCCATCCTGCTATCGCCGACCGCGCCGAAGCCAGAATTGAAGTTGAACGACTACTCCGCGAATGCCGGAGGCAAGCTGATCAAGGACAAACTATTCTGGTTTGGAGCGTACGAGCACCTTGAGCGCGGACAGCCAGCGCCAGTGACGATCAGTGCCGCAAATGCGGCCCAAATTGGGATCGACCCAGCGCTGCTTGCTACCGGTCCCGGCCTGTTGCATGGCCAGTTTGTGGACACCCGCGTGGATTGGGTGATCAACAGCAAGCACTCTGCATTCGTGCGCTATAACTACTTTCGGAACTCTTTTCCGTTCAACACCAATGTGGGTGGGTTGTTTGCCCTTGATGCCAGTTCCGATTTCAAGGACAAAGCCCACGTGATCGGCATGCAAGTCGTGAGCGCACTTTCAGCGAATCTGCTGAACGAGTTCCGCTTTTCATGGCCCTTGCGAAGCAATAGCCATTTCCCAGGCGCGCTCACCGCTCCTGGGCCAGCGGTGATTATCCCGAAGATAGCTAACTTTGGGGGCACCATCGCCGCGGGCGACCAGTTCACCGAGAAAATTCCGAACTTGAACGAGAACCTGACGTGGATACGTGGCAAACATTCCTTCAAGTGGGGAGGATCATGGCAGGAGAACGTCGATCTGCAGAAGGCCGACTCGTTTACCCAATACTCGTTTCCCACCATCTCCGCTTATCTGAGCGCAAAATCAGGCGCTAATCCGCGTTCCTATTCGACGGTAACGGTAAGCAATGGCGGCACGGTGCCGTCCTATCACTCGGTCTTCTTCAGCTTCTACGGACAGGACAATTGGCAGGTCACGCCGGCTCTCACATTGATCTATGGGCTGCGTTACGACAAGTTCGTGCCTCCGCCCGCGGATCCGAATGCTCCGTTCATCGATTCGCGTACGTTCAATTCTCCCAGCACAAATTTTTCTCCGCGTGTGGGGTTCGCTTATCGGCTCACGCCCAAGACGATCGTCCGCGGGTCTGGCGGAATCTTTTACGAGTCGCCGGCTACCAACACTTGGTTTAATACGCTCCTGAATAATGGGAATCTTTCGTCGGTGTCTCTGGGGCCGACATCGGCTGGTGCTCCAGCATTTCCAACGATCCTAACTTCGGCTACGCCGCCAGCCACTCCCAATGACGTTACCTCGGTCGATCCCAATTTTCGCAACGCGTATACCATCAATACCAGTCTGCAACTGTCCCGGGAACTGAGCAGCAATGACAGCATTACCCTCGGCTTCATTCACACCGGGGCAAGAAACCTGGAGTTCCTGAGCAACATTAATCTCATCAATCCGATCGCTACGCTCGCCGATGGGAGGCCGGTGTATAGCAAAAACGTGAGTGTCAGCACGAGACTCTTTCCTCAATTCAACAACATTCTGCTGCAACAGTCGGGAGCGCGTTCGGTCTACAACGCAGGAGTGATCAACTATACGCACAGGCTCTCTGCCGGAGTTCAGGTAAGCGCCGCTTACACGTGGTCTCATACGATCAGCGACGCGCCGGATGTGAACAGCTTTGAGCAGAATCTGCCGATTGAGGATCTGAGCAATCGTCTTCGCGATCGAGGCAACAGCTTCGTAAATCGCCCTCAGGCATTCACCACGAGCTCGATCATCGAACCAAATTTCAAGAGTGGGAACACCGTATTGCGGAGCATCCTGAACCACAACATGTTCTCCGTTCTGACGAACCTCTCCTCCGGAGACCAGCAGAACATCACCGGCAGCACTCAGATCAATGGCGATCAGAAAGTGTCGTCCGTTACTCGACCGCTGTTTATTGGCCGGAATTCAGTGCGGGGGCCATCCGTTTACCAAGTCGATCTTCGTTACACGCGAACGATTGCAAGGCTCTGGGAGCGGCTGGAGCCGCAATTCTTTCTCGAGGCAAACAATCTCTTCAACCATCCCAACGTTACGAGCTTAAATACCGCGATAACGATCGGCGGCCTCGATCCTGCATCCGGACTTCCGACAGCAACAACGGGTTTGCCGGTTAGCTCGACGGGAGCGGTGATTCCGTTGCCATCCAGCTTCCCGAAATCCAGCACCGTGCTCGAGGGCCGAATCGTTCAACTCGGCTTGGTGGCACGCTTCTGAGGGGGAATGAAGCCTAGCGAGATGGATCTACGCCGTTTTTGAGGGATGATGGATTCGTGACCTCCAATTCGACTCGACTCGACGCGGCTGTGGCCGCTTCCAAAAAGTTTCCCGCCCCCGTATATCGCGAAACCGTGTTGGCGGCGAACTTCGAAGATGCGAAGCGCTATTTCCTCGCGAGCCTGCTGCAGATTCATTATGCCCATACGATCATGCTGGAGCGTCAGCACATTCTCTCTCGCCAGGATGCGCAAGCCTGCCTGAGGGCTCTGGACCGCCTTGACCTCGAGAAGATCAAGTCCGCCACGTACGATGGCACTTGCGAGGACCTGTTCTTCTATATCGAAGATCTGCTTGCCGCCGATATAGGCGCGGACGTTGCCGGTAGGATGCACACCGCGCGCAGCCGCAATGATATCGATCTGACTCTCTATCGCATGTGCATTCGCAGCGAAGTGCTCGGCTGCGCCGCCTGCGTTGCCGATGCGCGACACGCCTTGCTGGACTTGGCAGAAGCCAACGTCACCACACTGATGCCCGCGTACACGCATACCCAGCCCGCGCAACCCACCACCTTCGCCCACTATCTGATGGCGGCTGCCGAATTCCTGGGCCGCGATTTTGATCGCCTGCGGTCCGCCTGGACGACCGTCAATCGCAATCCACTAGGGGCTTGTGCCATTACTACGACCGGATTTCCTATCGATCGCGACTGCACCGCCGAGCTTTTAGGTTTCGAAGGCCTGCAAATCAATTCCTATGGCGCCATCGCGGCGGTTGATTACGTAACTGAAGCGGCCTCTGCGATCGCAATCTGCATGATCAATTTGGGCAAACTCGTGCAGGATTGCCTGCAATGGTGTACCGCTGAATTCAATTTTCTGCGCCTTGACGATTCGCTGGTGCAGACCTCCAGCATCATGCCGCAGAAGCGGAATCCGGTGTCGCTTGAGCACACCAGAATCCTGGCGAGTCGAGCCTTCGCCCAGGCACAAGGGGTGCTGGCCTGCGCGCACAATACGCCCTTCGGCGACATCGTGGACAGCGAGGACGATCTGCAGCCGCTGGTCTTTTCCGTTTTCGAGGATGCCAGCAGGGCATTGAAGCTGTTTGCGGGCGTAGTGCGAGGCTGCCAAGTGAACAGGGAGCAGATGGCGCGCCGTGCCGGGGGCGGCTTCCTTACGGTGACGGAGCTTGCCGATACGTTAGTGCGCAGTGAAGGACTGAGCTTTCGGCTCGCGCATCGCCTGGTGCATGCCGCAGTGCAAAAGCTGGGCGAGTACGATGCGGAAGCCATGGTGGCTGCCGTTCAGGACCTTGCCCGGGAGATCATCGGGCGACCGCTTCGCACCGCCGTGGGCACTCTGCGCCAGGCTCTCGATCCGGAACACTTTGTCGCGATTAGGAACATTCCTGGCGGTCCAGCTCCGGAGACATCGCGCGCGCAGATTTTGGTGATGCGCAGGGAGCAGGAAACGATGAACTCCTGGATATCGCTGAAGAAGCAGCAGCAAAGTGAGTATCCGAAGCGGATCGAGAGCGCAAAAGCCATCATCCTTTCCAGGTGAAGCCGATTCGAACCGGAGTTGATAGCGAAGGTCAGAGATGAGCCGCGCACGTTGTTGCGCCAACTCGCGGGGAATACCGCTCGGGGTTGTACAGAATGAGGGAACGCTGAAAAAGGATGAGAATGCAGATCAGCGAAGTCAGCGTGTAAATCGTCGCGCAAAACAAAAAAGGGCCGTCCGCACAAGTCGGACGGCCAATTAGGGAGCGTAGAGGGAGAGCTAGTCGTGAGAATCGATAGCGTCGACAGGGACCTGCGGCGATTGGATTGAGGAGCGCTTACCTTGTGTCTTGAGGCTTCTCTTGCGCAACACTGCGCATCGCGGCTCGCGATCATCCCGGAGCAGGCGCCCGCCCGAGACCATGTAATTGCCGCCACAGAACGCAGCTTCCACAGCGCGCCGTTTCGCGAACTCGCTGACTGATGTGTAGTGCTGTTGCATGCGTGTGCTGATGTGACCGGCCATGCTGAGGATTACCGGAATGGGAACGCCGGCTTCTGCCATTCGCGTAATGGCTGTGTGACGAAGATCCTGGATTCGCAGCCAGGGCACGCTGGCCGCTTCGCGAACCGTCTCCCACGCCTTGCGGATGCAGCTGTTCGACATGGGCCGATCGAGGTCCCACGAAATCGGCGTGACGCGAAACGGCATGAGGTGATGATGCGGACTCACCGCTCCCAGTCCTCGTGCGCGTTCCATTAGCCGGGTGACGGCCCAGACCGCTTCGTCGTGCATGGGAATTGTGCGGATGCGATAGCGATTCTTCGCGTGCTCGCGGCGAATGTGCAGGACTTTGCTGTAGAGGTTTATGTCGCCAAGGCGCAAGCCCCGCATCTCGCAATTCGAAGCCGAGGTCGCAAGCGCGAGCAGCGCATAGCAGTCATCTCCTGGTTGATCTTGTTGGCGCCGCACGTCTCGGAGCGTTCGCGCTGATACTCGCGCAAGAGTCCAATGTCGATCTCGTTCAGAGGCACCGGGCCGAACTTACGATTGAGCGCGCGAATGTATTGCTGCAGATCCGACAGCGTCCGCGGGGATATATAACGCGCCCGGCTGCCAGGCGACATCGTGCGCGAGTTAACCCACGCCTCGGCAGCTTCGGCAAAGATGAGTTCTGGATGGAGTGATTCCTGCATGGTCTAGTCTGCCCTTCCGGCCGGAGAAAACGCCGGCCCATTTTGCACCGCGTTTCCGGGCGCCCTTTTCTGCGGATGCGCTTCGCCAGGAGCGCTCCGCAATGACCAGCAGCTTATTTATTCGCCTTTTGTTCGTCAATCCACAAGATGTAGTATGCGAATCTAGTTATATCTAACAGATATTATATCGGGGAACCGTCACCCTGAGGACGTGCAAAGTGAGAGGTTCCGCTCTGGTACTGCACAACGAACCCAATCGCTCATTCCTTATCGCCAATCGCAAGTCTCCCCGACTGCAACATCGCAAACGCTCCGGTTGTGATGGCCAGCGCTGCGCTGTCTTTCCCATCGTGATACAGGCCGACAGCGAACACCACTAGAAGAATCGCCCACACATTGGTGTGAACAGCATTTAACACGCCTACTGCTGCGTTGAAGGCGCCGATCAATTCCTGGACAGCCTCTGTGAGTTTGGTCATCGCTGTGTCCTCCCAATCACGTATCCCAGTTCGCCGAAGATCGCGCCCCATTTGGCGATCCTGACGGCGCGCTGCCAGACGCTGCCGCCCTTGGCTGACTTCTTTGCGGCATCAAGCTCGATTTTCTGGCGCGAGACGATCTCCTGCTGATCCTTGGCTTCGGCCCGAAGCTGATCGCGCTCGACCGAGCATTGTTTGCACGCGAGCGCGTACTGCGCCAGCTCGATCTCCTGCTGCTTGGTAATGACTGCGCTGGGCGCATCCGGCGGAGACTTCGAGGTAATCGGAGCCGTTTGCTGGATCGGCGACTGCATCGGCACCAACTCGCGGATCACTTCAGGGGCTCGTTGTGATACTGAAGCGAGCGCCTTCCGCTGAGTGTCCAACGCGGCTATTTGGGCAAGAGCGTCGCTGCGGGCGGCGGCAATGCGTTGTTCCAGTCCGGCGATATCGGACGTTTGCATTTCGAGCACCGCGTCGCGATGAGCATCATCGCGAACGTGATCACGCCAGGCGGCTCCGACAATCAGGGTTCCGAAACAGAGGACGACGAGGACACTCAAATAGAGTTTGTGCAGGTTCATTGGAATTTCTCGATTAGGCTCTAGCTCTGGCGAGCCAGCCGTGAAGATACTGCTGCGCTTCCGGACGTACCGCAGCAAGATGCTGATAGAAAGCCGCGCAGCATTCCCGGAGGTGAGCAGACAATAGAGCAACATCTGCCAGATTGATTGCCGCCAGAGTCCGAGAGCCGAAGAGTCCGTCTTCATGCACTCGGAATCCGCTCACGTTCAGCGCACGCTGGCAGAGAACGATCGCCTGACGTACGCCCATGTTCACCGCCATGTCGAGCAGCTTAGTGGCAATGCTCTGGTCATTGATCTCATCGCCACGAATCGCTCGCCAGTACTCTGATCGATAGATCTCGCCGGCCGCCTCTAGCGCAGACTCCAACGGACCCTCATAAAACTCGTCGCCCAATTCGGGATGAAAGCGCTCGGCGATCCCAAACCGTGTTCGGCCGCCGGAGTCCTCAGTCACCACTCCGCTCAGGTGCGGATCCTCATTGCGCAGCACGAAGATAAGGGCTTCCTCAAAGCTAGCCATGACTTGCCCTCAGCGCGACTGCCGCCGCAACTCCTGCTGAATCGCATCGAGGCTGCGCTGCATTTGCTCCAGCCGCTGATCGAGCATGCGATCGCGAACCTCCTGCTCCTGCCGCGGAACCACATCGCGATCGAAGCGCTGCTCCAGCCTGCCCTCAACCCGCTCAACGTCTGTCATGCGCGCTGACAGGGTGGCAAAGTTCGCAATCCACCCGCCAACCAGAACTCCTACGACAACTACGGTGTGTGCGTTAACCTTCAACCATCCGCCAAATAGCTGGAACCGCCGTTCGCCGTCGTTGGACACAGCTCTCTTGGTGTTTACATTCATCGTGTCTCCTAGTCTTCATTCTTTAATGAGGATCAAAGCGATTGAGCGTGACTGACAAAGGCTAGGCGCAAGCGGCCATATCATGGTTCCACAATGGGAGCCCAGCTAGAAACCGTCACTCTAGATACTGTCATTCCGAAGCGCCTGCCTTTGGCGCGAGGAATCCGCTGTCTCTATGGCCAGGCAAAGCAGATCCCTCGCGCCACAGAACCGGCGCTTCGGGATGACAGTTTTCCTAGAAAATTTGCCTTAGGTGTTCCGGTTGCTGTCCCCTGTAACCTGTCCCCGATCCCCGCGCCTCACTGCGGCTCAACTTCAACAGTGACGTTGACCAACTGAGCCTGCGTGGTGCAACCCGCCGCCGTGTACATAAGCTGGATCGTGTCGCCGGCGCTGGCGGAGAAACTCAGACCGGTTGCCGATCCCGAACCGGAACCGTTGGCGACAACCGCTGCCGTACTGTTCGAGCTTCCTGCCACATCATGCACGAAGAACTGAGCCGCCGTGGTGCAGCCCGCAGGGGCAGAGAGCGCAATCACATTGATGGTTGTGATCTTCAGCGGCGTGCTGTTGCTCCACTGCGAGAACACGACGTTGGCGCTATTACTGGTTGCTCCCAGATATCCGGTCCAGGAAGCGCGAGGGTTCTTCGTCATGTTCCCATCGCCATTGATGTTCAGCGATGGCACCGCCAGCGCGCTGCCGCCGGTCAGAGTTAAACCTTGCGCTGTGATGGGACCTTGGAAGGTCGCGCCACCGGTTGCATCCGCACTGAAGGGACTCGCGCCAGCCGCGCCACCCACCGAATCGTTGAAGCAGACTGTATTGCTTCCGCCCGCAACCATCACATCGGCCGCGACCGTAGCCAGCAGCTTCTCCGTGTTCGTGGTCGTCGACT
>QIBC01000345.1 GCA_003225215.1 Acidobacteriota bacterium
GCTGAAGTAGTCCTGACACGTGGTCGAGTGCGCTCAGAACTTCACCATCAACGCAACCATTGCGCGGTTCTCAAACTTGCGTAGGTCAGGAGTAAAGCCCGGTACCACCGATCCCAAGGCGCCGGTGTTCCCGCCTGGAGGTGTGATACCGCCGGTTCCGCTGAAATACGGGACGTTCGAGCCGCGGTGGATATACTCCCAGCGGAACGTTACGTACTGACTCGGCATGTAGTCGAAAGTCGCAGAGGCATCCCAGGCTTTGAATGGATCTGCCGGATTCTGCGTAAAGTATGGCGTTCCGGAGAAGGCAGTTGCGCCATTGATGGGAGGCAACAGCACGAGATAGCGGCCCGGATTATCAATAGCGCCGCCGCCAAGGGTTACGGCGAACAGATCTTTGTGGAACCAGAATCTGTTGTATTCCATAAATCCAAGGAAGCTCTGCTTGGGACCACTCTTCCCATTGCCGAAACAACTCACTCCACCACCGCTCTCGCAGCCAGCGTCGAATGTGAAGGTGAACGCGGCCTTGTCCATCAGCCTAGATGGATTGTCGTAGTACTTGACCTGGATGCTGTCATCGGTGTGATAGCGGATTCGATCTCTGTTACCCAAAGTATCGGCGCCTAACGCGTATTGGTTGGCGACGATCGAAACTGCGCCGTTGGGTCTCCACAGAATCTCGCCTCCAATGCCCGGCCTGTTGTTGAATTTCCCGTATGACTGCCAGCCATTAATGAACCACGGTTCGATCTTGAGTTTGTCTGAGGGAAAGAACTGTACTCGCACGCCGTTAAAGAACCACGGTGTGTTCGAAGAAACATATGACGGTTGATAAGTCCAGTTATCGAAGTTATAGAAGCTCCACAAGCCGATATAGGACATAAAGATTCCAGCGTCCACATTGATGCCGTGCATCTTGTTGAAGTGATATCCGCCATAGGCTTCCGCAAGGTACTGATATGCATTGTTGAGGTTCCATTGGCCACGGGCGGTGCTTGGATCGTTGCGAGGCTGCGTCTGGGAATACATCCCGAATTGGGTCATCAGCCTGCCGCGAACATTGTCGAGGTGAAAGTCGCCGCCAACCCCAAGTTGCGGGAGTTGGAATTCATTGTGGCGAAAGATTTCGCTCGATCCCCCAATCGTATTGTCTTTCGGGTGGTTGAAGTCATACGTGTAGTTGACGTCGAACCTGACCTCCGGGGTGAAGAACTTCGTAGCGTATGGAGTGTCTTTGGTGCGCGGGTTACCGGAAAGCCATGTGAAGTCCGCAAAGGCGAATGGTTCAGATTTTTGATTGCCGGCGGCTGGCTGTTCCTGTGCGACCGTAACGGCCGGTTCTGCGGGCGAAACGGTTCCCGCAAAGTCATTGCGCGTGGCCGCTGGCTGTGCCGATGCAGAGGAGACTTGGCCGTCGGGGGGATGCGCAACGGATTGAGCATTGAGTTGTGATTCCAGCTGCTGGATTCGAGCCCGCATTTCCCCAAGCTCTTTCAATATCTCGGCATTGCTCTTGCCGACTGTTGCAGATGCTGAGTCCGCTCCTGCACCAGCGTCGGCCGTCGGGCGGTTAGTTTGCTCAGAAACTCCCTGGGCACGCATCCTGAGAGAGAGCGTTAGAAAGAGGCCAAGTAAGAGGACGTGCGATGCTGCTCGTTTAGCGTTGCTCATGTGAGAACGATCCTTCCTTGTGCAAGCAGAATCCGTCGCTCATAATGAGGCTGGGATTGCCTTCTGGATACAAAAGTTTTCGCTGTGTCTTCCTAAAAGGAACAAACTCCCTGCCAACACATTGATCATTAGTGCCGGGATGTGAATCTCGCGTTCGATGCCCGGGGAATACCCTCAATTAGACAAGTCTGCGTCTAAGGCGTCGGTAAGAGGTTCATAAAGCTTTTGTAAGATGAAATGTGAATCAGCGGAAGAGTGAGGCCGACTCGTGAGAGGGTTTTGGCACAACAGACGTTGGGCGTGGACTAATTACTCGCCGGGCGCAAAACGATATCCGACCCATGGTTCGGTGAGGATGTAGTGCGTATCGCCACCTGCTTCGAGCTTCTTGCGCAGTTGGCCGATGAAGACACGCAAGTATTCGTTTTGATTCACGCTCTGTGGTCCCCAGACGGAGCGCAGAAGAACAGCGTGCGTCACGACCTTGTCGGGATGGCGGGCGAAATAAACCAGTAAGTCAAACTCTTTGGGAGTGAGGCGTACCTCTTCGCCACGCACTAAAACCCGGTGGCCTGGGAGATCAATTTTGAAGTCTCCAACGCTGATTTCCTGCTCCTCCGGCTTCGGCGGCGTAAAGCGGCGAAGATTCGCGCGCACACGCGCCAGAAGTTCGCTCATGCTGAAAGGTTTGGTAACGTAGTCATCTGCACCGGCATCGAGCGCTTCGATCTTCGAACGCTCCTCACCGCGCACAGAGAGAACGATGATGGGCACTTCCGATTTTGCCCGCACTTTTCGCGTGAGGTCGACGCCGCTCATATCCGGCATCGAGAGGTCGGTGATGATCAGCTCCGGAGGCCAGTCATTCACTACGTCGAGGGCGGCGACGGCATCATTAGCAACGCGTATCTCATATCCATGGCTGGAAAGCGTAGTGCGCAGCACTCGCGTGATCTGCGGCTCATCGTCGACGACAAGGATTCGGCGCCCGGCCACGGTCAGTCGACCTTCTGCGTGACGATGTGTACGTCGACTGGCGGAGCGTTGCGCAGGAATCGCTGAATCGCGCCAAGATAAAGGTATTCGCGCCATCCACTCACGGCCGAGCGACCGAAGACCACCTGCGTGATGTTCTCTTTGCCAACGAATTCGGCAACCGAAGAAGCGATATCTTTTCCTTTCAGCCTCACGATTTTGGCCGATAGATTCTCGGCAAACTGAAAGTTCGAATGGAGACATCGGGCTCGGTCGGGCTCGCGATCCTTCTCCTGTTCGACGTAAACCGCGAAGAAATCGGCTCCGATGCGGTCCGCGATTCTGGCCCCACGGGCAATAAGTTGCTGCGACTCGAGATGCGAACTGATGCACACTGCGATGCGCTCTCGAATTCCCCAGTTCTGGTCGATGTTCTTCTTCTTCAGGTAAGCATCCAGACTGCGATCGACCGAGTGCGTTACCTGTCGCAGTGCGAGTTCGCGTAACGCCATCAGATTTCCGCGGCGAAAAAAGTTCTTAAGCGCTTTCTCCCCGCGATCCAGCGGGTAGATGTCCCCACGCTGCATGCGCGTTTGCAGCGCCTCAGGAGTGAGGTCGGCCATGACAATCTCATCGGCGCGTTGCAGGACCCAATCGGGAACGGTTTCGCGAACCTGGATGCCGGTGATGCTCTGTATGGTGGGATTCATGCTCTCGAGATGCTGAATGTTCATGGTCGAGAGCACATTGATCTTGGCGTCCAGCAACTCCAGAACATCTTCGTAACGTTTGCGGTGCTTGCTGCCTTCCACATTGGTGTGCGCGAACTCATCCACTAACGCTACCTGCGGCTTGCGTGCCAGAATGGCATCCACATCCATCTCTTCGAAAATGGTGCCTTTATATTCGATCTTCTTGCGCGCGACCGCCTCCAGCTGCTGCGCAAGCTCGGCCGTTAC
>QIBC01000329.1 GCA_003225215.1 Acidobacteriota bacterium
AGTACCGTAAACGATGGTGATGTCATCGTGAAGGATGTGTCAGGACAGTACTCGGTTCACAACGTGAACGGTACGGTGGAGATGACCAATGTCGACGGCTCAGGCACGGCCAAGACGGTGAATGGGGAGCTCAAGGTATTTTTCCGCGGCAATCCGCAGAACAACTCTTCGTTTTCCACGATTAACGGCGACGTCGACCTGTACTTCCTGCCCAAGTTTTCCGCCGATCTGCGCTTCAAAACCTTCAACGGCGAGGTCTACAGCGACTTCCAGATGTCGTCGCTGCCGCCGCGCCAGCCGGAGGAAGAGCATACCAGCGGCAAGTTTGTCTTCCGTGCAGACCGCTTCACTGGAGGACGTGTAGCCGCAGGCGGTACAGAAATAAAAATCGAAACTCTGAATGGAGATATTCATATCCGTGAACGTCATGACTAATAAATTCCTCGCATTCATTCAATTTGCCATCATCGCGGTTCTTTGTGCCCCGTCAACTTTTGCGGCGGCGGCAGCCACAGGCAATGCCGATCGCGTAAGCGTTCCGCTCAGTGACCCAACCCGGCCGGCATTCATCAAGGCCCATCTCCTCAATGGTGCTATTACCGTGAAGGGCTATGAAGGTAAGGAAGTTGTTGTGGAGGCTCGTGCGCGCGCCTCAGAGGAAAGCGATAAGGAAAGCCACGGTATGCGCCGCATTCCTATCAACAGCACCGGACTTGAAGTTGAGGAGGAGAACAATCGAGTTAATATCGGCGCAGCCTCGACACAGCGCACGATTGATTTAACCATCTCCGTCCCGGTGCGCTCTTCGCTGAGCTTGCATACGGTCAACGATGGGGACATCTCGGTGTCGAATGTCGACGGCGAACTCGACGTGAACGACGTAAACGGCGAAGTCACGCTGAGCAGCATCTCAGGAACGGTGGTGGCCCATGCCCTGAATGGGAAAGTACTGGTAACGTTCAACCGCATCAATACCAGTAAGCCGATGGCGTTCAGCTCTCTGAATGGGGACATCGACGTCACATTTCCGGCTGACCTGAAGGCCAATTTAGTGATTAATTCCGACCGCGGAGATGTCTTCAGCGACTTTGACGTAGCGCTTGCGCCGCGCGCTCCGCAGCAACAGCCCGTGGAGGACAGCCGCGCTCAAGGCGGCAAATACAAGTTCAAGATAGACAAAAGTGTGCGCGGCACCATCAACGGCGGCGGCCAGGAACTTCAGTTCCGCAACTTCAACGGGAATATCTATATTCGCAAAGCGGGAGTGAAGGCGCAGTAGTCCGAAGCACTGTAGACGCAATGAGAAACGGAGCGCCGGGCGCCGTCTGCACCCCAGTAGACGGAGCGGTTTGAGAAGCTCCGCTATATGCACAGGAACCGGTAGCGTGAAGATCGACGAACTGGAACCCGGAAACCAAAGAACAAACTAGAACCGAAATGACACACATCCTCTAACCCCGCCCTCGCGAACAGCGCGCGAGAACGGGGCACCCGGCTTTGGCCAGTAATTCCCATTTCGACCTTCGCCCAACACAGCCAAAGTCTAGCTACCAAATCCCTTATAACCCATCTGCCCTGCTTGCCGCAGAGTTTCACTTCGACAGGCTCCTCAGGCTGTCCCCCATTTCTCATCTGCCACTAGTTTACTGACTAAAGCTTTCCTCGCTCAACAATGCGCAAGGCTTCTCTTTCAACTTCTCCGGATGCATAGTTCGGCCCTTGACTCTTCTCAATTGGGCTAAATATCGCAAGACCTTCCCTATCTCGAACAAGTCCTTTCATTTGTCCTCGTTCCATCCCAATCTTTTCCTCGTACAGAAGCTCCGCTCCGTCCTCCAGTCGGTCATAGACAACTGTCAGATTTCTTAACCCTTTGAACGAGGATTGGACCTTCTTTCCATTGGGATTTAAATAGATACTCTCGTGCTCTGCTCCCAATCGTAGGGACTTTTCATAGGCTTCCTCCGGCGAGCTCGCCTGGATTAGCATGTAATTGACATGTACGACATTTCGCGGGTCATCTTCGACTGTTATCTCGATTACAAGTTGTGCTAAATACCACATCGCTTCTTTAGGAATAAAGGCCATGTCACCTCCGAAGACTTACTAAAGAGTTCCTAATGACCACGGCAGCCGCCCTGTTTTTGTGTTGCCTTGGTGTCATTCGCTTTCTTAGAGTTACCGGCAGCTCTAGCAGCTTCATAGATTTTCTGAAGCGCCTCGCAGTATGAAATGCCCAATCCTTGTGCGAGTTGACGAGCTTCGTCGCGGACGTAGTCATGCCCAACGTTCTGGGTTCCGACGGGTGGCCCAACCTTTCCCGTTTTGGTCTTCGCGTCAGACTTCCAGATAAAGGGTGCCCCATCCTCGCGCGGTTTGCGAGGGTGGGATCACGTGAAGCTTGATCAGCCCTGGTGTTGCCTCTTTTCTTGCGGATTTCTTCAACTCGTCTATTCCATTTTAAGGAAAGGCGAGTTAGAAGCAGTTATTGCTTCGTATCTCATAAAAGCAAACTCCAAGAACGGAGTTCCAGACATTCTCGAATCCAACCCTCGCAACCCCGGCGAGGATGGGGCACCCGGCCGCTTTTCGGGCGTTTCGGTTCAAGCTCTTCGGGGCGTTCTAGTGACTCTCTTTTTTAGAAACCCCAAACAGTTGTCGTTCTAGTGCCGGCAACAGTAGCTGCAAGAATAAAGTTTCTATGAACGCAAAAGGAACGGCATAAAGCATGCCTACTTTTTTGCTCTCCGCTAACAATTGGGAAAAAATGACCCACATGAGCAAGAGGTGCACCAAGAAGCAAATCGCCAAAGCGCCCCAAAAAGGAATCAGTGCCCATTTTCTTCGAAGAAGCAAAACCAGAGCACCAAATGTAGTAACCGTCCATAGAATCGCCGCATGCCACTTTTGGGGCAGCCCCTGACTGTCCATAATCATTGCGGTGACTAGCGCAGCCAGTGCGAGTAGAGCGACAATCCAATTCTCATTCAATGCGTATCTTTGTTTCAATCTTGATTGCTCATGCATCTTTGAAAGGCACTTCTTCCATCATTCAACGTAAGGAACGTACCTGCCCAACCTGCGATTTTTCCCACTTTGGCAGCCGTTTTTCCTACCATATTTAGGGAAACCTTTTGTCCAGTTGAACGCAGCGCTCCTCTGACCGCTTTTTGGGCAGCCTGTTTTCTGTCCCCCTGTTTTCCCTTGTTTTCGGAAAAATGCACCGGGCAACTACTGGCCCGCGAGATTCAGTCACCGCTCCATAGGAAGTCCTAACAAAACCGACATGAAAAAAGAGCCCGAGCAGCTTGAATTGAGGGGACCTACTTCTTTTCTGTATTTTCTCTGGCAGTCTGAACTCGCCAGATGGGGAACCCACTCTTCTCATAAATAACAACTATGCACCAGAGTTCGAACGGTGCCACAAGCACCGGCACCAGGGGCGGTATTCGATGAAAAATCAGAAGCAGTACAACGAGCAGGAGGACGTGTGCACCAAATGCTTTTCCGGTAGCGAGCCAGAACGTGCTCCGGCTCCAGTGTCGACGGAAGAATCGGATCGGCAGTCCAAATAGAAACAGTGTCCAAACTGCCATCTCGACCATTGTCATTGGTCCTATTGTGTTCGCCGACATGGTGCTCTCTCAATGCGCATCAGGGTACTCCGATTACGGGACCCATCGGAAGAAAGGCATTGCATATTTTACCGTCTTGGGCCGCCTCTAACTCTGCTGAAGCGAGTTGAAGCCCGCCGTTTACCGTTAGTGCGACTTTAATTCCCTTGCCTGCTGCGGATCTTGACATTTTCTTGAGTGTATTCACACCGATTTTCCGAGCTGCAGACGTCATCTGAAGCCACAGATCTTGGATAGCTACAGCTGCACCGACTGAGTCTCCGACTGTTTGTGCAAAGTCCTCTGGCGGTGCGAAGCTCCCCAGAAAATTCACTACTGCGCTTCTCAGGATCGACAAGCACGGATCGCTTGGCTTCGACGGCGGCGTTTGAGCATCTGGGGAGGCAGAAACGGGCGATGGAGCCGGCCCAATAAAATGACCATTCCCAGTGATGACTACGATGTCGACAGGAACATCGCGCTCTCCATCAGGACCGTTACACCACATTTGGCCACGATTGTCCATTATGCACCCAACGGGATGAGCGGTTCCGCTCCGGAGCATATTAAAAGCCGAATCGCAGAATGAAGGGACTCCGTCTATTTCACAAGACATCGCGCCACGCGGTCCCCCGGGTGCCACCATGCCGCCAGAGAACTGTCTCGCCCAATCATTCCAACATTTTGAATCATGCCCGCAATTGGGTGGATCGAGACCCAATGGATCGTTGAAAACTATCGGACTGTTTAGAACATATGCATACCGATTGAGCGA